>CACXPT010000224.1 GCA_902769585.1 uncultured bacterium
GCGGCAGGCCGTTCTGCAGGCAGTACGCCCAGCGGAGGTCCATCACGAAGTCCATGCCGCCGTGTCCGCCGACCTTCTTCGCGATCTCGCCGGCCACCTGCCAGAACGGATGGCGGTACTCCTCCTTGATCTTCTGGGCCTTCGCCTCGTCGAAGTACTTGTGCGCGCCGCCGTCGCCGATCTTCTCCTCCCAGGCCATGAGGAGCGACGGGTAGCTGCGGTAGATGCCCTTCGTCCCCATGAAGAGGTTGCCGCGGTCGTACGGACGCGGCGTGCAGACGTTGTGGATGAGCGAGAGAGTCTTGCCCTGCGCCGTGTGCATGAGGCACGTGTTGATGTCGCCCTTCACCATCCGCTGCGTATGGCGGTTGAACGGCTTGCCGTCGACGCCGACAACGCGGTCGTCGGCCGGGAAGTTCGCCTGGCCGAACGCCTCGAAGGAGGCGCTCTTCGTCTCCATCGAGACGAGGTACTCGAAGCGGTCGCCGCGGTTGATGTCGAGGCACCGCCCCGCCGGGACGAGCCCGTGCGTGGGGTAGTAGTTGCCGTGGTGCTTCATGTGGCGGTCGATGCGCCAGAACACGCCGTCGCGCGGGTTGTACTGCAGGGAGCGCTGGTCGTGCTGGTAGCCGACCTCGGCCTGCACGATCTCGCCGAGCTTCCCCTTCTTGATGAGGTTGAACACGAGCATCTCCTCCTCGCCGTACGTGCAGTTCTCCAGCATCATGCAGTGGCGGCGGAACTTCTCGGCGGCCTCCACGGTCGCCCAGCATTCCTCGAGGTTGAACGCGCCGGGCACCTCCTGCAGCACGTGCTTGCCGTGCGCCATCGCGTAGACGTTGATCGGACAGTGGAGCGGACGCGGCGTCGCGGAATACACGACGTCGCAGACGTCAGAGTCGCACAGGCCCTTCCACGCGTCCTGGTCGCCGTTGCGGCTCCATTCCTTCGGCGCGGGGTAGCCGTTCTCCTTCATCCACTTTTGGACCGCGTCGAGGCGCACGGGGTTGATGTCCGAGATCGCCGTCACCTCGCATCCGGGGATCTGCGCGATGCGCTTCACCGCCGGCGTGCCGCGCGCGCCCACGCCAATAAAGCCCACTCGCACGCGCTTCATCGGCGCCACGCGGAACCCGTGCATCGGTGCGCCCGCGGCGCATCCCGGCCGGTTCTCAGCAGCATGGGCGGCCAAATGGCCGGCAGCCATCGCGGCCACGCCCATCCAGGCCGTCCCCTTCAGAAACTCTCTTCTACTCTTGTCCATGCCATCTCCTTGCTTTGAATTTGTCGTTTCAATAATACTGCTTCAACATTCTTGAAATGCTACTGCCACCGTCACAGGCGGTCATGCGGCGGTTCGGCTTGCAAATCCTGTTCCATGCGCGCCCAGCGGTCGGGGCGGCGATATATGCCTTCGCGAGGCTCATCCTCCGGCGGGATGGTCAGCGGCGCGAGCGGCGCGTCGTCCGCCGGAAGAGAACGCCATGCAGCCGCATGTATCGGCAGACCCTGCTCGCGGAACATCGTCTCGAACTCCGTCCACTCCTCCGGACCGCGCTGGCGCGGCTCCACGCGCTCGAACCGCGCGTCTGCCGCGAAGCAACTCTCCACCACGTGGGAATACTCCTCGTGGTCGGTGGCGAACTCGATTCGTCCGCCCACCTCGAGCCGCTTCCAGAGCGCCGAAAGGAACAGCGGTCCAAAGAGGCGGTGGGAATGGTGCTTGCGCTTCGGCCACGGGTCAGGAAAGAATACGTAAACGGTCCGCGCGTGGTGCGCCGGAAGAAGGTACCAGAACGTGTACAGCGCTTCGAGCCGCACGACGTGGGCGTTGTCGAGCCCCATCCGCTGCGTCTTCCTGTCGAAGGTGCGCACGCGCTCAAGCATCCGCTCTATGCCCAGAAACACGCACTCGGGGTTTGCCGCCGCGCGACCAGTCAGGAAACGGCCGCGACCGCACCCCACCTCCACCTCAAGCGGACGCGAGAGGTCGTACAGCGCAGGGCACTCCAGCGGCTTCGTGGGGTCTCTGACGGGGACGATCATGTCACTCCGTGTCAAGCACCTGCAGGAGACGTTCCGGCGGCGGAATGGGACGGAACGTCTTTGTGGACACGAAGCAGTGCCGCGTGAAGCCCGAGACGAGCAGCTCGCCGTCCACCTTGACCTCGCAAGCGATCTCAAGGCGTACGCCCTTGTGCGCACGGCACCAGGCCGTCACCTCGAGCAGATCGTCGTAGCGCGCCGGCCGCTTGTAGTCCACCTCCGCGTGCGTTACGGGAAGCATCCAGCCCTCCGCCTCGCATTCGCGATAGGTGTAGCCGCACGCGCGCATCAGTTCGTTGCGCGCGCGCTCGAATATGGTGAGGTAGTTGCCGTAGTAGACCACGCCCATCTGGTCGGTGTCCGCATACGGCACCCGGTACTGCATCGTGATCTTCCGCACGACGGAACCTCCTGAAGGTCAGGCCTGGCCGGCGAACTTCTTCATGACGGCAAGCGCCTTGACGCGCGCCGCGTAGAACGCGTCCTTGTCCTTGCGGTTCGGCCAACCGCACTCGCACGAGATGCCGCCGGAGTAGCCGATCTTCTTGAGCGCGTCAAAGTACGGCGAGAAGTCGAAGTCGTCCTTGCCGGGATACTGGCGCGTCTCCTTCTCGGCGATGTGGACGTGCTTCAGGCGGCATCCCGCCTGCACGATCGACTCGGGAGACTCGCGTCCCATGATCATGTGGAAGAGGTCGGCTAGCTGCTGGATGCGCGGGGACTTGACGTCCTCCACGATCTGCAGGCCCTGCCACACGTAGTTGATGATGTTCGACTCGTTCGGGCGCAGAGGCTCGATCACCACGCACACCTTGAGGTCGGAGATGCGCGCTGCCAGCTGCCTGCAGAAGTCCGTGTACTGCTCCACGCCCTTCTCCGGCAACGGCTTCTGGTCCTTCGGGCCGCAGATGTCGCCGGGCACGTTGCGCGCGCCGCCGGAGCCGAAGACGATCGTCTTCAGGCCCACCTCGTCCGCGCGGCGGCACAGCGTCTCCGCGTATTTGAGCGGCTCGTCGAACGAGGCGTTCGGCCCCGTGAGGCGGAAGTTTCCGGGAAGGAACCCGTTCACGGAACGGATCGGCAGTGCCGCGCTGAGGATCTTCTCGTCGCGGTGCTTCTTCCACTCCTCGTCGCTCTTCGTGGGGATGAAGGCCGAGGCTCCGTTCCACTCCCAGAAATCGTAGCCGATCTCCTTCAGCATCGGAACCTGGTCAGGTCCGCAGCAGACGCCGAACAGCATCTTGCCCTTCTTCGCGCAGCAATCCGCCGCAGCACCAGCCGCGACACCTGCCGCCACCAATCCAACAAACTCTCTTCTCTTCATGTTACTACTCCTTGCTTAAACGACATTCAACATTCAACAGCCGACATCCATTACGACATCCGACACCCTCTCACCATTTCACCTTTCACCCTTCACCTTTCACCTTTCACCTACCTTGCCCACGCCGGGTTCATCCAGTTCCCCTGGTTACGGAAGATCTGCACCGGCTTGTCGCCCTCGGGATCGGTGTCGATGATGAATAGCGCCTTGTCGCGAGACGCGATCAGGTGCCGCCCATCGGCCGCCCAGCTCGGATGTTCCCAGTTGCCGCCATCCGTGACGAGGCGCGCCGTCGATTCGCCCTTGGACGGATCCATCACCGCCACGTAGTTCAAGCCGCCGCGCTTCGTCGCCCACGCGAGACGGCCGTCCGGACTCCAGTCCGGGTTAGTGTTCTCGCCGCCAGCGTTCGTGATTCGCCGCGACTGCTTCGTCGCCACGTCGAGCAGGTATATCTGCGGATGGCGGGTCGTGTCGCTCACGTACGCGATCTGCCGCCCGTCCGGACTCCAGCAGGGCGACGCCTCGGAGGCGTTCTGCGTCTTCGTCATGCGCTTCACGCGCTTCGTCGCGAAGTTGAGGACGTAAAGTTCCGGGTTGCCCTGGTGCGACAGAATGAGCGCGCAGTCCGCACCGTTCGGTGACACCGCCGCGCCAGTCGCCAACCCCTTGAAAGGTGCCAGCAGGTTGCGTCGTCCGGACATGTCGATGCGGTACACGAGCGGCGTCCTCTGGAGGAATCCTGTGTAGTATATCTCTTCCTTGCTAGGAGCCCAACGCGGCCCGACCGCAGCGCGGCGATCGCTCGTCAGCTGTCGGATGTCGTAGCCGTCCGGATAGCATGTGTAGAGCTCTGCGTTGTCCGCACCCATGCGGTTTATGAAGGCGATGCGGTCGCACGCGAAGCCCTTCTTGCCGGTGTACGCCTGCACGATGGCGTCGGTGAACTGACGCGCAGCCATGCGTGCGGCCTTGGCGTCGGCGAAAGTCGCCTGAGATGAGATCTGCTTGCCGGCGCCTGTCGCGACCACACCCGCGCCAGGCGTGCCCGTCACGCGAATCTGCCCGTTCGGCCCCACCTGGAAGTATCCGGTGAGCGAGAGGTTGCGCTTCAGCGACACGTTGAAGGCCTGCGCCGCCGCGTTGCCGCCCGATGTCTCAATCGACACCACCGTGCGCTCTGCGCCGGCCTTCTTCACCACCACAGTGGGCGGAGCGGCCATAACGGAAATCGCGGTCGAGGCCGCCAACGCCAGAAATACCTGTCTTGTCATCTTTGTTCCTTTGCTTGTTGTTGAACTGGTTTGTAAATCGACCTCACAAGTATACCGAACCCCGCCCCTGCGCGCAATGCGAAAGTGGGGAAAATGAACGCGCCAGTTTACCCGTGTCGTGTAGTTTTCAAAACAGGACTGTCGTAGTTTTCAAAACAGGACAATACCGACAATTGCGACCCCCTTGATTTTATTGGGTTTTGTTGCGGAG
>CACXPT010000225.1 GCA_902769585.1 uncultured bacterium
GCGGAGCGTCACGTTGTCCTTCAGGCGGAGGCTGGCCGTCACGTAGGCGCCTGGCGGGACGACGAGCGTGCCGCCGCCGGAGGCGGAGAGGTCGTCGACTGCCTTCTGTAGCGCGGGAGTGGCCGGCGTTACGCCGTCGGCCGGCGCGAATGCGGTACGGTCTGCTGCAGCGGCTGGAAGAGCGAGCGCGAGGAGGATGATCGCGAGGGAGAACAGTACGGTTTTCATGGCGCTATATTACCATTTTCACCCCGGGGTGTGTCAATGCCGCGAGTGTGGTAAAATAGCGGGGCATGCATGAAACAGGCACAAGAAGGAATGTGATCGCGGATGCGCTGCGCGGCGTCGCCGGATTGCTCGTGCCGCTCTTCCACATATCCGAGCCATACGGGTGGACCAGGGGCGACGTGCCTGCGGTGCCGCAGGTCTGCGGGCACGGATATTTGTGTGTGGAGTTCTTTCTCCTCCTGATGGGCTACATGCTGGCGTACGCCTACGACCGCCGGTGGAAGGAAGGGATGAGCCTGCGGGGCTTCTTCGGTCGTCGCCTCCTGCGGCTGCACCCGCTAGTCGTCTCCGGCACCTTGATCGGGCTGGTCGTGTTCTTCGCGCAGGGCATGGGGTGTCCGCTCTGGGACAGGGCGTTGCGGGCGTTCGGTCCGTGGGAGTTCGCCGGTCTGGTGGCGGCGGGCCTCTTACTGCTGCCGTATCCGGGTTCCGGTTTTCTGGTGCCGTTCAACCCGTGCGCCTGGACGCTATACTACGAGTATCTTGCGAACATCCTCTACGCGCTCTTCGTGCGGCGGCTGGGGCGCCTTGCACTTGCTGTGCTTTCCGTGGTCGCTGGCCTCTGGACGGCGTCGTACGCGCTGCACGTGGATATCAATGCGATCTTCGGCACGTCAAGCGAGTTCCTCGCGCAGGTCGCCGCGCGGAAAAGGGACACGATCGAGATCGGGTGGAGCCTCAATGCGCAACATGTGTACGGAGCGTGCGTGCGGCTATTCTTCCCGTTCCTGTTCGGTATGTTCCTGGCGAGGGCCGGATGGAAGATACGGATTCCGCGCGGCGGGCTGGCGATCTGCCTGGCGGTGTTCCTGCTCGTGCTGTTCGTGCCGATGCCGTTCGGGGGCATGTACCAGAACGGCGCGTTCGAGCTCGTGGCGCTGATGGTGGTGTTCCCGCTTCTGCTGCTGGCGGGAGCAGGCACGGAGGTGACGCATGCGAGGACGGCGGCGGTGTGCGCGTTCTTTGCGGAGCTGTCATATCCTTTCTACATGTCGCACTATCCGTTCATGAAGATACACAACTGGTGGGTGCGGACGTATTCCGTCGGCTTTTCGGCCGGCTTCTGCGTGGCGCTTGGCGTGTGCGAGTACCTCGCGCTCGCCGCGCTGGCCTACGTGATGATGCGATTCTGGGACCGCCCAGTGAGGCGAATGCTGAGCGGCTGCAAAAAATGTTAAATGGGTACTTGACTATCGATAGGCAATTATCTATAATATGCGCCGTCTTCCAACCCCACAAGGGTTGCGACGGGAATCTGAGGCCGCAAGGCCATGAAGCTCTCGCCCCGGAAGGCGCGGCACGCATGGGATTTTCTCCCCCTTTCTTCCATGTGTCCCGCGCCTTTCGGGGCGAGACGCTTTTTCGGACGGCAGGTTTTTGGTAGAATGGGCGGGAAACGCCGCCAGAAGGGTGGCGGAACCAACAAGGAGAATGTCGATATGCGATTCGGACAGAAGACTGGAATGCTTGCGGCGCTGGCGGCCGCGCTGGCGGCGGGAACGCTTTCAGGCGTTGAGAAGCTTGCATTGGACGGGCTTTGGGACTTCCGTTTGGAGAAGGGGAAGTCGCTGGAGGAGGTTTCGCTGCCGGCGTTCGAGGCGAACGACAAGATGACGGTCCCCGGCTGCTGGAACGCGATGTCGCGCTACTTCAACCAGCACGGCACCGGCTGCTACAGGCGGCAGTTCTCGCTGGGCGGCGGACGCTGTTAACGCGTTTCTGGTGGTGGACGGCGCCGGGTTGCGTTCACGCTTCTGGATCGACGGGCGCGAGATCGGCATGAGTAAGCTGCCGTGGAGCAGGTTCGAGTTCGCGACGGGTCCGCTCTCGAGGGGGACGCACGAGCTGGTGGCGGCCGTCGACTCCGTCGTGGACAACACCAAGGTGAAGCTTTTCTGGGACTTCTACGATTTCTATCCCTTCGGCGGGTTCCACCACGGCGTATGGCTGGACGTGCAGACGAAGCCAGTCGAGCTTCGCCGCGTGGTGGTGCGCACGCGCGACATCAAGACTGGTCGCGTGGAGCTGGAGGCGCAGTTCGTCGGAAAGGATGCGCCACAGGACTTCACGGCGTCAGTCGCGTTCGACGGCGGCGCGCCGCGCGAGGTCGCCTTCACGAACCGCCGCGCGACGCTGAACGTGCCCAACTTCAAGTTGTGGAGCCATGACGCCCCCAATCTCCACACCGTTTCCGTTACCCCATCAGGCTCCAAGCACCAAGCACTAAGCACTAAGCACCAAGCACTAAGTACCCGATTCGGCATCCGCCAGGTGGGCACGGCCAACGGGCGGATCACGCTCAACGGACGCCCCGTCTACCTCAAGGGTGTCAACCGGCACGAGTCGCACTACGAGTTCGGCGTGACGACGCCCGTGCAGCTCATGTACGAGGACGTGCAGAACCTCAAGGATCTTGGCGGCAACTTCATCCGCGGCAGCCACTACGCGCAGTGCGAGTCGTTCCTCGACCTCTGCGACGAGCTGGGCGTGCTCGTGTGGGAGGAGTCGCTGGGCTGGGGCAACAAGCCCAAGCAGCTGAAGGATCCGGAGTTCTGCGACCTGCAGGAGGAGGAGACGCGTCTCATGGTGCGCAACTCCATCAACCACCCGTGCGTGATCGTGAGCGCGTTCCTGAACGAGCCGGACTCCGACCAGCCGGTGTGCAAGGTTCTTGTCGACCGTCTCATCGACACTATCCGCGCCGAGGATTCCGGACATCTTGTCACCTTCGCCTGCCACCGAAACCTGAAGGACATCTGCCACACGAACACGGACATCATCGCCTACAACACCTATCCGTGCTGGTACTCGTGGGAGATGGACAACGGCTCGGCGGAGGAGATGCGCCGCAACATCCGCGCCTGCCACGAGGAGATCGTGGCATACTTCCGCAACCATTACAAGGACAACCGCCCGATCATCGTGAGCGAGACGGGCGTGAAGGCGGACTACGGCGTGCGCGATCCGCGCGGCAAGGCGCAGTACACCGAGGATCATCAGGCCGAATACGAGCGGATCATGCTGGAGGAGATGTTCGCGATGAAGGACATCGCCGGCGTCGCCATCTGGCAGTTCACCGACTGCAAGACCTACACGCGCACGCGCGGCGCGCGCAACCGCTCCTACGGCGTGAACACGGGCGGACTCTACGACCTCTACCGCCGCCCGAAGCTCGTGGTCGACGAGGTTCGTGCCCTCTACAAGGCCAAGAGCGAATCGGACTAATCCCGGATCAGGCGGATCTCGTCGGGGGCGAGGGTCAGGGTCTGGGGGCCGCTCTTGCGGAAGAGCGTCACCTCCTGCTGAAGCGCGGTGGCGTTTACGAGGATCACGGCCCTGCGGCCGTCGAGCGACTCGTAGGCCGCGTGGAACACGCACGGCGTGTCGCGGTCGTTGAAGCTTTGCGTCCCGCAGACGAGGCGTGGCGGCTTGACCTGGCGTCCGAAGGCGAGCCACTCGCGGCCTTCGCCGTGGTAGAGCGCCACCCACTTCTTCATGAAGTCGTCGTAGGCCGAGCGGCCGGAAAGCACCAGAGGCTTGGCGGTGCCGTCTTCGGCGACGGCCTCCAGCTTCATGCCGTCAACCCATGCGGTCGCCTCGCCGTCGATGTGGATCATGATGCGGATCATCTCGGAACCGGCCGGGAGGGTGAAGTCCTTCGCGACGAGCCGCCAGCCGTCCTCAGGCTTCGGGAAGGGGAGCGAGCCGCCGCCAAGTCCCTTGAGGCCGGGCGCGAAGATGCCGAAGCGGATCGAGTTGCCGCGGCGCATCTTGCCTGTCTTCATCCATGCGGACAGGCGGTACTTCGCGCCCACATGAAACGCCGCCGTGTCGTCGGTGAGCACGTTCTGCGACACCTGGACCGTCTCCTTCGCGCCGGTCTCCAGGCGCAGGCTGGCCGCGCCGTCCTTCTTCTCGCTGCGGTCTACGAACCACCGTCCGTTCCAGACAGCGCCATTGTAGCCGTTCAGGCGCTCCCAGCCGGCGAAGCCCGCGTCGTCCTTGTGCGCCATCTCGAAGTCGCCGTTGGCGAGCGCGGTCAGGTTCGCGTGCAGGTCGCGCTTGGCTGGCGAGAGGTGCGGAATCTGTCCGTCGGCCGCCTCGTGCGCCTGCCATACGCGGTTGCCGCGGCGAGGGTTGGACTGGAAGCACGGCACGAACTCGTGGTAGAGGTAGTTGAAGACGCTGGCCCACTCGTGCTTGATCTCGCAGTCGCGGTAATCCTGTATGCCGACGAGATGGTTGAAGTGCTCGTTCGGCTCCTCGAAGCAGACGATGGAGTCGGGCTCGACCTTCTTCATCGTTTCGGCCATCGTGACTAGCTGCTCGCGGAAGCAGTCGGTCTTCCACTTGCCCTCCCCAGGAGGATGGGGATGGTTCTTCGCCCAGCAGGGCGGGAAGGCGCCGCCGACCACCTGGTCGACCTGGATCATCTCGCAGCCGAGCTTCACGAGCGGCATGCACACCTCGTCGTTCCACCAGCGGATCGTCCACGGATCGCCGCCGCACATGCAGGTGCAGTTGCCGCCGCGCAGCCAGGAGGGCGTGCGGATGTACATCAGGCCGTTGCGGTTGTGGATCGCGTGGGGGCGGGCGTAGGAGTCGAACCGCGCGCGGTCGTCCCACAGGAACGAGCCGTCCGGCTGCTTGGTGTAGAGGAGCGTCCAGTGGTAGCCGCTCGGCCACGGGAAGGCGTGTCCGCCTAGCTTACGCATGTCGCGGACGAGCGATTCGAAGGTGGCGTCGTCTGGATAGACGGGATAGTAGTCGGGCGTGACCCAGTAGCCGCGCTTCTCCCAGCCCCAATAGGCCATGACGAGCGGTGCGGAGACGAACTCTTTTAGCCAGTAGTCCTTCATCCATGCGCGGATGTCTTCGGTGCGGCCAAGCCAGTCGCGTCCGAAGCGCACCATTGCGGGCGCGTCCTTCATCCAGGCGGGGAGATCGGTGCGGAACTTGAGAGGCGTCGCGCACCACGGCTGGCGGAGCGCCCATGCCTTGTAGATGTCGGCGGCGTCATGCCAGTCGGCGAGCGAACCGTCGGCGCCCTCGAAGGCGGCGGTGACGACGTCGTAGGACTGCTCGTCGTCCTTGGCGAAGCCGATGCGCTTGACGGCGAACACTAGCGCGTTGCGGGCGCGCTCTACGGAAAGGTGCTTTGCGTGGCCCTGCGCGTCCTCTGCGGCCATGTAGAATCCGCCACGATCGTCGTAGAGGCAGGAGAACTGGGCCACGAGGTTGCCGGGTTCGCGTCCGCTCGTTGACCATCCGGGCTTGTTGGCACCGGGATTGCGGATGATGCCGCCCTTGGCGAGGCCGAGGACGCAGGCGTCGTCGGCACCAGATGTGCCGAGCTGCGTTGCGAGGGGGATGCTCGGGTATCGCGTATCGGTGACGACCCATCCGTCGCGCGCGGTCGTCTTGATGCGCCAGCGGATCTTGGTGTCGCCGGCGGGGGCGCGCACGGTGCAGACGACCTTCTCCACCGGGCCTTCGGCAAATGCGTAGACGAGGCGGGCGCCGTCGGCGAGCCGCTCTGCCGAGAAGGAGGTGGCTTCTATGGACGAGACGTAGGCGATGTTCGTGTAGCTGTCCGCACGGCAGAGGCTGAGCGAGAAGAGCGGGGCGTGGCTGTTGATCGCGCCCAGCTCCTGTCCGCGGACAGATACGATGCGCGCGACGGAACCCTTTGCCTGCTCGTCGAACGAGACAGAGAGTGAGGAGCTCGTTACGTCTATTGCGAGAGCCTCGCAGCCGATGGCGGCCGCGACGGCGGCGGAGTAGAGAAGTGTGGCTTTCATGTGGACGATTATACCACATATCGCCGTACAGGCCCGGTGAATTATGGTAAAATGCCGTCATGAAATCATCATCTTTCAATACGATTGTTGCCGTTGCCGCCTTCTCGATCGCGGCGGGCGCTGTCGATGTTCTGCCATCTGGCAAGATGGCGCTGGGCGCGAACTACTGGGCGAGCCACGCTGCTACCGAGATGTGGCGCAAGTGGGACGCGAAGGCCGTGGACGAGGATCTGCGCGTCCTTGCCGCGAACGGCTTCCGCATCCTGCGCGTGTTTCCGAACTGGGCGGATTTCCAGCCCATCCACGCGTGCTACCTGAGCAGCGACAACTTCGACAAGGTGAACGAGACGCGGATGTTCGACTCCGAGGAGCCGTTGCCCGACACGCCCTGCGGCCGCGCGGGCGTGGACGAGCGGATGGTGGAGCATTTCGAGGAGTTCTGCGACATTGCAGAGAAGCACGGTATCCGCCTCATCGTGCCGCTCCTCACCGGGCAGATGACGTTCCGCAACTACATCCCGCCGGCGCTCGCGAACCGCAACCCGTTCAGCGACCCGTACGCGCTCATGTGGGAGGGGCGCTACCTCGAATGCATGGTCTCGCGCCTCAAGGCGAAGAAGGCGATCGCGGCGTGGGA
>CACXPT010000226.1 GCA_902769585.1 uncultured bacterium
CACGGCCGGCAAGCGGTCCGTCACCACGAACCCCACCGACGCCGGCGGCGGCACGGTGGTGCTCGGCGACTCGCTCGCGGGCTTCACCGGCCCGCTCACGGCGGGCAGCGGCCTCACGACGATCTCCGACATCTCGTTTGCGGCGGCGAATCCCTGGTGGCTGATCCTCGGTCCGGGCACGCTCCACTACACGGGTCCCGACGCAACGGCCGCCGGGCTCTACATCAACGCCGGCGCGGGCCACGCGGGCGTGCTGCGGACGGACAACGACCTGACGCTCCTCAACGTGGCGACGGGCGTGGGCTCGCTCATGAAGAAGGGCGCGGGCGACCTGATTCTGAAGGGGAGCGGCACGTTCAACATCGGCGACCAGGACAACTCCGCGAAAGGCGCATACTACACCACGGACGGCGTGCAGGCGAACGGCGACGGACCGACGACGGGACTCAAGAACCTGATCGTGAGCGAAGGCCGCGTGGTGATCGGTACGGTCGGGGACGACACGGACGCGCCGATCGTGAAGACGGGAGGATTTATCATCGGACACCACTCGGCCGTGACGCCGGGTGCGCTGGAGACGGCCGGCGAACTGGTCATGAACAACGGCACGTTCAACGGCGGCTACCTCTATCACTCGTTCTACTGCGGACTTCTCTCGACCACGCCTCCCGGTGGGCTTGAGCCGAAGTTGACGATCAACGGCGGTACGTTCAATGTCACGGCCGTCAACATGGGCCATGACGGGCAAAGCAACCAGACGGCGTCTCCCACGCTCACCGTCAACGGCGGCGAGTTCAACTGCAGCGGCACGTTCAGCATGTGCCACCAGGGCGCGACGTCGGGCGTGGAGCAGGTGAGCCGCATCATCGTGAACGGCGGCACGTTCTGGGCGAACAACCTCAACGTGGGCAACAACGCGAACTCCGCGCCGGGCGAGATTCACATCAACGACGGCGGCACGTTCGTCGTCGCCAACACATTCGCGCTCGGCAAGGCGTCGACGAAGAAGCCCCAGAAGCTCTTCCTCAACGCGGGCGGCACGCTGAGAACGCTCGGCTTTGTCACGCACACGACAGGCGAGACGTACATCTACTTCCGGGGCGGTCTGTGGCAGCTGGGCTACAACCGCGAGCGCAGCAAGAGTTACTCGTTCGGCGGCGAGAAGGAGGCCAACTGGCATACGGGCGTCTATCTCGGCGCAGGCGGACTGACGCTGGACTGCGCGACGTACTGGGAGAAGGTTCCGGGCGGCGTCGACGCGAGCGCGCTCGAGCTGCGCCAGGCGATCATGCACGATCCCGACTGTGCGGGCGAGGACGGCGGCATTGCCGTGAAGGGACACGTCACCGGCATCTTCCGTCCTCAGATGACCGTTACCAACATGTTCACGGGACCTGTCACGGCATCGGAAGGCTTCAGGATCGGCGTGGACAATGGATGGAAGGGGTTCAAGGAAAACCGGATCGTGTTGAAGCCCTCTGCCGGACTTCGCGCCTCGGGCCAATACATGTACATCAACCACATCACCGTTGGCGAAGAGAACGGTACGGAGCCGGTCGTGTTCGACTTCTGCGTCGACCGCGAGGAAATCGGCGTGGTCGTGTCGAACGAGCTGGCCGTGCTGTCGCCCGTCACGGTGTCCTTCCACCGCCCCGGCGGCTCGTCGAACACCGACGGCATGCAGACGGGCACGTATCCGGTCCTCATTTACCCGCCGGAACTCGACAATGAGGGCTTCCTGGCGAAGTTCGTCCCGAATGCCAACTTCCCGGAATACACGATGACGTACGCGAAGAGCGACGTGGCGGAGGGCAACTGGGCCGGCTGGAAGCAGATCACCGTGACGGTCTCTGCGAACGCGCCGACGTCTGGCACGACGTGGCTTGACGGCACGACGGGCGGCACATGGAGCGACGGCACGAAGTGGGACGGCGGCGTGGCGCCGAACGGCACGAACGCGCTTCCCGTCTTCGTCGCGGCGACGGCGGCAAACGTGCCCGTGACGCTTGACGGCGAAGTGACGGCGGGCCGCGTGACGCTGCAGGGCGGCACGGCCGCGGACGGCTATGCGATCTCCGGCGGCACGATCAACCTCAACCACACCGACTTCAGGACGCCGCCGTCCATCCTCGCCCTCACGGGCACGCACACGATCGACTCCGACGTGACGACGGACGACGACTACTACCGCAGCTACGAGACGGACGCGAACGGCGGCTACTCGGGCGCGGTCGCTCTCCTCGCCGAGTCGAATGCCACGCTCGCGGTGAACGGAATGGTGACGACCGACCCGAAGCGTCCGCTCCACGTCAACAAGGCCAGCGAGGGCGGCGGCACGGTGAAGCTCTCGGGCGGGTTCGCGGGCGGAACCGGCATCAATATCCGCTCGGGGACGCTGGAGATCGACGACCTGTCGCCGTTCGCCGGCCAGTCGCTCACGATCGGCACCTGCACGTTCCACTACTCCGGTCCGGACGCGGTGTCGTCGCTGAAGGTGACGGCGACCCCCGCCGGCAACTACACGTCGATCATACGTACCGATAACAACCTTACCTTGACCGAGAAGTTCGATACGACGACGGGCAGTTTGCTGAAGACGGGACCTGGCACGCTGACCTTCGCGCCGACGACGGGTCCGACGGTGACGAACCGCATCGGGTATCAGGGAATCAACACGGACTGGAACAAGACGGGGGACGGCTGGTACTGGCCCGACAACGGAGACAGTCTGAAGAAGCAGGGTGCGGGTGCGCTGAGCATCGACGAGGGCGAGGTGCGCCTCGCGGGGCCGAACGCGCTCTTCCACATCTCGAACAACGGCACCGCGCGCGACACCTTCATCGGCGCGCAGGACCGCGGCTGGGGCTACACCACGAACCATGCGGCGCTCACGATCCTTTCCGGTACCGTGCGTGCCGCCTGGGTGTTCATCGGGCACACCTTCAACCACGGCAAGGACGCGAACGGAAAGCTCATTCCCACCTACGCCGATTACAACCAGTATGGCGGCAACGTGACGATGAGCGCGCTCGGCTTCTGCTATGACCTTTCGGATTTCGACACGCCCTGCCAGGCGACGGCGAACCTCTACGGCGGCACGCTGACGAACCTCGGCGTGATGCGCTTCGGGCAGACGTACAACACGACGGGCGTCAACCCGCCGCACGCCACGTTCAACATCTACGGCGGCACGTACGTCCACACGGATACGAGCGCCACGACGGGTACGCGCATGGGCTATCTCGGCTCGAAGGCCAACGGCCAGAAGACGCTCAACCGCTCGTGCGACGCGACGCTCAACATGTACGGCGGCCTGTACGACGAGATTGAGCGCATCCACATGGGCTGCAACGCCACCACTTCGCGGATCAACCTGCACGGCGGCGTCATCAAGACGGAAAACATCTTCTTGGACAATCGCACGAACGTCGACTACTGCTACTTCGCGGGCGGTTCGGCCTACATCTACTGGAACGGCGGCATGTACGCGCCGGTGGGGACGGCGGCGGCGAACCAGACGCTCGGCGGCCTTACCGAGGTGCTGGTCTCCACGAACGGCGCGGTGGTGACGACGGCCGAGCTGGCCGGCGAGAGCTACACGATCGCCCAGCCGCTCCTGCACGATCCCGACCTGGAGGGGGCGGACGGCGGCTTCGTGAAGAAGGGCGCGAAGCCCCTCGCCCTGACGGGCGCGAACACCTACACGGGCGACACCGTGGTGGAGGAGGGGACGCTCTCGATTCCCGTTGGGGCAGACGCCTCGACCCTCCCGGCCAATTCGGCGGTTGTGGTGGCCGAGGGGGCGACGCTCTCGATGGCGGCCGGCACGGCTGCGCGCGTGGGCGGCCTGCGCATCGACATGGGTACGACATCCGGCACGCTCGCGGGCTTCGCGCCGGCGGCAAGCGGCACGCTGTACGTTGATGGCGTGGGCGAGACGACGCGCAAGGGCCTCGTGCTGCCGGTCACGGTGACAGACGCGCAGCATCCCAACCAGCTGGCCCGTTGGCCGGTGGTCATCGACGGCGAAGTGGACGAGAAGGTCTGCGGCCGCGTGCGCGACAACACCATCGTGCTGGACTCCCGCGGCGGCCTGGTCTTCACGATCCGGTAGGGACGGCGTTCCATCGCCGTCCGCCCCACGGCCGCCGATGGAACGGCGGCCCTACCATGCGGGAGGGCCGCGCTCCTGCGCGGCCGCCGGTGGAACGGCGGCCCTACCATGCGGGAGGGGCGCAACTTGTTGCGCCCGAAATGGCGGTCGCAAGTTCTTTCGTCACGAAGCAAGGTTGCCAATCTGCCGCCTATCTGGTAGACTAAATGCCCATTGCGCCGCAAGTTTGCGGCGTCGTTGTACCTAAAACAAGACAAGAGGAATGAAGATGAAGAAACTGCTACTGCTTGCCGTTCTCGCTATCGGAAGTGCCGTGCTCGGTGCTACCCGCACGGAGATGATCCGCGAGAAACTCCTGTCGGGTGACAGGAACTACGTGTTCGTGGCGATGCACCGCGGCGACTGGCGCAACTTCCCGGAGAACTCGAAGGACGCGATCCTGAGCTGCATCGCGCTCGGCGCGGACATCGTGGAGCTCGACGCGCAGATGACGAAGGACGGCCACTTCATCCTGCTGCACGACGGCTCCCTCGACCGCACGACGACCGGCAAGGGCAAGGTGAAGGACCTCACGCTCGCCGAGATCAAGCAGTTCAAGCTCAAGAGCAACCAGGGCGGCAAGGACGTGGTCGAGAAGGAGGGGGCGATGAAGGACGTGCTGGTGAAATCCACCCACGGCCCGGCGGAGGCGAAGGCACTCTTCAAGGAGTACTGGAAGTACGTCGAGTCGGGCGAGCTCCTGTACATGCCTGTCGTCCAGTTCTGCTGGAAGAAGCACGAGCATGCCGCGAAGATCCTGCCGGAATGGATCGCTGAAGAACCGCGCAAGGCTTCCATGTACGAGGTGTGCATGGATTCCGACGAGGGCGCGGCTCAGCTTGAGAAGGTGCGCAAGGCTCCTGGCGCGCCCCGCATCTGGATCAACACGATGTGGGATTCGCTCAACAACGGACGCGGCGACGTGAAGGGCTTCACCAACCCCGACTCGACGTGGGGCTGGAGCCTGAGCCAGGGCGCGACGATGCTCCAGACCGACTACGGCGCCGAGCTGCTCGTGTACCTCAACCGCATCGGGCGGCATTCCCTCTAACTACGGAGCGCGGAGATGGGTTTCTTCTCGCCTGCGCCCGCGCGCCCGGTCACGATTCCTGCCGACGCGATCGGCTCGCGCTTCCGGTTCATCCGGATCCGGCAGGTCTCGATCATGCTGCTCGGATACGCGCTCTTCTACGTGTGTCGGCTGGCGTTTTCCGCGACAAAGAAGACGATGATCGAGCAGGGGGCCTATACGGCCAGGGAGATCGGATACGTCGGTTCTGCGATGCTCATCTCCTATGCGATAGGCAAGTTCGTGTGCGGGTTCCTTGCCGACCGCGCGAACATCCGGCGGATGTTCGCGTTCGGACTGTTCGTGTCGTCGCTCGCCACGATGACGGTGGGCTTCCACGTGCCGGCCGTCATGCTAATGGTCGTCTGGTTCGTGAACGGGTTCGCGCAGGGCTCTGGTTCGCCGTGCTGCGTCGTGTCGCTCGCGCGCTGGTGGCCCAACCGCTCGCGCGGCACCTACTACGGCATCTGGAGCTGCTCGAACAACCTGGGCGAGGCGATCGCCTACGTGGTGACGAGCGTGATCATGGTGAGGGTGGGGCTTGCGTACGGCGCGGACATGGCCTGGCGCAGCGGCTTCTGGGGAGCGGCCACGTTCGGCTTTGTGGGCGTGGCGCTCATCTCGCTCTTCATGCGCGACTCGCCGCAGTCGGAGGGGCTGCCCTCCGTCGCCGAATGGGAGGGCGAGATCAAGGGCGAGGAGGAGAAGAAGAACGCGACGGACGTCCGGCGCGGACAGAAGATCGCGCTGACGAGCTGGGCCGTGTGGATGGTCGCGCTGGCGGGCGGGTTCTTCTGCATGAGCCGCTACGCGATCATCGACTGGGGCATCTTCTTCCTCGAGGTCAAGAAGGGGTACGCCACGGAGACCGCAGCGTGGATCATCACCCTGAACTCGATCGTGGGCGCGGTTTCGAGCGCGCTTTCAGGCATCATTTCCGACCGTGTGTTCAAGGGTAGCCGCAAGGAACTCGCGGTCATCGCTGGCATCCTGAACGTGACGGGCCTCTCGCTGATGATGCTCGTGCCGTTCCCGTGCATCTGGATCGACGTGACCGCAATGGTCTGTTTCGGCCTCGCAGTGGGAGTCCTCCTGACGTTCCTCGGCGGCTTGATGGCGGTCGATCTCGTCCCGCGCGTCGCCGCGGGCGCCGCGCTCGGCATCGCCGGGATGGGAAACTACTTTGGCGCGGGCATCCAGAGCGCCGCCTCCGGCTACCTCGTGGCGCGAGACGCGGCGTCTGGCAAGGCGACGCTGCTCGGCCACACCTTCGCGAACGGCTACACGCTCGACTACCTGTCCGTGTTCTGGATCGGCATGGCGGTGCTCTCGGTCGTCTTCACCCTTGCGGTCAGGCGCTCCAAGGAAAGCCGCTGATGCGGCCAGGAATTGTCAGAATGGAGGAACTCGGCATGTTGGAGAAGGTTGTGCTGGGCATGGCGGCGGCGCTTGCGTGCGCCGCGTCCGCGGAGGACATCGACTGGACCGACCGCGCCGTCAGGCGGCAGGCCGTCCTCGAGACGGCGTACGCCTACTACCTGAAGGCCGACTGCGTCCAATACGACTCGACGCCGTTGATGTTGCATCGCGTTGGCGTGATGAGCTCGCGCCGCACGAAGGAGGGCCGGCCCGAGGACGCGACGCCGGACAAGACCTATTACACCGTCTGCTCGTCGTTTCCGTACGAGACGTACTGGAACGCCCTCGGCTATCGGCTCGGCGGCTCGTCCGACGCCTGCTACACGATGTCCCTGACGACCCGCCCGCAGGAGGCGGTCGTGTTCGAGTACGACAAGCGGCGCGACCGCGACGGCTCCAAGTACGTGCAGGAGATGATGCGGATGCGCGACCTCCTCGAACCGGGGGACGTCATCGTCTACACGACGTTCAAGGAGCAGAAAACAAAAACTGGCACCATGCTGAAAGGCGGCGGCCACGCGCTCATGTACGTGGGCGACGTCGCGGGCGACGGGCACAACAAGGTCATGCATTCCGGCGGCGCGAAGTACCAGTTCGAGGACGGCGGCTACGACCAGGTCGAATGGAGCGGCCATGGTGTTCCGTCCGCTGCAGCTGCCTGCCTCCAAGTACCCGCTCACCGATTCCGCCAAGGCGCGCTACCTGCATCCGCGCCTGCGCTGCGACCGGCGCGCGGACGTCGGCGTCTACGGCAGCGCCGTTTCCGGCGGCACGCTCGGCTACTCGATCACGCTCAAGAACTTCTCGCAGAAGGCCTACGTCGTGCCGGTGCGCGAAAAGGTGCCGGACGGCGCCGAGTTCCTGCCGCAGCAGAGCATGGGCGGACTCGCCGTATGCGACGGCAAGACGTTCGGCTGGGACATCCCCCTCGCGCCGGGCGAGGAGCGCGTCGTCACCTGGCGCGTGCGCGTGAAGGCGCCGGCCGGGAGCCGAATCGTCGCGGCGGGCGGCACCGCCGCCGGCATCACGTCCAACGTGATCGAGACGGATGTCGTGTCGAGCCGCATGAGCGCCGCCTGCGCGCGTTTCTGGGCCCAAGCCAACGTGCATGACGTCACGGCGCTGCCGGACTGCCGAGTCAAGGCCTGGGCGGGCGGCCGCTGCAATCCCGATCCGCCGCGCGGCGTGCGCGTGGCGGACCCCCATGCCTGTCAGCTGATGGAAGGGGACGTGGTGGTCGTGTGCCGCAGGCTGGCGAAGCCGAAGGACTTCCGCATCTGGACGATGGGCCGCGGCGGACTTGAGGAGCTGACGCCCTGCGGCATCCGCCGGGTGACGGACGCCGAGGTGACCTCGCTTCTCGCCCAGGATTTCTTCGCGGCGCTTCGTCCCGCCGCGCTTCCCGAGGCGGCGAAGGAATGGAACGCGCGCCAGCAGGCCGTGGTCGCGACGGCGCTCACGCGCCACCGCACGCGGAACGTGCCGTACCACGGCGACCTGTCCTTCCTTAACGACGTGTTCCGCAACACGATCGGCTACGCGCTCTGCGCCGATCCCGCGCACACGACGGTCTCGAACCTCGTCGAGGCGCCGCCGCCGGGAATCCTGGCCTTCGAGTACGACCGTCGCAAGGACCCCGAGCAGAAACGCTTCGAAGGCGCCATGGTCCGCATGCGGTCGATCCTCGAGCCGGGCGACGTGGTGGCGCTCATGTCCGACGGGCCGGACACCAGCGGGAAGAAGGTCGTTCCGCCAGTCAACGTGGCAATGCTGTTCGTGGGCGATCCGCTCAAGGACGGCCATGCGCAGAAGCTGCAGGTCACGGGGGACGAGAACGACGCCGCCGATCCGCTCGGCCACCTCAACGGCGCGATCGGCAAGGGGATGTTCGACGGCATCCAGCATGCCCGTTCCCGCTATGCCCTCAAGAACCGCACCAAGATCGTCGTCCTGCGTCCTCTCCAGCTGCCGGCGGCGAAGTGGCCGCTGCGCTAGCGCGCCGCCTCGCCCTTGCGGCGGTAGGCGAACGGCGTGACGCCGATGAGATCGTGTGCCACGAACGGCCAAAATGTGGTACAATATGAACACCTTCAAGCAACAAGCGAATAAGCGAAACAGAAAAGGAAGGTGAGAAAATTGAGCGTTGCATTAGATCTTCCGCCTGCCATTGAGCAGACAGTGCGCAACTGCGCAAAAGCGCGCGGTATATCTTTCGCGCAATTTGTTTTTGAGCTTGTGGAGAGGGAGGCCGCCCGCATCCATGCCGAACAGGCCAGACGAGTCAGGCCTAATGTCAGCGACTTCATCGGCTATGGGTTGAAGTTTGACGACAGACCTACGACTACTGCCGAATACATGGCGGAGATGCGTGAGGGGGAGACGGCATGACTTGGGTCATTGACACGTGCATTTTGATAGACATTCTGAAGGCTGATCCGGTCTTTTCGAAAGCGTCGTCGCAAGCCATTCAGTCCAAGATGGATGACGTGCTGGTTGTCGCCCCGATCACCTATGTCGAATTGGCTCCGGCATTCAAGGGGGATGTTGTGGCACAGGATAACTTTCTTGACGCATTGTGGATCGGGCATGATTTTCAAGGAGACACGAATGCTGTTCTAGCTGCGCATAAGGCGTGGTATGAACATGTTCTTCGAAAGCGTTCCGGGCTAACGGCGAAGCGTCCGATTGCAGATGTCATGATAGGTGCGTACGCGTTTTCCAAGGGAGGCCTCATTACGCGCAATGAAGCTGACTTCCGGACACTGTATCCTTCTTTGACGATCTTTAATCCCGTACAAGTGCCTTGATGCACGAATGTGGAGTTCCGCCTGCCTAGCGCAGGTAGCGGAGTTCGTAGGAGTCGAGGCGGAGTTTGCCGAAGCGGCCGAGGTCGACCTCCACCGGCTCGAAGCCGGTGTTGACGACGTAGGCGTGGCGTCCGGAACTCGCGCATCCAGGGCACGAGCACGTCCTCCATCCCGTTGAGGGAGATGAGGAAGGCCCCCTTGGCGAAGAAGAGCATGTCGCCGTCCTTCAACGCCTTCGCGAACGGTCGCAGCGCCTCGCGTCCGGCGGCGTTGATGTGCGAGACGCGCCAGCTGAACTCCTTCTTGAGCCAGTCGCCGTAGAGCCGCCCGTCGCCCCTGTATTTGCCGTTCCCGTCCGCAGGCGCGCCGATCGCGGTCTCGTAGTAGCTGTCGGAGAAGAGCGCGAACGGATACTTGGTCTTGCGCGCCTCGGCGTAGAAGCCCGGCGTTTCCGGCAGGTCGCGCGTCTTCGCCTTGCGGTCCTCGGGAATCGTGCTGTCGCGCCGCAGCTCGTCGCGCGCGAAGGCGGACGTGGACTGGATGCCGAGCGAGAGGTTGGGGATGCGCGCGAGGCGGTCGCCGTCGATGCCGCATTCGCGCAGCATCTTTCGCACGAGCGCGGGATCGTCGATGTCATCACGGAACGCGACGCCGTCCCTGCCGCGCTGGCGCGAATACGCCGCGACGTAGAGTGTGAGGTCCGGACGCCGCGCGGCGAGGCGGGCGGCGAAGCGCGCGTACAGGTCCGTCACGACGTCGCAGCGCCAGTCGAGCCACGCCTCCCAGGCGTTTGCTCGGAGCCACTTCGCGTAGTCCCGCCCCCGGAACGCCCCCGTGAATTTCGGCACGTCCACGTGCTTCGCCTTGCGGAACATGTCGACCGAGTAGTCGTTGTAGCCCGCCCTGTCCGAACCCCACCACATCACGTTGATCTGGTTGAAGAGGTCGATCGACACGCCCTTGAAGCTCTTGAACTCCGCGCATTCGTCGAGAATCTGGTCGAACTCCTCGAGCAGGCGGCGCTGGACGTCGGGATGCGAGATGTTGTAGTAGGTCGGCGAATAGTGCCAGCCGCCCATGTTGGGCAGGCCGGAGTCGAGGATCGTGATCGGCGTCGCGTGCAGCGAGCCGTCGTAGAGCGACTTCACGTCCTTCGGATCGCGGAAGTCGATGAACCACTGCTGGTTGACCGTCGGCACGAACGAAAGGCCGTCGCGCTCGAACCGTGCGCATATTTCCTTGAGGTAGTGCGAGACGTGGGTCCGCGGCATGTAGTTGTCGTTGATGTTCCCCTTGTACCAGACCGCCGGGTACATCAGGGTGTCCGCGCCCGTGAACTTCATGTAGGCGGCGAGCCGGTCGAACTCGAGCCGGGCCGAGGCCGGCGT
>CACXPT010000227.1 GCA_902769585.1 uncultured bacterium
GGTCGTCACGCCCGTGTGGGAGATCACGCGCGGCGACGAGGTGATCAAGATCAGCGAGCCTGACGCGGTCGGGCCGCACCTGCAGAAGCTCTTCGACACGGTCCAGGGCATCCAGTACGGACGCCTGCCCGACACGCACGGCTGGTGCCACGAGGTCAAGCTCTCGTAAGGCGGCGCGCGATGGAACTCCAGCGCCGCGTGTGGGTCGAGGTCGACCTCGGCAAGCTTCGCAGGAACTTCTCGCGCATAGCGGCCGCCGTGAAGCCGGCTAAGGTGCTGTGCGTGATGAAGGCCAACGCCTACGGGCTTGGCGTGCTGCCGTGCGCGGACGCGCTCGCGAAGACCGACTGCGCTGGGTTCGGCGTGGCCGAGCCGTTCGAGGCGCTCCAGCTCGCCGGTCGTGGCAAGCCCGTGCAGATACTCTCGTCCATCCTGCCCGACGAGATCGAGCCGATGGTGGCTGCGGGCGTCGTCCTACCCGTCATCGACCTCGCCACCGCGAAGCGCATCAGCGCCGCCGCGCGCAGGTTGAAGACTACGGCGCATGTCCACTTCAAGCTGGACACCGGCATGGGCCGCCTCGGCATATTGCTGGCCGAGGCACCGCGAGTGATACGAGCGGCCGTGAAGCTCCCCAACCTCGCCTTCGACGGCATCTTCTCGCACTGCCCGATGGCCTACGATCCGGCGAACGCCTTCACGGAGGATCAGATTGATGGCTTTCGCGTGCTGCTCGCAGACCTCGCGAAGGACGGCATCCGGTTCAAGACCGTGCACATCGCGGCGTCTGACGCCATCAACAACTTTCCGCGCGCGGCGCAGCCGCCGTTCACGCAGGTGCGCACCGGCATCAACCTCTACGGGTCGTTCGACCCGAACGGGCGGCGCGCGCTGATGGTGGAGTCCGTGCTGACGCTCAAGACGCGCGTCGCGCAGGTGCGCACGCTCCCCGCCGGCACGACGCTCGGCTACGGACGCACCTGGTGCTTGAACAAGCCCACGCGCGTGGCGACGATCTCCGCCGGCTACGCGGACGGCCTGCCGCTCGCGCTCACGAACCGCGGCCACGTGCTCATCCAGGACATCCCGTGCCCCGTGATCGGGCGCATCTCGATGGACTACACCACCGTGGACGTGAGCCACGTGCCGTCCGTCGCCGCCGGCGACGAGGTGGTGTGCCTGGGCGGTACCGGTCCTGGGCGCGTGACGCCCGACGACTGGGGCGCGCTCAAGGGCACGCACGCCTACGAGATCATCTGCTCCCTCGGCAACCGCGTTGAGCGCGTCTACCGCTAGGTACTCATGAAAACAAGGATTGTATTTGTTGCCGCATGCGTGTGCGGCGTGGCGTTCGGCGGCATGTCGCTAGACGGCGTGTGGTCGCTGTCGTATCGTCTGCAGCAGGAGGGCGGCGAGTGGACGACCGTCTCTGCCACCGTGCCGGGCGACGCTCTGATCGACCTAGAGCGTGCGGGCATCATCCCCGACCCGATGGTCGGCACGAACGCGTGGGGGCTCTTCCGCTACGAGCAGATGGAATGGAAGTACGCGCGCGACTTCCCAGCGCCAGAGCTGAAGCCTGGCGAGACTGCGTGCCTGCGGTTCGAGGGCGTGGACACGCGCGCCGTCTACTTCCTGAACGGTGAGCGCGTCGGTGCGTCAGAGAACATGTTCGTGCCGCAGACGTTCGACGTGACTGACCGCCTTGCGCCCACGAACAGGCTGGAGGTGCTGATCCGTTCGCCGCTGGGGCTTCCGCTCCTTGGCGTGCTCGGTCGGTCGCGCGTTGGCGGCACGGACGTCGAGACGGTCCGCAAGGCGCAGCACTCGTTCGGCTGGGACATCATGCCGCGTCTTGTCTCGCCCGGCATCTGGCGAAGCGTCACTCTAGACGTCCTGCCGCCGGAGCGGTTCGGCGATGTCCACTGGTTCGTGATGAACGTCAATGCGAATGCACGCACCTCCTTCGTGCGCGTCGACTGCCAGATACTCGCGCCATGGCGGCGTCTGCACGCCTCCACCCTGCGCCTCACGCTCTCGCGCAACGGGAAGGTGGCGGCGAAGACGGAGCATGTGGTGCGCTTCTTCCAGACGCGCGACAACATGTACGTCCGCGATGCCGACCTCTGGTGGCCGCGCGGGACGGGTCGCGATCCGGCGCTCTACGACGCGACGGCGGAGCTGCTTGACGGGGAAGGGCGCGTTCTCGCGCGCGACGAGCGCAAGATCGGCCTTCGCACCGTCCGGCTCGAGCGGGCCGACTGGTATTCGCCGGAGGATCCCGGCACGTTCCGCTTCCTGATCAACGGCGAGCCGACGTTCGTGAAGGGGACGGACTGGAGCCCGATGGACGCGCTCCATTCGCGCGACGCGCAGCACCTGCCAAAGTGCCTCGCGATGGTGGAAGATCTGAACTGCAACATGATCCGCGTGTGGGGCGGCGGCGTGTACGAGCCAGAGGCGTTCTTCGATTTCTGCGACGAGAAGGGCATCATGGTGTGGCAGGACTTCATGATGGGCAACGTCTCGCCGCCGCAGGACGAGGACTTCGCGCGCATCATATACGACGAGGCGAAGCAGGTGGTCGTGCGCTTCCGCAGCCATCCGTCGATCGTTCTTTGGAACGCGAACAACGAGATCGACCGCTCCACGGCATCGGTAATGGGGCCGTACGCGCCAGACCCGAACCTTGAGCGCATCAGCCGCGACATCCTGCCGCGCGTCCTGCGCGACTTCGACCCGATGCGCCCCTACATTCCCAGCTCGCCGTACTGGACGCCCGACGTGGTGTCCGGCAAGGCGAAGCTCTCGCAAGAACACCTGTGGGGGCCGCGCGAGAGATGGTTCAAGGACGCGTACTGGACGAACGCGCCGACTACGTTCGTGAGCGAGATGGGCTGTCACGGCTGCCCGTCGTACGAATCGCTCGAGAAGATGATGACGAAGGAGGGCCTATATCCTTGGCCCGACCCGTCGGATCCGTTCCACTTCAACGACGAGTGGTGCTGCAAGTCCACGCAGGCGTATCCAGACTATCCGCGCGGCATGGGACACGGGCGCAACTCGCTCATGCCGAAACAGGTGAAGACGATGTTCGGGTCGGTGCCGCACGACCTCGCGGCATTCGCGGACCAGAGCCAGATATACCAGGCCGAGGCCGTGAAGTACTGGATCGAGATGTTCCGTTCGCGCAAGGGGCGCACGTGGGGTATCATGTGGTGGAACCTGCGCGACGGTTGGCCGATCATCTCCGACGGCATCGTCGACTACTACTACAACCGCAAGCGCGCGTACGACGCCATCAAGAGCGTGCAGGGCGACCAGCTCGTGCTGCTGGACGACGCGCATCGCCTGATCGCGGTGAACGACACGTTGGCTCCGGTCTCTGGCAAGGTGAAGGCTGTCGACTTGGCGAGCGGCAAGACGTTTTTCGACGGCGCGTGCGACATTCCCGCCAACGGCAAGGTGGTGGTGACGGATGCGTTGCCGTTATCCGGTCGGGGAATGCTGAAGATCGTATACACGTTCGGCGGCGTAGAACGCGTGAACCGTGCGCTCTACGGCGAACCGCCTTTCAGCTATTCCGACTACCTTGAATGGCAGCGAAAGTAGCTATTCGTTGACGAGAGTGAAGTCGGCGATCTCGAAACGGGCGTCGCCGTTTCTCCAACTGAACACGGCGAAGTCGAGTACTGCCGCATCCGGCGAGACGAGACACTCGCCCGTCACGTCCTGCCATTCGTCCGTCAGCGCCACACGCGCCAGGTTGACGCGTTCAAGGCCCTTGCCGGCGACACTTTTCTGCCACACGGCGATCTCGGGTGAGGCGTTGCCGCGCATGCGCATCGAGTAGCGAATGCGCGATCCGGGAACGGGACGTACGCGCACAGACGCGCCGGCCCCCTTGAGGTTCGAGGTGGCGACCACGCGTGCCGGCGAGCCGGGTGTGAGCGTCGCGTCGCCGAAGGCACGCTTCAGGTCTGTTTGCGTGGCGAGCGCCTTGCCGCGTCCGCTGGGGCAGAGCGTGCCGAAGTCGCGCGGCGCGCGGATGCGTCCGAGTCCCTCGCCCCAGCCGCCGCCGGGCGTCGCAAGGGCGAATCGAACCTGCCGACCCGGCGAATGGACAAACGGGTAGAGGTCGCTCATCGCCACCTTGACCTGCCAGCGCGTGCCGTCGGCCGCGCGCGTGACGGTGGCGCGGCTCTTGGAGAGGGGCACGTTGGCGGGGGAGAACTCCGGCGGAATGTCGCCCTTGAGCGCGGGCGTGCGGGGCTTGACGATCGTGCCGTCGGACGAGACGCGCAGTTCGACAACGTCTTCCAGCAGCCCCTTGCCCTCCACGTCGATCGCGAAGAGGATGCTGTCGGGCGTGCCGGGCGTGCGGACATCCAAGGCGAAGTGGGTTTCCTGGAGATCGGCGGCAAAGACAACGTTCGTGCCGTACATGAGAATCGGTTCGGCAAGCGGCGCGTAGCTGCCCGCGGCGAGCGTCTTCTGCGGCTTGAAGTTGTACGCCGAATAGTCGAGCTTGTCGAGCTCCACGCCGTGCGCGCGGGCGGGGGCGAGGTCGGGATCGACGATGAAATAGACGCGTTCGGGGCGCAGGTCGGCGGACGTGATCGTGCGGCCTTCCCAGTCGAGGAGTTTCTTGTTTTGCATCGTGGCGAGGAGCGCGGGATGCCAGGCCGCCGTCTTGGGGTTGGCGCACCA
>CACXPT010000228.1 GCA_902769585.1 uncultured bacterium
TGGAAACCGTCGTTCAAGGCGCGGGGCTTCAACCTGCAGGGGATGCGCCGGGCGGGCCCGAATGCCGGGTTCAAGGAGGAGCATTTCAAGTGGATGAAGGAGTGGGGGTTCAACTTCGTCCGCATGCCGCTCGACTACCGTTGCTGGGTGAAGGACCTGAAGAGCGCGAACCGCGAGGTCATCGACGAGACGGGCCTGAAGCCGCTCGACGCGGGCATCGCGTACGCGCGCAAACACGGAATCGTGGCGATGATCTGCCTGCACCGGATTCCGGGCGAATACTGCGTGGCGCACGTCGATCCCGAGCCGGGCAACATCTACAAGGACGAGGACTGTCTGCGCGCGGCCGTCCTGCACTGGACGATGCTGGCGCGCCGCTACAAGGACGTTCCGCGCGAGGAGCTGTTCTTCAACCTGATCAACGAACCGGCCAGTCGTCTCGGCTCCATCGAGGACTACGAGCGTGTGTGCCGCGTGCTGATCGCGGCGATCCGCAAGGAGGATCCGAAGCGCTTCATCGTGATTGACGGATGGGACGGCGGGAACGTGCCCGTGCCGGGGCTTTACGGCGTGCCCGGCGTGGGGCAGGCGGGACGCGGCTACCGGCCCGCGTCGTTCACGCACTTCGGCTTCACCATCGGGGAGTCGGTCAAGGATGACAAGCCGCAGCCGTATCCGCCCGCGTGGCCGCCGCCGAAGGACTGTCCTGTGGGGAGACTGTGGGGGCCGCGGTGGAAGGACCTGCATGAACCGTTCAAGGTGCAGGACGCGCCGGCGGCGGACTACAGGCTGTGCCTGCAGATGGTGTCGGGTCCGGTGACGGTTTCCGTTCAGGCGGACGGCGCGGAGGTCGCGTCGTTTGCGCTGGAGCCGAAGGAGGGCGATCCGGCGTGGACGGGGCTTAGCCAGTATAAAGGGAAGGGTGCGCTGCGCGGAACGTATCTCAAGCCGCTTGCCTTTACGCTGGGGCAGGCGGCCAAGGAATTGTCGATTCAGGTGGTGAAGGGGGATTGGGCGCGGATGCGGAAGCTGGTGGCGTGCGGCGAGAACGGCGCGGAGGCCGCCCTGGATATTGAGGGGAAGTGGGGAACCGAGAGGAATGTGGCGTGGCGCCGCAGGTTTGCGGGGTGGGCAACGGCGGAGCCGTTTCCTGTGAAGGGAGGGTCGCGCTCCCGCGCGACCGCGGACGCGCAGGAGCGCGTCCCTCCCCGCTTCGCGGACGAGGGCATGAACGTGATCTTCAACGAGGGGCTGAACTTGTGGGAGGAGCCGGTGAAGAAGAGCGTGTGGTGCATCGTGGGCGAGTTCGGCTGCGCCAACCACACGGCCCATGCGGACTCGCTGCGGTTTTTGGAGTCCAGCCTGCGGCTTTTCGACAAGATGGGGATGGGATGGTGCTGCTGGGGTTTCATCGGTTCGCGCTTCGGCATTCTTGATTCCCAGCGTCGCGACGTCAAGTACGAGGATTGGCACGGGGCGAAGCTCGACCGCAAGATGCTGGAACTTCTTCGCAATCATTGACCTAGCGAGAGGATTTGGAAAAATACAGGTGCTATTTGAAGAGAAGACAGGATTACAGGATTATCAGGATTTACTGGATTATGTGTCTAAATTCTTTAGTAGCCGATCTTGGTTTCTTACACAGAGACACAGAGACACAGAGGAGGATTTTGAAGCTGGGGCGCTGCCCCAGACCCCGAAAGCAATCAAATCACATGCGATTGGCCGGTGTTCGGGGTATGGGGCGGAGTCCCATCTCTAAATCACTCCTGAAACTCTGTGTCTCTGTGCCTCCGTGTGAGATTATCCTATCCCCAAAATCCTGTAATCCTGTCTGAAACCCAAGGAGAATAATACCACTATGACGATGACACGGAAGCGATTCTTAGGCGGGGTGGCAGCCATTGGGACGATGGGCTGGCGCGCGTTCGGCGCGTCCACGCGGAAGCAGCGCGGTGCGACGGACACCACGTGGTGGGATCCGTACGTGGCGAACATCACGGATACGGACACGTACCTGCGGCGGAAGTTCCGCCAGGACGTGACCGACAAGGCGACGGGGCTTGACGTGCCGGGACTGAAGAAGCTGCTCACGGAGATCGTGGCGGCGGGCAAGGCGTCCGGTGAGTCGTGGTACGTCACGAAAGCCAAGTGCTTCGCCGCGCAGGTGGAGAAGATGTCCATCGACGTGTCGCCGCTCGACTGGTTCCCGGCGATCGCGATCTGGGACCGCAACGACAGGCCGATAAGAGACGTTCGGGTGAAGCGCGCGGGCGAGGTGAACGCCCGCATGCTGCCGAACTGGGTGCGCAAGGCGTGGCAGGCCGGCAACAAGGACGGCACATGGACCATGTGGCAGGACTTTGATCACTCGGTGCCCGACTGGCGCGTGATCCTGAAACTCGGCTTTCCAGGGATGAAGAAGCGGCTGGAGAAATACGCCGTCGCGGGCGATCCGTTCTACGAGGGGCTGCGCATCGCGATGGACGCGATGATGGCGGGGATTGACAGGTTCATTGAGCAGGGGAAGAAGAATCTTGGTAGGGTCGGCGTTCCATCGCCGACCGTCGCTGCGGACGGCGATGGAACGCCGTCCCTACCGGCTCCTGGCGTATCTCGCGCCTCGCGTCTCACGTCTCATGAAGCCGCGCGCCTCGCAAAAGAGATCGCGTGTTTGGAGCGCTTGCGCTCGGGGCCGCCGCAGACGGCCTACGACATGATGATGTTCGTGTGGCTGTACTTCTTCTACAGCGAGCACCTCGACGGCATCCAGTGCCGTTCGCTTTCGGAGCTGGACGTGTTCCTCACGCCGTACTACGACGCAGATATCGCGGCGGGGCGCACGACGGAGGCCGAGTTCCGCGAGCACCTCAAGCACTTCCTCTGGCAGTGGGGATCCGTCAACAACTACTGGAACCAGCCGGCCGGCTTCGGCGGCACGAATAAGGACGGCACGAGCGCGTTCAACCACGTCTCGAAGATCATCCTCGACGTGATGGACGAATGCGCGCTGACGACGCCGAAGTTCCTCGTGAAGGTCGCGCCTAACACGCCCGACTGGGCGTGGGACAAGATGCTTGACATGTCGCGTCGCCACCGATCCATCGCCTTCATCGGCGAGGAGCCGGCCGCGCGAGCGCTCAAGAAGTGGTGCGGCGCGTCCGACGAAGACTGCCGCACGATGGTCCTGCGCGGGTGCTACGAGTTCGACCTCGCCGACAGCTGCAACCGCACTGGATGCGGGTACATGAACTTCCTGAAGCCCGTGGAGAAGATGTTGGCGGAGGCGGGAGGGTCGCGCTCCAGCGCGACCGCGGACGCGCAGGAGCGCGTCCCTCCCCTGTGGGAAGCTTCATTCACCACCTTCAAGGCCGAATATCTGCGGCGGCTCGCCGAGACGACAGACCGGTGCCGCAAGGTGGCGTTCGAGTTCGAGAAGGCGCTGCCGGAGGTGAATCCCGCGCTCCTGATGACGCTTTCCACCGAGCATGCGCTCAAGACGCGCAAGGATGGCTTCGCGAACGGCTGCCCGCGCGGCAACAACACCGGCATCCTCTCGGCAGGGCTTGGCACGACGGTCGACGCGCTCCTCGCCGTGAAGGAAATCGTCTATGAGAAGAAGGAGATGTCGCTCGCGGAGCTCGGCGCGGTCCTGGAGGCGAACTGGAAGGGACACGAGTCGCTGCGACTGCGGATGCTTCGCTCGAAGCGCAAGTGGGGCAACAACGACCCGGAGGCGAACGCGCTGGGTGCGGAGATTGCCGAGACGTACGCGAAGGGGCTGAACGGCAAGCCCAATTCGCGGGGCGGCGTGTTCCTCGCCTCCGGACACAGTGCGCGTCAGTTCATCGAGCAGGGCAAGAAGACGGGCGCGACGCCCGACGGACGGAAGAAAGGCGAGGAGATCTCGAAGAACATGTCCCCGACGATGGGCGTGGACACCGAGGGCGCGACGGCGCTTGTCGCCACTCTTGCTGCTTCCGACGTCACGCGGTTTCCGGGCGACTATCCTCTTGACATGATGCTTCATCCGTCAGTATGCCATGGCGAGAAGGGCCTCAAGGTGATGCGTTCGCTCGTAGAGATCTTCCACAGGAACGGCGGCAGCGTGATCCAGTTCACCGTGTTCAGCGCGGAGGAGCTGCGCGACGCGCAGGCGCACCCCGAGAAGTACGAGAACCTTCAGGTGCGCGTGTGTGGCTGGAACGTGCGCTGGAACGACATGAGCAAAGCCGAGCAGGATGCCTACATCCGCCGCGCCGAGGCGATCGGACGCGAGCTGTAAGGGATTGCGCTTTACGGAGTACCCGCTGCTTTGCTATACTGCGCTCATGAAAAAGATGGTTTTGGTTGCGGCTGCGGCCGCGTGTGCAGTTCAGATCGCGAATGCGCTTCCTTCGAATGCCGTGAAGGACGCGCTTGAAACTCCGGAGCTGAGGCGGACGCGTATCCAGGGGCCGATCGGCGCGAAGTGCGACACCTTCATGCACGAGCGCTGCCTCTCCGACTTCGCCCGCAACGTGGTGGTGCGCGAGGCGCGGGAGGCGTTCGCGCATCCCGACGACGACATCTTCAACGCGCCGGTGGGCATGTGGAAGGGCGAGTTCTGGGGCAAGCTGATGATCTCGTCCGCCCGCGTGGCCGAGTACCAGGACGACCCGGAGTTCCGTTCCTTCCTGCGCGACGAGGCGCCCGACGGCTACCTCGGCACCTACGTCAACCCAGAGTTCGTGATTCCCGGCGACCCCGAGGCGGCGCGGAAGACGATGGGGTGGGCTTGCGACTGGTGCTGGAACCTCTGGTGCCGCAAGTACACGATGTGGGGGCTCCTGATGATCTACAAGACGACGGGCGACCGCGAGATCCTCGCCGCCGCCGACCGCGCCATGACGCAGCAGATCGAGATGCTCCGCAAGATGGGCGTGAAGCTGTACGACACCGGCACGGCCGCGATGGCCGGCATGCCGAGCTGCTCGGTCCTCAAGCCGCTCGTTATGCTCTACCGCGAGACGGGCAAGCAGCTCTACCTCGACTACGCGCGGGAGATCGTTTCGTACTGGGACCGTCCCGGCAACCCTGCCCCCAACTTCTTCCCGAACGCCGCTACGGGCCGCCCGCTCAACGAGTGGTATCCAGACCGTACCGGCCGCTGGGGCAAGGCGTACGAGATGATGAGCTGCCTCGATGGCGTGCTGGAGTTCTACCGCCTCACTGGCGAGGCGCGGTGTCTGGAGATGGTGAAGCGGATGCAGGAAATTCTCTGGGAGACCGAGCGCAACCTCGTTGAGAGCGTAGGCTACAACGACCAGTTCGTGGGCGCGACGCGCCACCTGAACGGCACGTCCGAGCCGTGCGACGCGATCCACTGGATCCGCCTCAACCTCGACCTCTACCTCATCACGGGCGACAGGAAGTACGTGGACGCCATCACTGGATCCGCCTCAACCTCGACCTCTACCTCATCACGGGCGACAGGAAGTACGTGGACGCCATTGAGATGACCTACTGTAACGCTTTCCTCGCAGGCGTGTTCCGAGACGGGAAGTGGGGCGCGCGCGAGGTGCGTTCGCACGGACGGCACATAGCCAGGTTCGGACAGAGCGGCATGCGCCACCAGCACTGCTGCGTGAACAACATGCCGCGCACGTTCATGGATATCGCGCAGCTGGGCGCGACACGCGAGGCAGAGGGCGGGGCGCTGCGCGTGAACCTCTACTCGCCGTTCACGTCGAGTTTCGACGACGTGTCCGTCACGCTCACGGGCGATTTCCCTGTGGTTGACAAGGTGACGGCGATGGTGGAGGCGAAGACGCCACAGACGGTTAAGTTCCGCGTGCCGACCTGGTCAAAGTGCACGGTCTTCCGTCGCCTGCCGGACGGCAAGGAGGCAATCGCCAACCCGACGAACGGCTGGCATGTGGTGCAGGTGCCCGCCGGCGTGACTGCGATCCGGGTGGCGTTTGACATGACGCCGCGGCTGGAGGATTCGGACCGTCTCCCCTCTGACTATAAGCGCGACTACCGCTTCGGACGCTGGCGGGTGGGTCGCGATTCGGACGCGCTCTTCCGCACGACGCCCGCCGCGCGGCTTTTCCGCGGACCGCTCCTGCTCGCGAAGGCGAAGGTCGTGGGCGATGACGACGCCGACATCCTGCGTGCGGATCTGAACAAGGGCGGCTGGAAGGTGACGCTCAAGCCGTTCCTCAACGATCGCGTGATGGGCGCATGGGAGGCCACCTTCACGCGCGGCACGGAGGTCTACCGCACGAACGTGTGCGATTTCCCGTCCGCCGGCGACAGCCTGCTGCCGGACGGCGCGAACGCCTTCTCAATCTTTTTTTGAAGGAAAAAAAAGAACATCTCTAGACGTTTATTCCTCTCCGGCATTGCGGCAGTACGGACTACAACTGGTTCGACCTGCCGATGTGGTTGCGCTGGGCGGCGGACATGGTAAGGCCGTAGCGGCGGAGGAACATCGCGGCGAGATGAGCGGCACTCTGCTGTCCGCACGTACGGGCGATCTCAGCGAACGGCTTGTCGGTCTCGACGACGAGGGCATGGACGTTCGCGAGGCACGTTTCGCGCACGATGTCGCCCACGCTGCGGCCAAGTGCCTTGCGGCAGCGGTTTTCCAGCGTGCGCGCGGTCACGTGCCGGCGCGACGCCAGTTCCGAAACGCGCAGGTTGAAGCCGCGCGTCGCGCGGATTTCCTCCAGCAGGCCTATGACGAGCGGGTCGTCCGTCTGCGTGTTGGCGGACGAGGCGCGCGCCGCGACGGGAAGGGGCGGATACAGGATCTGTCGGCGGGGTGGCATCCGCCCCCGCATCAGGCCGTCAAGCAGGTCCGCTGCGCGGTAGCCGGCTTTTTCGGCGTCAAGAGGGATGGACGAGAGCGGTGGCAGGCTCGTCTCGCAGAGCGTCGTGTCGTCGTTGACGCCCAGAAGGGCGAGTCGGTAGGGAATGGGAATGCCAGCCTCCTGGCAGGCATCAGCGATCTGCCGTCCGCGTGCATCGTGCGGCGTGAAGACGGCGACGGGCTTGGGTAGGCGCTGTAGCCAGCGGATGACGCGCGGCATTTCTAGGTTCCAGTTTGCGGAAAGGCGGCGCGTGCGCGGCAGGGGATAGACGTGGCAGGCGAATCCATGCGCAGCGAGGTGCGCGGTGAACGCCTCGCGCCGAGCGATCGACCAGTTCGGCTCTTGGAGGCCGGTCGAGTCGTACTGCATCTGCAAGGTGGATGAAAGGACGGGGCCGAGATAGGCGAACTGCTTGAAGCCGCGCGAAAGGAAATGGTCTGCGGCCTCGCGTCCGATGGCGTCATGGTCGCAGGCGAGGCGCGCGCACGACGCGAGCGGATGGGACGGATCGATGAAGGCGGCCTGTGGATCGAGGATCACCTTGGGGGCGGGATGGGCCGCGAGGCGCGCGGCCTCCTTGACCGAGGGAATGCGCGCGATGATGCCGTTGCCGTTCCAGTTGTCCGGTAGGTGTTGGTCGGCGATGCCGCCCGGCGTGAGGTCGAGCGTCCAGTTGTCGTGTTCGCGGATGTAGCGGATGATGCCGCGCAGCATGTTGCGCGACACTTCCAGCGACGTTTCCATCAATATGGCGACACGCGGTGTCATTGCATGCGGCAATTATACCAAAACACGAACGTACGGGGCTACATGTAATTTCCTAAAAAAGATAGCGCTCTTCTGATTTAGGATAGTGCATTTTCAGGATGAAGTGTAGTATAATGACATTTGTTTTCCTAGAGACGTCTTCATCGAGGAGAAAGGAACGTGACATGAAAGAGAACTGTGTGCGGAAAAACCGCGTGGGAACGGCCGTCGCGCTGGCGGCGGCCAGCCTGTTGCCATGCGTCGCTGCAGGGAACCGGCACGAACGCGCTTTCGCAGGCCGACATTCATACGGGAAAGGGCCGAGTGGTGGTGGCCGACGGCGTGCTGTCCTTGACGGGCGCGACCACGGCCAACCAACCGCCGAAGCCGCTTTCAATCCTCTCCAACGCCGTGGTCTGGCTCGACGCCTCGCTGCCGGGTACGATCGACTTCGTGGAGGGTTCGTCCGTGAACGTGAGCCAGTGGCGCGACGTGCGCGAGACGGGCGACGGCACGGCGGCGAAACCCTATCTCTACACGCGCGCCGTCTCCTTCACCAACCTTGAACACCACGCCACGTACGCACCGGATCCCGACGGTTGGTTTCCCGTCTACCAGCCGTCCGTGGGCGGCGCGAACGCCTACGTGGACTTCGGGCAGTATTCGAGCGGCCGCATGGTTCTTTTCCAGGATCCGAACGGCGCCAAGAAGACGATCCAATACCTGCGCCACGCCTTCGTCGTGCTGGGTACGCAGGGCGGACACTACGGCTTCATCTTCAATCCGGGGTCTGGAAATGCCGTCTACGTGCCAAAATGGTACAACCTTCTGACCGAATGCACGATGTATTCATTCATCCAATCGTCGGGAGGATGGGCGACCTTGCCTGCCGGCGTGTTCCGCGTAGAC
>CACXPT010000229.1 GCA_902769585.1 uncultured bacterium
TGTCCGTTGACTTGTTGTGTCATGTGTTTCCTTTTCTCGACAAAAAGGAAACACTGACGTCATTTACTGCCGTGTCTCAAATCCGGGGAATAGTGCAGGCTAACTTACGCCCCCCCCCCCTAAAACAAACTCTTTTTTCAGTTTGAAGAGTAGAGACCCACGCCTCGGCGTTGCCGCCGGTGCGACTTCCCCTTCATCAAACCGTATGTGCGGAGTTCCCGCATACGGCTTTCCATTGAGTGCTTTTCCTATTGCCATGGATTTCTACCTTTCTTGGATCGTTTGCTTGTGGTAGTTGCACAACCCCTCTTTCGCGCCATTAGCGAGCCAAGCCACACGGCCTGACGGAACCCGCAAAACCACCGCAACGCGGCTGAAAGGTTCAGCGCATCAATTATGCCAAAATCTCACTCTGGGCGCAAGGGGGAAAAATGAAGTTTTTCGGTTTTTTGGCAACGGGGGCGCATCCGCAAATCGTACATTCGGCGCAAGGCGTCACGGGCTGATGCACCTGCGTTCGGGAATCAGCGCGCCGGCCAGTACTTTCACATGTTCACATTGCAGCCCCACGTGCCGCGAACACCGCCGCGACGCGCTGGTCATCGGGCGTCGTGTCGCGCGGCGAGAGCAGCGAGCCGAGGACCACGCCCGCCACAGATACCGTGATTGCCGGTATGGCCGGTCCGCCGAACGTCACTCGCACCCATTCCGCGAACTGCGGGACGGCTACGATCGCGATTCCGAGCGAGGTACCCGCGCCAACAGACGCGAGGGCGCCCTGCCACGTGGCGCGCTTCCAGAAGCGCCCCGCGAGCATCGCAACGGCTGCGCCGGGCAGGAACGCGCCCACGGCCTTCTGGATGTAGGCGATCATGTCGGTGACGAAGATCGTGATGGAGAACGCGATCGCGAGCGCCACCAGAAGTGCGATGCGGCTCACGAGCGTGTACTTCTCCGGCGGAATCTTCCGTCCCGTCAGCGAGGGATAGACGTCCGTGAGGAGGATGGTGATTCCCGAGATTGAGCTCGAACCGCCGGAGCTGACCGCCGCCGAGAGTCCGCAGATGAGGAACATCAGTCCGAGCGCCGGACCGATCACCTGCGTCGCCATGTACGGGAAGGCGTGGTTCGGCGTGGCGAGGTGGTGTCCGTTGTGCGTGGCGATCGCGAAGCAGCTCATGCCGATGATCGCCGTGACGATGCCCCAGCCGAACATGAGCGCGCCCTGTCCGAGAAACGCGCGGCGCGCCGTGCGTTCGTCACGCGCCGTGTAGATGCGCGTGCGGTTGCCGGGGCATCCGAGCACGCTCATCGTCATCGCGAGAACGAGCGAGATGCCGGCCATCACGCCGTAGCTGCCTAGGCCGTAGAATCCCATCGCGCCGGGCTTGCCGGCTTCGGCGAACGTGCGCGCGATCTCCCCGTAGCCGCCCGCGAGCGGAATCGCCTTCCATGCGATGATCCCGAAGCCGAGGACGATCGCGCAGAACTGCACGACGTCCGCCTTCACCACCGCCACGTATCCGCCGACGAACACGTATGCGCCGAAGGCGGCGGCGGTGATGAGCTTGCACCAGATGGGGTCGATGCCGAACACGAACGAGAGGTAGGTGGCGCCGCCAGTGATGTGGTTACCCAGCCAGATGATCTCCGCCGCGAACATCGTGAAGCCCATCACCTGCCGGACGATCTTCTTGCCGCCGTAGTAGTACTGCGCCTCCTCGCTCATCGTGATGAAGCCCTTCTCGCGCACGCCCGAGAATGTGGAGAGCAGGAGAAGGCCGATGGCCGAGCCGGTGCCGAAGAGCGCGCCACCCCAAGCGTGGCTGAAGCCGTCGCTGATCGCGCCGATGGTGGAGCCCGTCCCGATGATCGTGGCGCCGAGCGTGCAGAAGATCAGGAACGCGTTCATGTCGCGCCCGCCCGTGACGAACTTCTCGCCGTCATGGCGCCCCCGGCTGCCGAAGTACCCCACGCAGACGACGAACGCCATCCACACGACGATGCCGACGACGAACCACGGCAACAACTTTGGATCAACAGTATAGGTCATCCTATACTCCTTGTTTGAATTTTAACACAGAGACACAGAGGCACAGAGAAGAAATGGTTTCGAGTTTCTTGAGGTAATTGTAGAACCACTGAACACACGGAAAACACTGAAGCATAATTTCTTGTTCCAGACAGATTTCCGTGTATTCTGTGTGTTCCGTGGTTCATAAAAATGTTACGATAGCATCCCCAGAACTCTCTGTGCCTCTGCGTCTCTGTGCCTCTGTGTTAAAGAAACAAAGTTAGGATGAGGGGCGTTTAGGCTCATTGTTCAATCGCCTTGAGAGCTTCGCGCAGGCGCGGAACCGCGGACTCGCCGGCGGCCTTCATCTCGTCCGTGCGGCACATGTATTCCATGAACGCCTTGACGTCGTCATCGCCGAACGGGAAGCCGAGATCGCCCATCGACGCGGCGAGGCCCCATCCGCGCAGCCGGGCGGCGAACGCCCGCGCCTCGTCCAGGCGCCCGTAGTACGCGAGTTGCAGCACGAGCCCCACGGCCACGAGCTCGCCGTGCGTGTACTTCACCGCCTGGGCCGTGAAGCGCTCGCGCGTGAAAAAGTAGACCCAGTGCGCGAGGGCCGTCTGGCGCGCGCCGCCGGAGATTCCCGAGACCACGCCCGCCCCGACGACGGCCGAGAAGATGACATCCTTCAGCGTCTGCGTCGGCTCGCCCTTGCGCAGGTCTTCGACGGCGGTGCCAAGCTTCCGGTCGAGGTCGGCGTAGATGTAGTCTGCGACGAGCGAGGCGATGCCGCAGGCGACTGGGTTGCCGACGGCACCGGGCAGGGTGTTCCAGAACTCCATCTCGATCTTCTTCGCCATCGCGTCGCACGCGCCGGCCACCAGAAGCCGCGACGGCTGCTTCGCAAGGATCGTTAGGTCCAGGAGCGCGGCGGCGACCTCGCGGCGGAAGAACGACGTGGAGATGTACCGTCCCTCCGGCGTGTAGCACGGCGCGATCGGCGTGAAGGCGCAGCACGTCGCCGAACTCGTGGGCATCGTGACGAGCGGCACGCCCGCGATGTCCGCCAGGCACTTCGAGAAGTCGATCACCACCCCGCCGCCGCAGCCGATCACCAGGTCGATGCCGTCGATCGCGCCCGCTCGCGCGTGGTCGAGCGCGATCTCGCGGCAGCAGAAGCCGTTGTACTTCAGCACCTTCGGCTCGACGCCGGCGGACCGCAGGGAGCCGGCGACCTTGTCGTAGGCGATCCCGTATGTCGTGTCGTTGCAGACGAAGAGCGGCTTCCGCCCGAAGCGAAGCACCTCTTCCGCGCAGCGTTCAAGCAGATGTTCTTCCATGCGGAAGCGTCCGCATCCGAACTTGAACGCAACATCTTGTCCAATTGGAAATGAGTAGTCTTTCATATCCTTGCCTATTACCTCTTTTGGATCTAGTAATCCTAATAACTAACTTGATACTGAATCTAATAATCCCAATAACGCATTGGGTGTATATTACCTTATCACAGAGCCGAATGCAAGCGGCATGACGATGCCGTCACCACTCGCAACTTGACGGGGGCGACGACGCGTGGTAGGATAAAGGCATGAAAACAACCAAAGCTATCGGCGCCATCGTCCTTGCGGGCGCATTGGCATGTGGAGCGGACACGACCGCGAACATTGACTTCACCGCACCGACGGGGCGTATCAACAAGTGGCTGCACTGCTCCGGGTACGGTCCGCGCTCATACCCGCGCAGCCTCGAGAACGACGACAAGGACCTCGCAGCCCTCCACCTCACCGCCGCGCGCACGCACGACTGGGCGCTCATCAACAACGGACAGCGCATCGTCGACACCCAGTACCTCTTCCCTCTTCCGCACCTCGACCCGTCCGACCCGCGCAACTACGTGTTCGAGCCGACCGACCACGTGCTTGAGCTCGCCCAGAACATCGGCATGAAGATCTTCTACCGCATGGGCACATCCATCGAGCACACGGGCGACTGGTTCTTCAACGCCGCCAACCCCACCGACCACGCGCGCTACGCCGAGTCGCTCGCCGGCATCGTGCGCCACTACACGCAGGGTTGGGGCAACGGCTTCAAGTGGGACATCGCGAACTGGGAGATCTACAACGAGCCCAACGTCAAGCCCTGCTGGCGCGGCACGAAGGCCGAGTTCATCGACCTCTACGTGACCTGCCTCAAGCGGCTGAAATCGGAGTTCCCGCACCTCAACTTCGGCGGTCCCGCCTTCGCCGGCTGCCCGACCGAATACACGAAGGAGCTCCTTGCGGCCTGCCGCACCGCGGACGTGGCGCCCGACTTCATGAGCTGGCACTACTACGGACAGAACCCCAAGGACCTCATCGCCCAGCCGGCGCGCGTGCGCAAGCTCCTCGACGAGGCCGGGTTCCCGAAGTGCAAGACCATCATCAACGAGTGGCACTACCTCGTCACCTGGGACGGCATCCACGGCGCCTCCTCGCAGGACAAGATCCGCAAGGCCCACTCCGGCCCATCTGCGCATAACGGAATCGACTCCGCCGCGTTCAACCTCGCCGTGCTCGCCGGCTTCCAGAACACCTGCCTCGACCAGTCCTACTACTACGGCTCGGGCTGCCGCGGGAACTGG
>CACXPT010000230.1 GCA_902769585.1 uncultured bacterium
CGTGCCGAGGCGGTCCTCCACGGCGCGGAACTTCTCGAACGCCCAGCGCGCGAACTTGAGCACCACGTAGTCGCCGCTCGGCGTGTACTTCTCGAGCGTCCCGTCACGCCAGTACGGAATCTCGTCCATCGTCATGCCAGCCGCGAGCTTGGCGGAGACGAGCGCGATCGGGAAGCCGGTCGCCTTCGAAGCGAGCGCGGAGGAGCGCGACGTGCGCGGGTTGATCTCGATGATGACCACGCGGCCCGTCTTCGGGTCGTGCGCGAACTGCACGTTCGTGCCGCCGATCACGCCGATGGACTCGACGATCTTGAACGCGTCTCGCTGGAGGCGCGCCTCGAGTTCCTTGTCGATCGTGAGGAACGGCGCGGCGCAGAAGCTGTCGCCCGTGTGGACGCCCACCGCGTCGATGTTCTCGATGAAGCAGACGGCGATCATCTGGTTCTTGGAGTCGCGGACGACCTCCACCTCCAGCTCCTCCCAGTTGAGGATGGACTCCTCGATTAGGCACTGGTGCGTGAGCGAGGCGTCGAGGCCGCGCGCGCAGATGGTGCGGAGCTCCTCCACGTTGTAGCAGAAGCCGCCGCCCGCGCCGCCCATCGTGTAGGCGGGACGCACCACCACGGGATAGCCGATCTCCTTCTCGACGAGCTCAACTGCCGCCTCGACGGAGTGGACGATGCCGCTGCGGGGCGTCTCGATGCCGAGCTTCGCCATCGTCTCCTTGAACACCTCGCGGTCCTCGCCGCGCTCGATGGCGTCCAGGTTCACGCCGATCACCTTCACGCCGTACTTGTCCAGTTCACGCCGTACTTGTCCAGCACGCCCTTCTTCGCGAGGCTCGTGGAAAGGTTGAGGCCGGTCTGCCCGCCGAGATTCGGCAAAATGGCATCCGGCCTCTCCTTCGCGATGATCTGCTCCAGGCGCTCCTCGTTCAGCGGCTCGATGTACGTGGCGTCCGCCATCACCGGATCCGTCATGATGGTGGCAGGGTTCGAGTTCACCAGAACCACCTTGTACCCGCACGCCCTCAGCGCCTTGCATGCCTGCGTGCCCGAATAGTCGAATTCGCACGCCTGGCCAATCACGATCGGCCCCGACCCGATGATCAGGACCTTGTCCACATCCGCTCGCTTCATCTTTGCAATTCCTTATCTGGCCGGGCTTCTTCTGGAACCCGCAACCGGGCTGATATTATACCGAAACGGCCCCGTCCCCGCAAGGCGCAAAAAAAGAGGCCCGGACGACCGGACCTCTCCTTGCATCTCTTGATGCTCGTCCCGTTACTTCGCGAGGACGGCGACCTTGACGGCCTTGGCGAGGGTGAACTTCACCACCTTGCACGCGGGCTTCTTGATCGTCGCGCCGGTCTGCGGGTTGCGGACCGTGCGGGGGCCCTGCTTCTTGATGCGCAGCTTGCCGAAATCGAGGAGCTTGTAGCCCTTCTCTTCCTGCTTCGCACCCTTCACCGCGATGTCGAACAGCTTGTCGCAGACGGCGATCGCCTGCTTCTTGCTGATGCCAGCGGCTTCGGCCAGAGCGGCCATGACTTCACCCTTCTTGGTCGGGACGACTTCTTTCTTTGCCATTTTTTTGTTTTCCTTTTACGCGCAAGGGGAAATCCCTCGCAACGCCAATAGAATAGCGGTTTTTACGTTGCGGCGCAAGGGGGAAAATGAAAAAACCTCAAAAAAATCAAGCACCGCAGAAAACGGCTCCGATCGCCCACATGAAGACGAAGATCGCGAGCGAGACGACAAACGTCCAGAGGACGCCCATTCCGACGTCGCGACCGTTCGCGCGAACGCGCTTCATGAAGTCATCCAGCACCTCCTGCGACTCTGGCCTTGTGGCGAAAGTGGCCGCAAGCCAAGCCACAGTGGTCACGCCGATCGTCAAGAGAAGACGATGCCAGAAGAGCAGCTTCACGTCAGACACCGACGGCCATGCGATCTGGAAGAACACCGCGCATACGATCGACACCGCCATCGCCACTATCTCTGTCCATGCGTTGATGCGCATCCAGAACCAACGCAGCAGAAACACGGCGCCCGTGCCGGCACCGATCATGACCAGCAGGTCGAAGCCGGCCTTCGCGTCGGCGATGAACGGCACGAGCAGGCAGCCCGCCGCCATCAGCGCCACCGACGTCGCGCGCGCCACCACTATCAGCTCGCGTCCGCTTGCGTCCTTTCTCACGAACCGCTTCCACACGTCGTTCGCTACATAGTTCGAGCCCATAGATATCTGGGCTGCGATCGTGGAGAAGAGCGCCCCCATCAGCGATGCCGCCACAACGCCCAGCCACCCTGCCGGCACGAACTTGATCATAGCCGGATACGCCATGTCGTTGCCCACCAGCTTCGGGTCCACGCCGGGAAACGCCTGGCGTATCGATTCGAGGTCGGGAAACACTACGATCGACGCGAACGCCACGATGTACCACGGCCATGGACGCAGCGCGTACTGGACCACCTGCGCGAACAGCGTTCCGCCGAGCGCGTGGTTCGGCGTCCTCGCCGTGAGCATGCGCTGCACGATGTAGCCGCCGCCGCCAGGCTCGCTGCCGGAATACCACACGTTCCACCACTGTATCGCCACGGGAATCACGAACACCGCCACGAGCGTATCGGTGTCCTTGAAGTCCGGCAGGAAGTTCAGCTTGGAGACAACGGCCGCGTTCTTCATGAGCGCGGTGTAGCCGCCCACCTCGGGCGCCGACACGCCGTACACCATCACGGCAACTGCTCCCACCATGATGACGGCGAAAAGGTAGAAGTCCGCGTATATCGTCCCGCGTATGCCGCCTATGGTAGAGTAGAACACGCTCGCCACCGCAGTGACGGCAAGTACCACCCACGCGGGCACGCCAAAGAGAACGGTCCCCAGCTTCACCGCGCCCAGCAGCACCGTAGCCATCACGAGGAGGTTGTACACCACGCCAAGATACACGGCGCGGAACGCCCTCAGGAACGCCGCCGGCTTCCCGGAATAGCGCAGCTCGTAGAATGCGATGTCGGTCGTCGCGCCCGAACGGTGCCACAGCTTCGCGTACACGAACACCGTCAGGACGCCGCCCGTCAGGAACGACCACCACGCCCAGTTGCCCGCGAGCCCGTTCTCGCGGATGAGCTGCGTGAACAGGTTGGCGGAGTTCGTGGACGTCATCGCCGCAACCATCGAGATGCCGATCAGCCACCAAGGCATGGAGCGTCCGGACTGGAAGAACTCCGACGACGTCTTTGACGTCTTGCGGTTAGACAGAACTGGAATCGCCAGCAGGATGGCGAAGAATACGGCGATGGCTATCCAGTCGGCAAGCGCGAATTTCATGGCAGCTCTTTCTTTCAGTCAGCGGACGAGGTTCTTGCGTATGGCCGCGATCTCGGCGTCCGTCAAGCCGAGCGTGTTGCGCACGTAGGCGGCGAACTTGTCGGCGAGCGTCGCGCCGGGATACGTCTTGATCCGCGCGACGATGTCGGCGAAGTTGGCCGTGCCGCGGTTCATGCGGGTGCGCAGGCCGAAGATAGCGAAACTCGTCAGCTCGTAGTCGATCGCGAGGTCGGCTTCCGACGCGCCGCACAACCCTTCAAGTATGAACGCCACCGTTCCCGTGCGGTCGGCTCCTCCCCAGCAGTGCATGTACACGGGGTAGTTCTTCTCGTCGGCGAACACGCGCATGACGGCGGCGTACTCGTTCGTCTGGTCGTACATCTTCATGTAGGGACGGATCACCGCGTCCACGAGCCGCACGTCCGGTCCCAGGGCCGACTGCGTCACGCACGCGCCGCGCGACTTCTCGTCGAGTGCGCGGAAGTCGAGGTCGGTGCGGATTCCGAGGTCCTTGAGCAGCACCTTCTTGCCGGCAGCCCCGATCTTGAGCTTGTGGTTGCCGACCTCGTTCAGTTCGGTTCCGCGGTAGACGCGCCCTTTCCGCAACCCGGTCCAGCCGCCGATGTCGCGCACGTTGCGCGCGCCAGGCACGTGGATCCAGCGCACAAGGTCGCCCTGCCGCGGACGGTCCAGCGTGTCCGCCTCATACCCCACGAAGAGATTCACGATCGTGTTGGTGTATGAGGCAAACGCAGGCATGACGTACGTTGCGCGCGCCGTCTCCACGAACCGCGTCGTAGGCGACCCGGGAGGGACGCGTTCCCGCGCGTCCGTGAACTCGAAGTCCGCCGTCACGGGCGAGTGGTCGGAAACGTCGATCTCGGGCTTACCGACCCAGATGTGGTGGCGCAGCGCGCGGATGCCGGGCGAGAAGAGGATGTGGTCGATGGACATCCCCGGCACGTCCTCAGCCGCCGGACGGAGCGCCCCGCGGAACACGCCATCCTTCCCGCGTACGGGATAGCCGTGATGCGAGCGGTGCGGCGAATGCCCCGGCGCGTCCGCCGCGTTGCGGTAGCCGGCGAGGCGGAACACCTCGTGCGCGAGCGAGCCCGGACGGCAGTTCAGGTCGCCGCCGCCGATCACAGGCAGCTCGCCCCACTTCCGGCGGATCGCCGCCACGCGGTTCAGGACGTGGCGCGCGTTCAGCTCGCGGATCGCGTCGCTTTCCAGTCCGTTGCCCTGCCACCAGAAATGCGTCGCGAACGCGATGAACCGGCGTCCGCTTTCGCGGTCCTCGAGCACGCCCCACGTCACGCTCTTCTCGGCCTGGAGCGAGAGGTGGAAGAAATCGAGGCCCGAGTCAAGCAGCTTGAGGCGCGCCTTCCGGTAGAGGAGCGGCTCGTGGTTCACCCAGTTCGGCGGACGATAGCCGTCGGGCGCGCCCGCGCGGCACAGCGCTTCCTCCTCGTTGCCGCGCACGATACCGAACTCGGCGGCTAGGTGTTCGAAGAGCGGAGTGCCGTCCCACCACGCCGGCGCCACCTCCTGAAGGGAGATGACGTCCGCCTTGCACTTGACGATCGATTCCTCCACTCCTGCCGAACGCGCTTCTGGCGGCATGCCTTCCTTCGCGCCGTAGCCGTAGATGTTGAACGAGAGGAACCGCAGGGGCGCAGCAGCGGCCGTCATCCACAGGCCGACCGCAACAAAGAAGAATGTCGGTGTTTTCATGCCGCAATCCGACTTGTGCTATTTTCCTTCCGTCACGACGACGGTCTCGATGCCGAGCGCGCGGCCGAGCTTCTTCAGCTCCGCCGCATGGTGCCCGATGCCGAGCGCGAAGTGGTGCGTGGGGCCTTCCATCGTCCAGTTGCGCAGGAACGTGCGCACGTCGGGCGGGAACTTGCCGTGGGTGTTGGTGTTGCCGGTGGGCGGGATGGGGCCGGCGAGCGACTCGCCCTCGGCCACCACGAACTTGAACGTGCCGTCGGCCTTGATGCCGATCGACATCATCGTG
>CACXPT010000231.1 GCA_902769585.1 uncultured bacterium
CTGCCGCTCCACCACCGGACGCCACTTCTTCTGGATGACCGACAACGGCGAGAAGTGCAACTGCCGCAAGTGCAAGGGCCTCTCCGGCGCCGAGCAGGCTGTCATCGTCGAGAACGCCATCGTACGCGCACTGCGCGCAGAGATCGATCCGAACGCCACCCTGGCGCACCTCGCCTACCAGTTCACGATGGATCCGCCACGGCTCGTCAAGCCCGACCCCGCCCTCTTCCTGGAATTCGCCCCCATAGAACGCTGGCGCGCGAAGGGAGTGCAGCGCCGCGAGCCGCTCGCCGAGGGCGGACCATGGCTCGAGAAGCTAGACCGCCTGCTGGAGGTGTTCCCGTCCGCGACGGCGCAGGCGCTCGAATACTGGCTCGACGCCTCGCTCTTCTCGAAGTGGCAGAAGCCTCTCGCCAGGATTCCGTGGAACGCCGCACGCACGCGCGACGAGATCGCCGCCTACCGCAAGCGCGGCATGCGCCACTTCACCACCTTCGCCGTCAACGTGGACGACGACTACGTCGCCGACTTCGGCGCAGACTCCCTCGCCTGCGTGCGCGAATACGGCAGCCTTCTTGCCGCCGCAGAGTAGCCACCTCGCGGCAATCGTGGTAAAATACGCGCCCCCATGAAGGACGAGGACAGATTCGGCGGCTACACGCCGTGGCGGGCGACGCGTTTTTACGTGCCATTGCTGATCCAGGCGTTCTCCCAGTGCCTCACCTACCCGCTCGTGGCCGCAATCGTCTCCCATGGCCCGACAGGCGTAAGCACGCTAACGGCCTTCGCCCAGGGGCAGACAGTCATGTTCCTCATCGGCGCGATCGGCGGCGGCCTCATCATGACCGGCATGGTCTTCGCGCGCACGCTCGCAGGATACCTCAACTTCATCCGGCTCAACACTTGGATGATGGCAGCCCTCATCGCCGTGCAGCTCGTCGCCGCCATGCCGCCATTCGACGCGCTCATCTTCAAGCACGCGCTCAACCTGCCGCCAGACCTCGCCGAGACCGCCCGCCAGACGCTTCTCTGGGGCGCGCCGCTCCAGGCTACGTTCTTCGTGCGGAACGTCCCGCTCGTCATACTCTTCAACGCGCGCGCAAGCGCCGCCGCCAACAACGCCACGTTCATCCGCATCCTCCTCACGATCCTCGCCTCCTACCTTTTCGTCCAGATAGGCTGGACCGGCGCCATGTGGGGACTCGTGGCCATGACGATCCCTACCTTCGCCGAACTCGCCTTCACGTACGTCTTCGCGCGGCGCTACGTGCGCGAGCTACCTAATGTCACTAGCGTCCTTAACAACCATAATGACCTTAACGACCCTAAAGTCCTTAACGACTCCGCGCTCGCGCAGTTCCGCTTCACGATGCCGCTTGCCCTCGGAGGCTTCCTGCTCGCCGCCGCCCCGCTAATGGTGGCCACCTTCGTCGGACGCACCACGGACCACGTCGCGATGCTTGCGATCCACTACGTCACCATCGGCCTAGCCAACGCCATCGGCTACGCCGCCCTCCGCATCCAGGCCGTCACGATACAGTTCCCGCCCGAGCACGACAGCGACCGCCGCATGCTCCGCTACGCGATCGCCGCCGGACTTGCGCTCGGCCTCCCGCTCGTGCTGACCGCCCTTCCGTGGATCGCAGACTGGTATTTCCGCATCGTCCAGAACATCCCGCCGGAGAACATCGGCAAGACGCAGGCCGTGATGCTCCTGTACGCCGCCTGGCCGGTCCTCCAGACCGTGCGCGGATACATGGAGGGCTTCGCGGCCGTGCGCCGCCGACCGAACGCCATACTTTCCGGGCAGATCGCCTACCTCGGCACGCTCGTCGCCGTACTGGCCTCCACCCTTCACCTCGGCATGGCCGGCTGGCTGATGGGCGTCACCGCCATCATCCTCGCCACCGTCGCCACCACGGTCGCCGTCCGCATCCACCTTTGGGTCCTGCGCTGAAGTGAAGGCATGAAGGAGATTGGGACGGCGCGACGCGCTTGTCGTCGCTTACTTCCTTTTCTTCTGGTTGTGCTTCGTGCCCATCGCCTTCATGACGACGATGCCCTGGCGGGACTTCGGCGACTGGAACTTCTTCGCGAGGATGTCCTCCTCTGTGAACTTGTGGAGGATGATCTCGGCCTCGCGTCCGCGCTCGAAGTCGTGCGTAACGTAGATGAGGCCGTCCGGCCCCTGCTCGACGTCGGGATAGGTGACCGACTTGCGCTCGTCTAGCACGAGGCCACCTTCCCACGTCTTGCCCTCATCGCGGGAGAGGTAGGCGATCTGGCCGATGCGCTTGTTGTCGTTGTAGGAGTCGGGCGGTGAAAGGTGTTTCACGAAAATCCAGTTACCTGAAGCGAGCGCGCGCACCTGGCAGCGGGCGGCGGGCTGATCCATGCCGACAGGCTTCGTCACAGCGCTCCACGTGCGGCCCTCGTCGCGCGATTCAGCCACGCGCAGGCCCGGACGCGAGCGCATGTACATGCGGAGCGTGCCGTCCTTCAGCTCCAGGAAATGCGGCTCAGACCAGTTGCTTTCGGGCACGACCACGCCGCCGCGACGCGTCCACGTCGCGCCATTGTCCGTGGAGGCGAGGGCGAACGCGCCGCCGTCCTTGTCGCTGGTGCCGAACATGTTCGCCCACGGACCCCATGTGCGTGCGATCTCCACGGGGAGTAGCCATGTGCCGTTGCGAAGGATGATGGGCTTGTTGAGCGCCGCGCCGTCGCAGAGGCGGCGGATGGGCGACCAGACGGGTTTTGCGTCGTCCGGGTTCGCGCAGACCGTCTCCCACACGCCCATGCGGCCGTCGTTGTGCCACATGGACTGGCTCACGAAGAGGTGCAGCTTGCCGGCAGAATCCGTCCAGAGGTTCGCGATGATGTTGCTGCGCGGGAACGGTATGCGCTTGGGGTCATGCCCGTCCACCACAAGCGCGGGCAGGTTCCACGTCTCGCCGTTGTCGTCCGAGAACGCGCAGACGGTGTAGGCGTCCGGCGAGTCGCCGCCGCCGACCCAGCTTGCCCAAAGGCGTCCCTTCGGCGTGAGCGCCGCGCCGTTGTTCATCGCCCACACCTCGTTGGCCGCCAGGTACTTCGCCGGGACTGGCGCAGTGATGAGCTGTGGCGGCACGAGCGCAAGATCGGCCACCGCCTCCATCGCGCGCCGCTCGAGCGCACGCACCTTCGCCTCGGGCCATTCCTCCGCACATGCCGCCGTGCCTGCCAGGAGACATGCGCCAATCGCCAATACCTTATTCATTGTTTTATCCTTTATTTTGCTGGCATCCATCCCAGCAGCGTTTGCAGTTTATCATCATCTCCCATCACCGTCAATACGGTATGGCCAAAGCTGTTCCTAGTTGCTTAGTGTTGTCCGCACGCGGGGGATGTGATAAGATACTCTTGACTTGGTCGGGCAAGACCTTGTCAGAAAGGACTAAGATGATGGATTCTCCTCCACTGCCTGCCAAGAAATCGTTTTTGTTTGTGAGTTCGATGCTGATGCTGGCGGCGGCTGTCGCACAGGACGTGTCAGTGGCGATTCCGGGATGGGACGGCGCGCCCGTCGGGTTCGAGGTGCAGGAGCGTTACCTGGCCGCACGCGGCAACCGAACGGCGGTTGATTTCACCATCGCGGATGATGGCGCATGGGTGCCGAGCGGCGCGGCGGCGAATTGCGTGAAGCGGACGGACGAGCCACAGCCCTACGTGCGTTTCGGCGGCGATGACAAGCACGTAGGGCTTTCGCACGGCGTCAAGCCGGCACAGCCCGTGCCGTTGGAGGCGGGCGTTTCCTGCACGTTGGAGGTGTCGGCCCGCGTCGCGCGTGGCACCGACACGATCATCGTCTACATGCGCGCCTTCGACGCGGCCGGACGCGACGTCACGGCATCCGCGCCCGCGCCGTCGGGCTGGAGCTATTCCATCTACTCGAAGTGCTACGTGAAGTACCCGCTCTCGCTCAATGTTTGCGGGAAGTGGACAACGCTCAAGGTGCCGTTCCGCGTGCCGGAGGGCGTGGCGAAGATGACGCCCATGGTCTGCCCGTGGCGCGGCGGCGGCGCGGACGTGCGCGGAATGCGCATCGTGCAGGGTTCGGTCGTGATGGCAAGCACGGTCTCCTTCGATGTGCGCGCGGAGCCACGGGCGGGTGTGACGCGCTTCACCAGCTCCGCCGACGCGCTGGCGTTGGAGGTCACGGCCAAGGCGGACGAATCGGGCGCGGTGGCGTTTGAGGCGGAGGTGAGCGACCTCTCCGCGCCGCCCAAGCCGCGCGCGTTGGACCTTCTGGTAAAGGTCCCCGCGGAACTCGAAGGGTGGACGTGGCACCTTAACTGGCGCGAGGATAAGAAGATCGCGGCGGATTCGAGGTTCTTCGATATTGAGCAGGTGGGCGGATTCCCTGTCACGCGCTATCCGTTCTCGGCCGTCTCGAAGGATGGCGCGGGCTTCGCCTTCGGCACGCCGCTTGAGGCGGACGCATACGAAAACCGCATCGTCACGGCGAAGGGCATCGAGAGCCACCTGCCGGTGGGGTTGCTTGCGCGCGGCGCAGGGCTGGGTACGCGGGCGAAGTTCCGCTATCTGCTTTTCCCGTTCAAGGGGAAGTGGGGGTTCCGCAG
>CACXPT010000232.1 GCA_902769585.1 uncultured bacterium
CGGCATGATTAAAGGCAATCGGTCTGTCTGGAACAGGACGACATACGAGACGATCAGCCAGCAAGTCTACCGTGTCGTCACGACCGTGCGCATGACCGGTTCGACAACGAACTCTGTTCAGATTCAAAAGACCCAGCTCACAGGACTCTCTAACTCCTGTCGTCGCCACACGATAAGCCTGACTGGGAACGCCGCCATCTTGGCGGCGCAAGGGACGGGCGTTCTGCCAGTAGGTGGCTCCGTCACCGACACGCTCACAACATACGGCTCCGATACGGGCATCGAGACTACGATCTCGCAAACAAACGCCGAGACTCCTGTCGTGACGCGCTCCCTCCACGGAATTCCGATCGAGCAGTCGTCTCGAGACGAGCGATGCGACATGTCCTATGACGCCTTCGCGAGGAACGTTGCCAACATCTATGAGAATGTGGCGATGGGAGCGACGAACAGAACGGTGGCCATTGGGTACGACATGTCCGGCAATGCCGTCTGCAGGGCTGTGGATTACGGTACAGACGGCGAGGCCGTCTCGACGGCGGAGTACGATATGTTCAATCGCGAGGTGTGTCGGACGGACGCGTTAGGGCATGAGACCGTGACGGAATACGACGCGCTTGGCCGTCCTGTGTTTACAGGTGGCGACGCCTACCCGCTCAGAACCGGCTATGATACGCAGGGGCGCAAGACGAACGGCTTCACCACGCGCGACAACGGCGTAACGTGGGACGAGACGCAATGGGAGTTCGATCTGGCGAGCGGCGTGAACACCGCAAAGGTATACGCCGACGGCTCGCGCATCGCCTACGCCTACACCGACAACAGGCAGAGAACGCGCACGACCTGGGCGCGCGGTGCGTGGAAGGAGCACGCCTACAACGAACGCAACCTCGTGAGCGGCACGACCTACTCGGGCACGGTCACGCCGTCTGTTGCGTACGCCTACGCCGATTCGGACATGATAACATCCGCCACGCTCTCAGACGGCACGTCATACGCCTACGCATACGACGACAGTCTCTTGTGTACGAACGAGGCGGTGACAATCGGAGATGACAACTTCACGGTTACGCGCACATACGACTCTTGCCAGCGCAACGGGGAAACGTCCGTAATCGTCACCAACGTCCGCCATGCCGTGAAAGTTCGCCTGTACGATTCTGAGGATCGCGTCTGCGGCTATACGCTCACCAACTCTCTTGGCCGTGGCATGAACGTCTCCATCGCTTACGACGGTTCGTACATTACGAACATGGTCTATTCCTTGCCGAACGGCAGTCGCTTCACCGTCGATCTTACGAGAAAGCAGTCGCGCAAGCAGCTTGTCTCGCGTCGTGACTATTCCTTCAATGGACAGTCTGCGTACTGGTATTCGACGGACTATGATCTTCTCAATCGTCCGACGAACGCCACGGACTCCGTTTCGCTCGTCCGGGAATGGCTGTACAACCGCCGCTCGGAACTCGCGGCCGCGACGGTAGGGACGGACAGCTACGGCTACGCCTACGACAGCATCGGCAATCGCCTCTGGTCTTCGGCGAATGCCGTGACGAACTCCTACACGGCAAACTGCCTCAACCAGTACACTGCCGTCGCTGCCGACGCGAATCCCGTGTACGACGCCGACGGCAACATGACGGGCGACGGCACATTCGCCTACGCCTACGATGCCGAGAACCGTCTTGTGTCGGTGACTTCGGCTGCGGAGACGAACGGCGCAATTAGAGTGCTGAACGCCTACGACCACCGCAACAGGCGAATCCGCAAGACCGTCCAGCGGCTCAATTCCAGCATTGCGCCGCCGCCCTCGCCGCCGGTCGGGATAAACGAATGGGAAACGCAGGAGACGCATACGTTTGTCTGGGACGGCAACAACATCGTCCTTGAAAAGGTCAAGTTCGCCAACGGAACGACCCGCACGTTCGAGTATTTCTGGGGCACGGACAAGTCCGGCACGGAACAAGGCGCGGGCGGAGTAGGCGGTCTACTCGCTGTGTCTGTGGACGGTGTGTTCTACATTCCCTGCTACGACCACAACGGCAACATCGTCCTTTACGTATCCGAAACGAGGAACATAGCCGCGCAGTACACCAACGATCCCTACGGCAACATAATCGAATCGTACGAGCCGCTTGCCAATGTGTTTTACTTTGGGTTCAGCACAAAGTACTATGACCGTGAGATCGGCATGATCGGCTACAAGCGTCGATTCTACCGTCCCGATCTCGGCCGCTGGCTCAACCGCGATCCTATAGAAGAGGATGGGGGCATTAACTTATACACATTTTGTCAAAATAGTCCTAATGTCGCCATCGATCCTTTAGGTGAAGCTGTTAAGATCATAAAGAATCTTCCAGGACAGCAACCATTGTGGGGTTGGAAATGGCCTGACAGCAAGGCGGAAACACATTGGGAATACCCAAGTTATACTACATATGGCATATCTTGTGGCGGAAAGAAGATTGGATATCAAGTGCTAATCAATCCTCCGACAATACTCATTTACGTACATTTTCGGACGCCAGACGACTACATTACGGCTATGCGCGCGGAGCAACAGCATATTGACGCAATAATACGATATGATGAGGCTCTGACACGATACAAACAAGTCCTAGAAAACACATGTGCATGCCCTAAAGAAGCCAAGTCCATTTTAGATTTACAGGAAAAGATACTTGTTCAAACATTTCGTGAGGTTGAGAATTATCACAATGAACTAGACAAATCTGGAGGACCTCATGGACACAAATAGAATAGTGAGCGCATTGGTGTGTTGTGTGTGCTTCGCCGCAATTGAGGTTGCGCAGGGGATAAATGTGGTAGTTCAAACACAACTATCCAACACATGTACTAATTGCTTAAGGCGAGGATGCGTTGTTGTCGATAGCGCGCCATCTCCCCTCCCAATCTTTTCGGCACGAGATTCTGGAAAGATGGAAAATGAAAGTGCGGTCAATCTTGCAATTGCACATTCGCGCTTTCATCTCGCTGATGGTCTTGAGATCAAGGCACAAAAGAGGTTGCCACCTGCAATTGATGAAATAGCATTTTGCCCCATGCCTTATTGTGTTGATGGCGTTTGTCTGACAAACATGACTGCCCGTGTCTTTGCTTTTGATGTCTCGCCGGCGTTTTCATCCAAGTCTCTGCCATGCACTCTTGTATCATTTTATTCGACTACCTCGATTGTAGATGATACCTACATCTATTCGCTGTACGTGAATGATGCTACAGGGTGCGTTGGTTTGTCGATCCAGGAATGTTCCTGCTACATGGCTTTTTTAAGCAATGCAATGCAATATCCATTTCTATCTAATGCCGAGTGTCTAAAGCAGAATGCCTTTGTTGGACGTATGGTTGAGCGAAAATACAAAAACATGCTATTGCCGAGTCCTTCCGTGCCGCAGGGATTACCCACTAAAAACCGACATTTGCTTCCGGATATTGAAGTGAACGACAGCGACATCTAGCTCAAACGATTTGCCATACTATTGGCATCTTCACAGCCATGAAACGAGCGCAGAACACGACGATCGACCGCTTGAAGAACGAGGAGAACGGCTTTTTGCTATAATGTGCGCACGCAAAGGAAGAAACGAGGCATGCGAAAGACATCTGCCAGGTTTGAACTCCACTCCGCAGCGAAAATGCGGATCGAGGATTTGTTTGTCGATGCGCAATGCGAAACCGGCGAAGGCATCCCGACGAATGTACGGACTGACATAGATGATGTGATAAACGGTACGCACAAGACGTTTCGGTACATGCTCGTCACGGGATTGCTGGCCGCTGTCACGGATGTGAAGCTTCACCCGCGCTGCCTTCAGGTCACTTCAGGGGTTGACGGAGCTTTTGACGTGCGCTCATTTTGCCAGGAGGTAATCGTCCCCTTTGAGAAAACCTTCTTGAAGGGACGTCTCGGTGGTTCAAACGAGCCGTATGCCAACAAACCGGCCCGTTTCGAGATGATCGAGAAGTCGAACAAGGTTCGCAAGGGTGGGGATGCGATACTTCTGGGTAAGCTTTATGACGTACTGGAATACGTGCGACAGCTTGCGTTGAAAGAGCGAGAGACGGTATTCAAGTATGCCATGCACTTGCTTCTCCAACGGTCGCCGAACGAAGCGAACGTCATCAGCCTTGCGCCAATTGACGGCAATAAGATTGGAGCAAGCGACTTTTTCGATTTTTTTGAGGCGCTTTGATGTTTTGGCTTTGACACCTTCATCATACCACAGACTGCGACGCCTTTGCTGCCTTTTCCGTGCGCGACGCCCCCAGGGGGCGTTCCTTCCTTCTTCGCTTCTCCAGCCTCTTTCGCTTCCTGTCTTTCTTCTTTTCTGCCTCCACTCTCCACCTCGAAACCTTGCCTTTCCGATTTGACTCACTTGATTGTACAACTTTCCGAGATTGTGCGTCGATTGTGACTGAGTGAGGGCAAATATGGTATAATTGCCGCCACAAGAAACAAGGATGCCTATGGAATTCGAGAATACGATCGGCCTAGAGACGCACGTCCAGCTGAAGACGCGCACGAAGATGTTCTGCGGCTGCCTGCTGAAGACGGGCTGCGAGCCGAACACGTGTGCCTGGGGTATCCAGGGGCGTTGCCAGTGGCGAACAAGGAGGCCATCCGGCTCACCGTGATGAGCGGCCTCATGCTCGGGTGCGAGATCAACCGGCACGCCACTTTCGACCGGAAGAACTACTTCTACCCGGACATGGCGAAGGACTACCAGATCTCCGAGAACGGCAACCCGCTCTGCATCGGCGGCGGCGTGACGATCGAGACGCCCAACGGCCCCAAGACGATCCGCATCAACCACATCCACCTGGAGGAGGACGCGGCGAAGATCAACCACTACGCGCAGACCTCGGGCGTCGACTTCAACCGCGGCGGCACGCCGCTCATGGAGATCGTCTCAGGAGATGCTCGTCTACGCGGGCGTGAGCGATTGCAACCTCGAGGAGGGTAACATGCGCTCGGACGTGAACATCTCAATCCGTCCGGTGGGCGAGACGAAGCTCGGCACGAAGGTCGAGATCAAGAACATGAACTCCTTCCGCGGCATCCACGCGGCGCTAGAGTACGAGGCGCGCCGCCAGCGCGAGTGCATGGCCCACTCCATACCGATCGTGCAGGAGACGCGTCGCTGGGACGGCGAGGCGCTCGAGACCGCCTCGATGCGCACGAAGGAGAACGCGCACGACTACCGCTACTTCCCCGAGCCCGACCTCGTGCCGGTGGCGCTCTCCGACGAGCAGATCGAGGAGTGGCGCAAGCTCCTGCCTGAGAAGCCCGAGGCGCGCCGCGCCCGCATGGTCGAGGAGTACGGCATCGCCGAGTACGATGCCGGAGTGCTCTCGCAGGCGAAGGCGAACGCCGACTTCTTCGAGGCCGCCGCCAAGGGTCTCGACAAGAAGGTGGCCAAGCAGCTCTGCAACCTCTACATGAGCGACGTGATGGCGCTCCTCAACGAAAGCGGCAAGGCGATCGGCGAATGCGCGCTCACGCCCGCCGCCCTGCGGTCGCTCGTGACGATGGCGGCGAAGGGCACGATCAACGGTCCCACGCTGAAGGAGCTGCTGCCGGAGGTGTTCGAGAAGGGCGGCGACCCCGAGGCGATCGTCAAGGAGCGCGGCCTGGGCGCGGTGAGCGACACGGCCGCCCTGGAGGCGTTCGTGGACCAGGCGATCGCCGCGAACCCTGGACCCGTGGCCGACTTCAAGGCCGGCAAGAAGGCTGCGGCGGGATTCTTCGTGGGGCAGGTGATGAAGCTCTCGAAGGGCAAGGCCGACCCGAAGATCGTCGGGCAGCTCGTCGCCAGGAAGCTCGCCGCGCTGTAGCGCGCCCAAGGTGGTTCGGCGATGGGCGAGCTGTGGCTGGCGCCGCTGCGCGGCGTGACGATCCGCGCGTTCCGCGAGGCGTTCGCGGTGCCGATCCGCGAGGCCGGATTCACCGGCGCGTTCGCCCCGTTCATCCCGGCCAACCCCGGCATTCGCGTCAACGACCGCATGCTCGCCGACCTCGGCGACGGCACGGACGGCCGCCTCGTGCCCCAGGTGATCACGAAGCATCCGGACGCCATGCGCGTCCTGCTCCGAGCCTTCAGGGACAGGGGATTCGTCCGGGCCGACCTCAACGCAGGCTGCCCGTTCCCGATGATCGTGCGTCACGGGCGCGGATCTGGCCTTTTCAGGAATCCCGACCTGCTGGAGCGTCTGCTCGCGGCCGGATGCGAGGAGATGGGGCCTGGCAGCTTCTCGCTGAAGATCCGTCTCGGGCTTGCGTCGCCGGACGAGCTGATGGCCCTGATGCCCGTCGTCAACCGCTATCCGCTCGCCGTCCTCACGATCCACGCGCGCACGGCGAAGCAGATGTACGACGGCGACGTTGACATGGAACGTTTCCGCGAAGCGTGCGCAGCCTCGTCCAATCCCGTGCTGTACAACGGCGATGCAGGATTTGGAGAGATAGGCGGCGTAGTGCCGCCCGGCAATCTCCCCAACATGCGCGGCGTGATGGTGGGACGTGCGTTCGTGCGCGCATTGGGGACGCGGCCGGACGTGTCGGCGCTGCTGTCTGGCTATCTCGAACGCTCCTGCGCCGAGCTTTCAGGGGACAGACCCGTGCTGGGGCGCATGAAGGAGCTGCTGGCGTACTGGAGCGAACTGCCGGCATGGCGTCGCCTCTGGCCGGCAATCAAGATCTGCCGCACGGTCGCTGAGCTGGGGGCGGTGATCTTTCCTGCGAACAGCTGTGGGAAGGCATGAGACGTTGCCTTTGGCTTTTTCGTAATCGGTCAGTGAGCGGGGCTGGCACCCGCGTCCACTAACAAATTGTGTTGCGTTGCGATGAGAGGCCGAGCGGCATCAATGGCCGCATGGCATATG
>CACXPT010000233.1 GCA_902769585.1 uncultured bacterium
CGGGTCCTTCGTGGCCTTGTAGAGCTCGATGTACCCCATCACGGTGTAGTGCTCGGTCACCACGTAGCGGCGCTTGCGCACGGGGCGGCCGTCCTCGGTGACGTCATAGAAGGTGCGGCCGTCGCGGTCGTCGAAGCAGTGGTCCTCTATGAACTTCATGCCCTGAAGTGCGAGGTCGAGCCATTCCTGGCGCTTCTCGATCTCGTTGTAGGCGCGCGCGAAGAGGAGGACGAGCCGTCCCTGCTGGCGCACGTTCTTGTCCGTGAAGAGCACCTTGCCGTCGCGGCCGAGGTAGTTGTAGAACCCGCCGTGCTTTGTGTCGGGGGTGTATTTCTGCCACCACTCCACCGATTCGAGGAGGAGCTTCTTGTACTTGTCGATGTAGGATTGGAGTTCGTCGTTTGTCATTTTGAGTGTCCTTCTGCCTCTTACGTCGAGGCACCGCATATTATACGCCAAGCAAGTGCCAGAACCGACAAATCAGCGCAAAAAAATTACGCCAATAATGCGAAACACCAGACGGTTTTGTGGTATACTCTCGCCGTCATGGAAACGGTGCTTCTCTTCCACACCTCCCGGCGGCAGGCCTGGCGCAAGGAACAGGACGGCGCGTTCCGCTTCGCGCGGACGCGCGGCTGGCGCATACAGGTGGTCGAGCCCGCGCACGGGCGTCCGCGCGTGCGCGAGCTCATCAATCTCTGGAAGCCCATCGGCTGCCTCGTGGAGTGCTCGGGGGAGAAGTCGGACTTCTTCGACCCCGCCGACTTCGCCCGCATACCGACGGTGTTCCTCGGCCGCGACCCGCGCACTCTCCCCGCGTGGGCGTCGTACGTCAATCCCTCCCCAAAGGGCCCTGGCGCGCGCGCCGCGATGGAGCTGCTCAAGGCGGGCCTGCAGTCCTTCGCGTTCATCGCCTCCTCCGGCAACCACTTCTGGAGCCGCGACCGCGAGGCGGAGTTCCGGAGCATCCTGCACCTGCACGGACTCGACTGCGCCGTGTTCGGCCGCAAGGAGAGCTTCCGCTCCGAGAAGGCGCGCGGAAAGGCTTGCGCCGCGTTCCTCAAGGCGCTCCCGAAGCCGTGCGGCGTGATGGCCGAGAACGACTACCAGGCCGTCTACGTGCTCGACCTCGCGCGGCGCATGCGGATCGCCGTCCCGTCGCAGATGGCCGTGATCGGCGTCGACGACGACACCTCCCTCTGCGAGAACGCCCACCCCGCGCTCTCCAGCGTCTACCTCGACTTCGAGCAGGCCGGCTATCGCACCTGCGAAATCCTCTCACTGCTCGTGGCGGATCCGTCCGCCGGCCCCATCCGCGAGACGTACGGAGCGCTCGGCCTCATGCGCCGCGGTTCCACGCCCACGGGGAGCGGCACGCCGCCGCGCGTCGCGAAGATGCTCGCCTACGTGCGCGAACGCGCGTGCGAGGGAATCTCCGCTGCGGACGTGGCCGCGCAGATTCCCGGATCCCGGCGTCTTGCGGAGATGGACTTCCTCCGCGCCACTGGCAGCACGATCAAGGACGAGATCAACCGCGTCCGCTTCGAGCGCGTGGAGCTCCTGCTCCGGGTTCCGTCGCAGCGCCTCGGCGCAATCGCGCACCTCTGCGGCTGGCAGACCGACAACGCGCTCCGCGCGGCCTTCCTCAAACGCTACGGCATGTCCATGCGCGCCTGGCGCAATGCGCATCCTACTCCACGCGCTCGTTCTTGATGCCGTCGTGCGCGCCTTTTAAGTTTTCCTTCAGGGACGTCAGTTGTTTGACCTGGGCGTCCACGAGGAGATCGCCCGTGGGGGCCGCGAGCCACGACGACAGGCCCTCGTAGCCGCCATCGGCATGGGCCTTGGTCGACGCGATGTAGCCCACGCTGTCGTTGGTGAGGCAGGTGATGATCGTCGTGCGGAACGGCGAGCGTTTCTTGATCGCGCGGCCGATGTCGACGAAAGGCTCGCACGGCAGGCCCGCGAACGCGAGGTTGTCGCCGATGGCCAACGTGGATACGAAGAGGCTGATGTGGTCCGTCTTCAGCATGCGGACGCGCGAGCTGGGGCTGGTCAGCGTCATGATCTCCATCCTGCCCAGCGGGATCTCGTTCTTGCGCCCAGCGTCGAACAGCTCCACCCACTTGATCTCGTCGGCGGTCGGCTTGTTCGCCGGCATCGCATGCTTGGCGACGATGCCGCGGACGGGGCCGGCCGGTATCTCCTCGCACACGTCCCACACCGACAGCGCCGCGCCGGCCACGGACCGGCCCACATAGGTGGAGACGGCCTTTGGGCGCGTTTTGCGCTCGGCGTTGAGCGCGGCACGTCCGGGCGGCGGGAAGCGCTGGCTGCAGTTCACGTCGCCCTGCGCGGCATTGAGGAACAGGCACTTCACGCCGTCGCCGACGGCGTCCTCGAACGTGCGGCGGACGATCCCCGGCCAGTCGGCCGAATACTTCGTGCCGCCGATGGTGTCGGGATGTGTGCCGAAGTTGACGATGGCGATGTCGGGCGCCCCCGTGCGGCGGAAGCGGATGAGCTGCAGCGTTTCGTCGGGCGTGCCAAGCGGTTCCTTCACGTTCGGGTTCGTAATCCCCGGGTTGGTACGGACGGAACCGTCCTTCATGCGGTACCGGCGGATGAACGAGACGTTGCGGCAGACGGTCTTGGCGACGCCGATCCGCGCGGGGGCCATGTCGGCGAGCGCAAGCCGTCCGGCGTCGGACATCTTGGCGATGCACATGTCCACGTAGTCCGCAATAAGTCGGTTCTCTTCTTTCGTGAAACTTGACCTCGTCCAGGCGGCGGGCCCGGTGTGGGTATGCGTCGCGTGGACGTAGATCCGTTCACGCGGAACGCCCGTCGCCGCCGTGATGGCCGGCGTGGCCTTACCCATGAAGGCCTTGCCCAGGCCCAGGCTGCTGACGCAGTAGATGAGCGCGTTGTTCGTGCCGTCCGAAACCGCCACGCAGTCCACGTAGAGCGGATCCAGCACCCCGTCGGCGATACGCTTGTGGAAATACCCGACGATTGGGATTCCTAGCGGCGGCGTGGCGTCCACCCTGCCGAAACCGGCCTTGAACTCCGCGAAAGCCGTCCCAACTTCGAGGGCAACCACCCCCAGGACAAAGGCCATTGCAATTCTTCTTTTCATTTTATGTGCTTCCTTGTTTTTAGTTGGTAGATGGTAGTTCTCATTTACTCAACGTCACGGTAGCGCCAGGGGCGACCGGGTGCTTCTCGCCGTTCCAGAGGAGCACGCCGCGGCCCTTGGCCGGCCCCGTCACCGTGACCGTGCCGTCGCGCACCGACACGCGGATTGTACCGTGGGGCGTGGGCACGGAGCCTTCCATCCACGCAAGGCCGCCAAGGTCGGGCTTCACGACGTATTCTTCGAAGCCGGGCTTTGTGGGCGACACGCCGAGGTAGTAGCGTCCAAGCAGGTAGAGGGGCGAGGCTCCCCAGGCGTGGCAGAGCGACTTGCCGAACGGGCGGCCGTACATCGCGTATTTCGCTAGCCCCTTCTCGTCGGGGTTGTAGAGTTCCCAGAAGCTCGTCGCGCCTTCGTCGAGCATTCCGCCCCAGTAGGCGCGGATTTCGTCCATCACCTTCGTCTGGAGGCCGAGGCTGCAGAGCGCCTCCAGCTCGTAGAAGCGCATGTAGGGCGTCTGGATCTTCATGACAGCGTCGTTGAAGATGACGTTCTTCAGCACGGCGTCGCGCTGCGCGGCGTCGAAGTAGCCCCAGGCGAGACCAAACATGTTCGGGTAGCGCGTGAGCTGCGGGTCGAGCGTGCCGTCGTCCTTCAGGAGGTGCATGAGCGCGCCCTTGTCGGCGTTCCAGAAGAGGGGCACGATCTCGGCGCGCAGCTTGTTCGCGCGGGCGCGCCAGGCGTCCGCGCCGGGGCGCCTGATCGTGTCCGCCACGTCGGCGAGTGCCTCGAGCGCCTCCACGAGCAGCATCTGCTCGAAGCTCGTCACGCCGCCGGCGTTGTGCAGGCGCTCTGGCGCCCAGTCGATGAATATCCAGTCGCGGTAGCCGTTGCGGGGGCGCCCGTGCGCGTCGAGTCGCGCGATCGTGAAGTCCATCAGCGAGACCATCCGGTCGAACACCTGCTCAAGGAAGAGGCGGTCGCCCGTGTACTGGTAGTACTCGCGCACCGACATGAACCAGTAGAACGTGTAGTCCATGATCTGGTTGATGTGCATCACCACGGGGTCGCCGCCACGCTGGTAGAAGAGGGAGTCCTTGCAGAGGTCCTGCGAGCCGAAGAGATAGTAGCTCATCAGGTAGCTCTGGCGCGCGTCGCCGCTCCACGTCCAGCGGTCGCGCTTCGCGCCTTCGATGAAGATCTCGCGCGTCGTGATCTCGAGCGTGCGCGCGGAGACGTCCCAGATGCGGTTGACGAGCGGGTCGGAGCAGAGGAACGAACCGGCGCGAGCGAGCGGACACAGCTGCTCGTCCATCGCCACCCCGCGCACCGAGACACCGTCCAGCGGAATCACCTGCACGTAGCGCCAGCCGCGCGCCACGGGGGCGCGGAAC
>CACXPT010000234.1 GCA_902769585.1 uncultured bacterium
CCACCGTTGACCGTGATCTTCGCAAGCGTTCCGCCTTCCGGGTACGTCCCGTTCGAGCCGTTGTAGTAGCCGGGCTGCAGGTAGTTGCAGATGAACGTGCCGCTGTTCATCACAAACTCGCCCGCCGTCTCCTGCCGTCCGTTCGCCGCGCTCGCCGTGCAGCCGCCGATGTCGACCTCGCAGCCCGACAGCACGATGTACGGCTCGGCCTCCGTGCCGCCCTCCTCGCCGATGATCAGCCGCCCGTCCGCGACCGTGACGTACTGGAACGTGTCGGCGGGCGAGTCGCCGTAAACGCCGATGCCGGGCATCTGGCTCTTGCCCTTGTTCGTGTTGCCGAGGTTGAACGCGCCCGGCCCCTTCAGGGTCAGGTCGCCCGCGCCCGTCTTGGAGAGGGCCGACGTGCCGATCAGCACGCTCTCGAGCGTGAGGTCGTTCGCCACGTCGAGGATCGCCTGCTTGCTCGAGCCCGCGTTCAGCGAGAGGCCCGGCACCGTCTCGCCCGTGCCCGTGTACTTGAGCGTGCCCGGACCCAGCACGAGCTGCGTGGGGTCGGTCACCCACGCGAGCGAGTCCATCACCACCGTGCCGCTGCCGGTCACGACCTTGCCGGTAAAGTCCGCGCTCACGTTCGAGACCGTCACCGTGCCGCAGCCCGTCGCGTTCGTGTTGATGCCCACGACGTCCGTGCCGGACAGCTCGGCGATCGCCAGGTTGCCGGGCACCTCGGCATCGTCCGCCGCGCCGCCCAGGGTGTTGTAGACCGTCGCCGCGTTCGACACCGTCTCTGGCGTGCTCGACTCCACGCCGCGCACGAACGTCACCGCGAGCGTCGCCGTCGTGCCGTTGTCCGTCACGGCGAACGTCGGCGTGCCCTTCACGTACGTCGCCGACGGGCCGTCCAGCACGGCGCGCGCGGCCAGGGTTTCCAGCGCGGCGCGGCTCGACACGGGTGCCGAGACGATCGGATACGTGCCGCCGGGCGTGGTCGCGGACGAGACCGTTCCGGCGGCGAAGATCGTCACGGAAAGCTTCGGGAAGCCCAGCACCGCCACGCCGTCCGTCGCGGCCAGCGGCAGGCTGCGCGCGTCCATGCGCAGCGTGAGCGTGGACGCGGCCCCCGCCACGCCGAACGTGGCCGACTTCACCGTCTGCGCGGCTGGCACCGCCCCCGTGTACGCACGGTAGAGGAAGATGCCGCCTTCCCAGACGAAGTCCGAGTTCGGGGACAGCGCGCCGACGTCATCGGCGAACGACAGCACGCCCTTCTTCAACACCGTCGGGCCGTTGTACGCCTGTGCCAGCGTGCCGAACTCGTTCGTGGAGTTGTTGTTCTCCGCGTCGATGACAAGGCCGCCGTCGCGTGCGAGGCCGTCCCCCGTCGTGAACGGACGGCGCGTCACGAACGAGCTGCCCGCGATCGGACGAATCGTCAGCCCGCCCGCGCCAAGCTTCATCGTCGAGAGATCGGCGCGCGGGAACGCCGTGCGGCTCTTGCTGCGCTTTCGCAGCGTCGCGTTGTCGAAGAACAGGTCGATCGTGCCCTTGTCGCACTGGATTTCGTCCGCCTCCAGGATGCCGCCATCCGTCACCGTCACCGTCGTCGCGGCCGTCGAGTGCGTGCTCTGCAACTTCGTCATCGAGAACGTGCCTTCGTTCTCCACGCGGATGTCCGTCGTTCCCTTGTAGGTCACGAAAGGCTTGACCGACAGCTTACCGCCGCGCGACACGAAGAAGTTCACGACGCCGTTCTCGTTGCTCGACGTGCCGGTGGCCGTCACCGTGCCGCCGTTCGTCACGGCGACGTTCCAGCAACTCGTCTTGTGGTTGATGAGCGCAGTCGTCGAAAGTGTCCCTGCGCCCGTGACGACCAGCGTGTTCGTCGTGTCCGCGCTGCCGCTGCATCGCCCGACGATCGTCTCCTTCCGGACCGTCACCTTGCCACCCGTCACTTCGATCATAGAGTGCGCGCCTTGGTCGTCGCCGTTCACGAGCTGGTTGTAGACGTACAGTTCGCCACCCTGTACCTCCAGGCGCGGTTTGGACGACATCGGATAAGTCGAGTAGCCCGGCTTGTTGCGACCGAGCGAATAGGAACTGCCCGTGTAGAGCCGGCCGCCCTTCACGCGGACCACGGACTCCGGAATCTTCTCCGGCACCGTATTGGTGTTGCCGTTGCACGCGCCCTGCATCATCCAGCCGGCGAATTCCACGTTTCCGCCGACGATCTCCAGCGTCGCCTCCTTCTCCTGTTCGCCGTCCACGGCCGTCCAGCCGCCCACCGACGGATCGTTGCCGCCGCCGATGAGGTAGGTGCCGCCGCCCTCGCCAATCACCACCTTGCCTTCCACCACGTAGAAGCTCCGGAAACCGACCGTCGGCGAGTCGCCGTTCGCGTTCGGAATCCACCGCGCACGCACGCCCTGCCCGAATGTCGAATCGGAAAGACTGCTCTTCCGCCCCAGCGTGTTGGTTCCCGAGGCGGCGAGGTGGAGCGTACCGGGGCCGGTCTTCACGAACGAGCCAAGGTCCTGCTGGATGTTGCCCGCCATGGTGAAGTCGTTCGAGATGTCAAAGATGGCCGCATAGGGCTTGTCGGTCGTGTTCGTGAACGGACGGTCGGTCCAGCCGCCGGCGGGGCCGTCGTAGCGGAACGTGCCGGGGCCGACCTTGACGAGACCGTCCGCGCCGACGCTGGAGACGTGGCCGGTGGCGGACATGGCGCTCGCCACGAGCGTACCGCAGCCGAGCGTGGTCGTGCCTCTGTAGCTGTTGAGCGTGTTGAGGCGCACGATGCCGCCGCCGCTCGAGCCGTTGTTCACAACGAGGTCCACCTCGCCGGTGAACCGCTCCATCACGTTCGTCGCCACCCCGTTTCCGGGGTCGATCGTGACCGTCGCCGCCAGTGCCGCACCCGCCAGCCAGCATACAGCCGCGCTGACGGCTCCACCCGTCAATTTCATCATGTGCCTTTGCTCCTTGTTTATGCGTGCGCCGCCGGGGCGGCACAAGCCCTACCTTATTGCCTACGCCGCTAGGATACCATAATCTGGCCTAGGCAGGCAAGGTGAAAAGTCAAGAGTGTGAAAGTGAGTGTAAGAGGGACGCGATGGCGAGATATGTGCCGGAGGTGCGTGTCCAAAGGCATTCGCCCACGGACCGCCACGTGACCTCCGTGGTGCAGGCGATCCACACGATCACGCCAGCCACGTTGAACGTCCAGATGAGCACGTATGAGAACAGCCTGCCGTATTCCTGTATGTCCGGCTGGGGCTGCATCAGCGAGCGGATCGTGAAGCAGACGTGGAAGCACCAGGTGAACGCGATGGCGAACAGCCACGCGCACGGCCAAGGGAGCGGCGACACGAAGCATCGGGTGACGAGCGCAGCCACGACGACGATGATCGTCCAGAACGGGAAGAAGTACGGCGCAAGAGTGATCCACACGTTCGACTTCGAGAGCGACACCGAGCCGCCGGACTTGCCGACCTTCAGGTTCGAGACGCGCGCGCCAAAGGCCAGTCCCCACACCGCGTGCGTAAGCTCGTGCCCGAGCACGTAGAGGCGCACCGGCGCCGGCAGGGCGACCCATGCCACGAGAAACGCGACGAGTCCTCCGAGAGCCGAGAGCGCCTCGGGAGAGAAGATCGTCTCGCCGGAGGCGGACACCATTCGGAAGACGTCGAAGAAAGCGAGGGACAAGCCCCAGGCGAAAGGCAGCAGGGCTATTGCCAGCAGGAAGCAGAGGAACCGCGCCATCTCACTCGTCGAAGATGAACACCAGCTCGCCCGGATAGACGCGGCGGTTCTGGCGCGCCAGCGCCTCCACGAACTCGCGGTCCGTGTTGAAGCGGCGCTGCTTCTCGCGGATGGCCTCTATCTGGGCCTTCTTCTCCTCGATCTGCTTGCGTATGCGCGCATGCTCGGCGCGCAGTCCCTCGGCCTGCCTGTACTTCGGGTACGACAGCATCACGCCTGTCACGACGATGCACGCGAACGCCGCGAAGAACAGCAGCTGGAACAACCTGTCGAGAAGCTTTTCCATGTCAGCCGGCCGTTCCCTTCACGATCGAGCTGCACGCCTTGATGACGCCCGCCACGTTGGCGAGGTCGCTCGGGATGATCATGGTGTTGTTCGTCTTGGCGAGGTTGCCGAACTGCGTGAGGTACTGCTGCGCGAGCTGCATGTTGACGGACTGGATGCCGCCCTCTCCGTTGATGGCCGTGGCCACCTTCTCGATGCCGGCCGCCTGCGCCTCCGCGACGAGCAGGATCTCCTTGGCGCGGCCCTCGGCCTCGTTGATGCGCCTCGCGCGCTCGCCCTCGGAGAGAGCGATCGCCTGCTGGCGTTCGCCCTCGGCGCGGTTGATCTTCGCCTGGCGCTCGCCCTCGGACTCGGCGATCATCGCGCGCTTCTCGCGCTCGGCGCGCATCTGCTTCTCCATCGCGTCGCGGATCGTGCGCGGCGGCGTGATGTTCTTGATCTCGTAGCGCGTCACCTTGATGCCCCAGGGGTCGCTTCGAGCTTGCCCATCTCCGAACGCATCGTCGTCTGCGCCAGCTGGGTCGTGGCGAACAGGTAGTTGCCGATGCCGTAGCTCGCCTTCACGGGATCCATCACCTGCATGTACAGGATGCCGTCCACCGAGACTGCGATGTTGTCCTTGGTGATGCACTCCTGCGGCGGCACGTCGATCGCCTGCTCCTTCAGGGAGTGCCGGTAGGCGATCCTGTCGAAGAACGGCATAAGCACGTGGAAGCCGGCCTCGAGCGTGGTGCGGTACTTGCCGAGCCGCTCCACGATGAACGCCGTCTTCTGAGGCACCACGATCGCCGTCTTCAGCACCGCCACCAGGACGATGAACGCGACAATCGCAAAGAATATCAACGATCCGCTAACCATGGTTCTGTTCCTTTCTGTCTTGCTTCAAATCTTTTCCACCCGCATGGTGAGGTTGTCCTGGGCCACCACCTTCACCTCCGTGCCCGGCTCCAGCCGCTCGCCTGCCGAGGCCTTCCACTGCACTTCGCCGAGCTCGATCCGCCCCGGCACCTCGGGGCGGATGGTCTCGATGACCTTTCCCACGCGCCCCACGAATTCGCTCGCAAGCCCCGGCGAGTTCTCGGCGTCGCCCATGAACAGCTTCTTCATGTAGCGGCGCAGCACAAGCAGGTAGAAGATGGAGGTGATGGAGAAAAGCGCCAGCTGCCACGCGAGGGACAAAGACGGGATGGCCCACTTACACACGGCGACCGTGGCCGCGCCAAGGCCGAAGAAAAAGATCACGAACCCGGGGCTGACGATCTCCGCCAGCATCAGGAACGCGCCTATGTAGAGCCATATCCAAGCTGCAGCCGTAAAGTCCATGACAACCTCTCGCAATGCGTGCCGTAAGGCAAACGGCGTCATTGTAGCACAAAATTCCGCGCCCACGCAATAGCAATTGTGGTAAAATATCCGCATGGGCTACCAGTTGATGGATCTGAAGAGCGCCGCCGCGCATCTGCACATGTCGGCGAACGAGCTGCGCCATTTCGCGCAGCGCGAGGAGGTTCCCTGCGTCAAGCGCGGGGAGGCGTTCTTCTTCGAGCATCGCCCGCTCGACGAGTGGGCGCAACGGCGCATGCTCGAGATGTCCGAGAAGCAGCTCTCGCAGGAGCATCAGCTCGCCATGACCGAGCGCCGCCACGCCGACGGGCACGACTTCCACATCGCCGACATCCTACGCCCAGATACGATCATGCCGGAGCTGACGTCGAAGACCCGCGCCGGCGTCCTGCGCGACATGACGGACTTCGCCGACTCCACCGGCCTGCTGTACGACCCCGAGACGCTGTTCGCCGAGCTCACTGCACGCGAGGAGGTGGCTTCTACGGCCGCTGGCGGCGGAGTGGCGTTCCTGCATCCGCGCTACCACGACCCCTACCTCTTCCAGGAGACGTTCCTCGCCTTGGGTCGCACCGTCCGCCCAGTCTTCTTCGGCTCGCAGGACGGCGAAGGGACGGACCTTTTCTTCCTTATCTGCTGCACGGACCACGTCCTGCACATGCACATACTCGCTCGCCTCTGCCTGCTTGCGCACGCATCCACCCTTCTCGCCGACCTGCGCGCCGCACCCGATGCGCAGACGATGCACGACCTGCTCAAGGCCGCGGAGGACGATTTCCTCGGCCACCAGTCGCTTCCGCGCGCCTGAGTGCAAGCGCCTCCGCCACGCGCGGATCCACAAGCCCTTCCAGGCTCTCGCCGTTCTCCATCCGCCGCCTGATCTCAGTGGACGATTCCCTTGTGCGCGGGAACGAAACGAACCTGCACATCTTCGCGAGCTCGTCGTAGTTCCGCCAGTACGGCAGTCCGGCCACCGAGTCCTCGCCGACGATAAAGAAAAGCTCCGCGTCAGGATAAAACGCCTTGATCTCGCGCACGGTATCGATGGTGTACGAGACGCCGCCGCGCCGCAGCTCTATGTCGCACGGCTCGAGGAGCGGATGTCCTTCGCACGCAAGCCGCACGAGCTTCCACCTGAAATCGTCGTCGAGCGGCGCCGGCCCGACAGTCTTGAACGGCGAGACGTGCGCCGGCACCACGAGCACCTTCGAGAGGCCGTAGTCCGCCGCCGCCCGCTCGGCCACGCCCACGTGTCCGAGATGTATCGGGTTGAACGACCCTCCGAAGATTCCTATGCGTTGCGTGCTGCTCATTTCGTCTACCGCCGCGAACTCTTTTCGCATATTATAGCACACCGGGAGGGACGCGCTCCCGCGCGTCCGCTCCCCAAAAACAGAAAAGACGCCTCCCGACTTTGCCACTTCGCGGATAGCGATTTGGGCTGACCGCGATAAGAACCTTCAATAAAATCAATATTCCCCCTTGCGGAGCTGCGGTCGGCATGA
>CACXPT010000235.1 GCA_902769585.1 uncultured bacterium
GAGAACCGAACACCATCACCACCATCTTCGCGGGGATGGACGTGGTGGAATCTCCCTTCACGTCACCGCAAGCGAGCGGCAGACGGCGCGTGTTGCCTGAGCAGCAGATGGTCGTGAGGCCGTTGCAGCCGTTGAACTTCTGGTAGGCATAGACGGTCGGGAGACACTCCGCCGAAGGAGGGTTCCCCGCAAGCCTTTGATAGTTGCGGCCGTTGCGGCCGAAGTAGTAGGTGCGGTCGGGACGGCAGTCGGGCATGTATTCGATGTAGTATCCGCCGCCCGTCGCCCGAGCCTCGTTCACGTACCTGTTCGAGATGGAAGTGCCGATGCCCGCCCACCACTCGTCCTTCGCGCACGTGCCGAAGGGCCCGGGCTCGGTGGTGGAGGGATCGATCCAGAGCGCCGCACGGTCGCGCCAGTCGCGCATTTCGATCACAGCCGTGCCCGCGCCGCCGGCGATCACCGGTACGTTGCCGTCCGCCAGCACGCGCATCCGCTCGCCCGCCGACGCCTGCACCACGAAGGAGGTCGAGGCACCCGTGAAAAGCGGCGCGCCGCCCAGCGTCAGGGTGTTCGTACCCGTCGCGTCGTTCACATAAGGCGAGATCGAGAACTCGGCGGGGATATCCCCCGTCGTGTAGACAAATCCATCGCCGAACCGGCAGGACGCGACCGGTCCCACCTCCGGTCCAAACACAACCGTACCTCCGCCAGCCAGCCTAAACATTCCCGTGAATGCGTTGATTGTGACCGTCTGCCCCTCTTGGGCGTAAAGGACGCTCGTCTCGTCGGTTCCCGCCAGCGAACCGATCGTGACGTTCGGCGCGAACGTTCCGTCCAGCGCGAAGAACGCCAGCCGCGCCCGCGCGGCCAACGCCACGTTGTTCGTCGCATGGCCCGGCGCGGAGGACGCGCCGAAGTTCAGAAGGTTGCTGGATCTGAGGTTCCCGTCGCCAGATTGGACGCGGACGGCCCCCTCGAACGTGTTGTTTCCCAGCAGCCACGTGAACTCGCGGTCTCCGTAGCGGGACCGACTGACTTCCATCGCCACCGTCCCCGTGCCGGTGATGTCGCCAAGGAGGACATGGTCGGGCATCGACTGCAACGACAGCTTTCCGCCCGCCAGAACCACGTCAGTCGAATTGGTCCCCCACATTTTTACCGACCAGGCAAGCGAGTTCGTCGAATAGGTGGCGGGCTTCATGTAGAGTCCGCAGTCCGTCGGCACGTTCACCTTCGTGGAGGGAGCAAGCGCCGTGTCGTCGACGAGCACGAGGTTCCTGAGGCCGGCAGAGGAAAGCGTGATGGTGTCCGTGCCCTCGTCCGGCGCCAGTCGCACGCCCTCGTCGCCGATCAGGCAGATGTTGGCGGCCGAAAAGGCCCGCCCGCAGGACGGCCACCGCCGCACGGCCGAAGGACCGCAGAACGTCAGCGGGATGTCCAGTACGTCGCCGTTCGCGTCGATGAAGGCGAAGTCGGGCGCGTCAAAGACCGCCTGTGACAAAGGCTGGACGCTCGTGCCGTCAAGGCCGTAGGCGATGCGCGCCGTGTCGCCCTTGACGCGGATTTTCCCCGTGCCGTGCGCCACAAGCGTGCCCCAGATGCGGATTCGGTCGGCCTCGACGCCCGTGAAATCGACCGTGAGCGTGGCGCCGTCGGTGACGACCATGCTCGCCCGCAAGGCCCCCAAGGAGACGTTCGCCACCGTCACGTTGGTGATCGTCACCGTCACGTCGCCGACGATGGTGTATCGGTTGCCCGAAACATTCTCGGCCTCGTTCGACGACGGCCATTCGACCGTCGTGTTCGTCAGCGTGTAGTTGGCGGCGGAGGCCGTCAGCGCCATCGCGCCTGCAAAAGCCCCCCCCAATATCCACCTTGCTGTTCTTTTCATCTCGGACCTACTCCTTTTCTTTCATGGTTTCAGTTTTAGACCTCTTCGGACAGGACGCAGTCGCCGCCGTGGAACACGAGGACAAGGCTGTGGAGGGCGACGGTGCCAAGGTGCCAGGCGGCAATGAGCGCCGGATCGGATGAATACCGGTTGAGCTGGTCGATGGCCTTGGCCTTGATGTCCGCGAGCATTTCGGGCGGCGGGGCGGGATCGCCCGCCTTCACGTACTTCAGCTCGATGAGCGCGGCATGGGCGATCTTCGGCGCCATGTCGAAACGCGGCGCAAGGGAAAGATCGTAGAATCCGCCGTTCGCTTCGCGCTCGCGCGTGATGTAGTACGGACCGCCGGCGCTGATCAGGATCGCCGAGACGGCGCTCGCCACCGCCGTCTCGCCCTCCTTGGAATCGCGCACGGCAAAGTTCTGCCGCACCACGTCGAAGAGCGGCTCGAAGAGCTTGTCCCACGTTCCCGTCGCGGCGAAGGAGCGAAGCCCGGCGTTGATGGCGGGGATGCGCTGGTCGATTCCGCACACCTCGGAATACGCCTGCGTGAAGAGCTGGGCAGCCATCTGGCGGAACGCGCCGTTGGGGATGCCGAACACGGGCGTGCCCATGTCGTTGCCCACGATGGTAGTGATGCCCAGCCAGTACAGAAGCGAAACGAAGTTCTCGCGGACGGTAATGTCCTTGGCCTGAAAGGACTCGACGAGCTGTTCGGACAGCGTTCCGTCTGAGACGATAGTCTCCAGTGCATGGAAATTTCCGTTCAGGCGGTTGTTGACGGTGATGAGATGGCGGATTTTCGCATAGTCCGTGCGGAGATTCACGTCGACCATGTTGCTGGGGAATTGATGCGTCCGCCAGAGATGGCTGAAAAAGCACAGGACAAGCGTCGTATTGGCGAGCGGTGGCGCATCGTAGGAGCCGAAACGGCAGTTGTCGAACCACGTGAGCGCGGCGTTGTACGCCTTGTCGGCATCGAAGCCGCACTGTGCGCCGTAGTAGTCGGCGATGGCGCGGAGGTCGTCGTGCCGGAACCCGGTGAAGTCCGCGAACTGGGGGTCGAGCGAAATGTTCGTGCCGATGTTGAAGCCGCTCGTCACGTCGTCCATCGTCACGGGCGAGACGCCGGTGATGAACAGGCGCTTGAGCGGCGCACCGAAGTCGTTTGTCAGCGTCTTGAGGTCGGTGAAGAACTGCTTGAAGAAACCGTCGCCGTGGCAGAGCTCGTCGTATGCGTCCTGTCCGCTCTCGGCGAGAATCGTGTTGGTGAAGTTGTCGTATTCGTCGATGATGACGTACACGTCGAGCCCAGAGCCCCTGAGGCCCGACATGATCTGCGCGAGCTTCTTGCCGACGTCGGAGGCCTTGAGGACGCGCTCGGCCAGCCCTTCCGGCAGGATTTTCGCGTAGTCTCGCGCGAAATCGTCGCAGCGCAGCGATGCCTTGTAGTCGAAGTCGTCCTGAACTTTTACGACGTCCTTTGAAACCGCGGAGAAGTCGAACTTGAGAATGAGATACTTGTTGTGCTCATCCGTCGGATTCGCGCCGATGTCGGTCCCCGCGAAGAATTCGTCGAATCGGTCGGCATAGGCAACGTCGTAATACGCCTGCAGAATGGTGGTCAGAAGCGACTTCCCGAATCGGCGCGGCCGGAGGAACATCGCGTAGCGAGTCGCCTCAAGGGCTCGTATCTTCGCCGTGCGATCAACGAACCAGGCATTCGCCTTGCGTATTTCGGCGTAGTCCGCAACGCCGTAGAGTATGGGTCTCGTTTTCTCCATGACGCGTAGTATACCACAATTTCACCGCGAACGGTGCGATGACAACCGCACGACGCCAGGCTCCAAATTCCTCACTTGATCAAATCCCTCAACGGAAAATGACCATGGTGCCGGCGTCAAGAAGGTCAAGCATCAATCTGCCGCCCTCCTCGCGGAGACGCAGCTTCTTGCCGCCCGCGTTGGTCGCCGTGAACGTCCATGCCACGGAATTCGCGAACCCGGCCACGTCGAAGAGCGGCACGCTCGTCGCCTGCGCGCCCTGCATGTTCGCGCAGTCGACCGTCACCGCCACGGCGGCTGGCAGGTCGAGCGTCGCGCCGCGCGCGACGAAGGCATCCGTCACAGCGCCCGCCGCGCCGTCGAAGGCGAAGTCGAACGACGCATCCGGCATGACGATCGTGCCCGTGAAGCCGTCACCGAATTTCGGCAGCTTGGCGGCGACCGCGCTCACCGTGCCCGTGCCCGCCGTCACCGTCGCCTCGCGCAGGTCGCTCCAGCCGTCCGGCAGCACGCCCGTCCACTTGCCCATCAGGTAGGCCTCCAGGTTCGCCAGCACGTCGGCGTCCAGCTCGGAATCGTACAGCAGCATCTCGCCTTGGACGGTTCCCTGTTGCTTGAGGACGCCATTTGCGGATTCCGTGTTGACGTAGGTGTCCACGCAGAGCGCCGACACGTTCCCCGCCGCCGTCAGCGACAGCACCTCCGGTGCGCCCGTGAACCCCCTCGCCGGATCGACCACCGCGCCGTTGAGGCGCGTCACGCCGTTCTTGACGTTCGCCGAGCAGGACGAGGGCCAGATGGGGTCGCCGCTCACGGAACCAGAGGCGATTACCGTGCCGCCGCCGCCACGGCCCGAGTCGAGCGCCACGAGCAGCGTGCGGAAGGTCTGGGAGACGGCCTGGTTGTTACCTGGCGACTTGTTGTACGGAATAAAGCGCAGGACGTTGCCGTCGGATGTGGATGGAGGGAATCCATCAGGATGGTTGTAGTCGAGCCACGTCCGCTCCGCGCCGAGGCCGCGCGCGCCCGTCACGGCGAACGGCATCCGGCTGCCCGCTCCCCAGAGGAAGCAACCGCTCGTCAGCGTGTCGCGCGTCTTGCCGTGCGGATACTGTCGCACGACCGCGTTCGCCGTCTGCAGCTCCAGCGAAGCGACGTCGTCCGCGTCGTACCAGTCCACGCGCCCTTCCGCCGGCACGTCCGCAGCCGTCCACGGCAACGGCTCGGAAATGGAGACGTCGCCGTTCACCGTCAAGCTGCCCGCGAACTTCCCTCGGCGCGGAACGGATAGGCGACGGCCTCGCCGCCGTATGTCGAGACGCCCCACTTCTTTGCCAAGTACGCCTCAACCTGCCGCCGCCTGACGTCCGACACGGCGTTGGTGAAAAAGAGGATTTCGCCGTAGCTCTGCCCGCCCGCGTCTTGATACTTGGTGTGCTGCCCGATGGCATCGACCGTGGCTGCGGCAGGACCGACAATCGACACGACCTGCCACCCGCCGTTGAAGTATGCCGCCGTGGGGTCCACCTCTTCGCCGTCCAGCCAAATCGTGGTGCCGGACGGCGCGGCTTGGCAGACGGGGTCGGCGAGCGTTCGCCCGGCGCGTCCAAACGAACCGCCGCCGAGCATCGCCATGCCACCGCCCAGCTGCGAGCCGAACACCATGATGACAGCCGTGGGATTGACGGTCTTTCCCTCCATGTACAGCCGCCGGTTCCCGCCCATGTTGCTCGTCACCGTCGGCGAATCGGGGCCGTCGTTGGACCAAGTCGACTTCGCCGCGCCGTTGA
>CACXPT010000236.1 GCA_902769585.1 uncultured bacterium
CCGTCGAATCGTTCAAGTTCTTGCTGGCACCATAGAGCGTCAAAGTCGCGCCCTCCGCTATGTCGATTCGACCAGTGACGTTCGCGTTAACCTTCGCATAGAGCGTACCGTTCGAAACTGCGACAGGGGCAAGAAGCGTCTGCCACGCCGAGAGCGTAAGCGTCCCTTCGCCGTATTTCGAGATGCCGCCAACATTGGAGGCGGAGAGGGCGGTGGCGAATGTGACGTCCTTGCCGTCCGTATCAATGGCGACGGGGGCGAAAGAGTTCTTGATGAGGGCGGAGTAGTCGGTCACGATCTCTTCTGGCGTCTCACGTGCCGTGCCGTCGTCCGCCCACTGGTTGACCCCATATTTCAAGATACCGCCCGGAGCGCTTGCATCATGTCCGAAAGTGATGTCGCCGTCTGCGTAGAGATTGAGCGCCTTGTCGCTCGTCACGAGAATGGTACCGTTGTCGATCTCTGTGCCGTAGCGATGACCGGGATTCCACAGTTCAAGCGTGCCCGTGCCAACCTTGCGGATCTTCAGGTGGCCAGAGGATGAGCTGCCCTCGCCAACCCGGATGGAAATGCGGTCATCGGACTTGCCAAGATGGCCGACTTCAAGGATGTTCGTGCCTGAGTTGTTGAAACGCCAGGCATAGTTCGTCGTAGTGCGGCTGGACGTCTTGATTGCGCCGAACTTCAGAACACCGTCCGCGAAATCGACCGATCCGTTGTCCCCCGTGTTTCCTTCAAAGGCAAGGGTCATCTCCTCGCCGCCCGCCTGTGCTGCGCCAAACCGGTTGCGGGCGGCCGAAGCATTGTCAACGATCAGTTTGCCTTGGAACGCACTGTTGTCGCCACAGAGTTTTACACCGCCCACGCCGCTACCGGAATATCCGATGCGCACAGTGCCTGTACCAGTCAGAGGGCCATCGATCTGAAAATGCTTTTTGTCCCCCTCCGCAGTAATGCGGCTTTCCGTCGCGTTCGGAAGAATCTCAATCCCTAACGTCGAAGGAAGCGTCAGTCCGACATTCCACGACGAAGAAGCGGTGGAAATGCCCGTAAGACGCGTACCGTCCAAAGCCAGAGTACCAGTTCCGGCGAATGAGGACGACTTGAGCCACATCCCCGCGCCGGTCAGCGTCACCTTTGCGCCGTTGGCAAGCTGGAATTCGGCAACCGTCACCGTGTCCGCCAGCTCGATCGATGCATTGGCTTCGAACACGACCGTATCCGCCGCACCCGGCGTTCCGTTCGGCGACCAGTTGGCGGCCGTTCCCCACGATGTGCCGTCTGTCGGAGTCCACGTGTAGGTTCCGGCGCAGGCCGCGAACACGAGACCGAACGCTACGTTCAGGACGATGAGGTGAGTAGTCTTTTTCATGGCACGATCCTTATTTGGGTTTGTGACGCCATGATTCTAACAAACCCCTTCCCCTTGCAACATCCCCGCTACAGGGGATATGGTTTCAGGCTCTGAGAATGCCAAGCTCGTAGGCGCGGCCGACGGCGGCGGCGGCGTTCGAGCAGTCTAGCTTACGGAAGATTCCCTTCACGTGACTGCGCACCGTCTCAGGGCTGATGCCGAAGATAGTCCCCATCTCCTCGTGCGTCTTGCCGAGCGAAAGGTACTTGATGATCTCCTGCTCGCGCGGACTGAGCGGTCCCACCTTTTCGTCGACGCAGCTCTCTTCGATGAACGTAGCGTCGTCGGAAGCGGCGCACCTGATCGCGGCAACGAGCTTCGCCCAGTCGATGCTCTTCGGGAGATAGCCGCGCGCGCCAAGCCGTCGCGCATCTTCCACCTCGACCTTCAACGGCATGCCGGCGAGCAGCAGCACCGAAATGTCAGGAAACGTCCGTTTGAGTTTCTCCAGCGTCTCGAACCCGTTCATGCCGGGCATCCGAATGTCCATCACCACCACGTCCGGCGCGCCCATTCGGCGGCACGTCTCCACGGCGGATGCACCGTCCGCCACCGACGCCACCACCTTGAAGTCGCTCTCGTTCTCGAGCATCGCCTCCATGCCGTCGCGCACGACTGGATGGTCATCGACTATCATGATCTTCGTCATAGCGGTATCCTCACTGTCAAAGACGTCCCTTTGCCAGGCTCGCTCGTCACCGTCAACGTGCCGCCAAGCCCCTCCGCATGCTTGCGCATGCTGTCGAGGCCGAGATGGCCGGCGGGCGGCATGTCGTTCGAGTCGAATCCGCAGCCGTCGTCCTGCACGCCGAAGATGAGAGCGGTATCTGTGAAATCGACCACCACGTCGACATGCCGCGCATGGCCGTGCCGGAGCGCGTTCCCCACAGCCTCCTGCAGGATGAGCAGAAGCGCGCCGGAACACTGCCGCGCCACCTCGCGCTCGCGTCCACGCAAGGTGAACCGCACCACGCCCTCCCACTGCGGCATCCGGCTTGCCGCATATCTGAACAGCTCGGTCAGTGCGGCGGGGCCCTCCGCCTCCTCGGTGAGACCCCACAGCGCGGCGCGGAGGCTCGCCTGGGTGTGGTTCAGCGAATCGCGCAGAAGCTCTAGCTGTTTCGCCGCGCCGATGTCGTCTTTGCCTACCTTGCCCATGGCTGCGCCCAGACGGAACATGCATCCTGCGAGCAGCTGCTGGAAGTTGTCGTGCAGTTCGCTCGTAAGCCGCAGCCGCTCGCGCCTCACGGCGTCCGCCGCGATGCGGTCACGCATCCGCGCACGATGGATCAGGCCTACAGCGAGAAACAGGATGGCGACAAGAATGCCGATCACCGCGCCCACCTTGCCCGCCGTCCAGAACTGCTTCGGCGTCAGCAGGCTTACGCCGTCGATGCTTTCCGTGCGCACTTGGATGTCGCGCACCTCTGTCACGACGTTCCGTTTCTCGTCGCGCACCGCCGCGTACACGCCCACTCCGCGCACGCGCACGCACGCACCGATCTCAATCTCGGGCGGCAGCGGATCGGTCAGTTTGAACGGCACGGACACCAGCACGGGCATTTCCTTGGAGCCGATCACGATCTGCGTGTAGGTCTCACGGCGATTGATGTCCCGTATGAAGCCGCTTGTCGAGACGAGTCGCCCGTACCAAGAACGCCTGCCCGGCTCTCCGTCGGCATCCGTCGCGTACATCTCCTCAGGCGTCAGCTCGATGTACGGCGGAACGCTCGCCTTGCCCGTGACCGCCACGTCACCTTCACCCTGCATCCAGGGACGAGAGGCGGCGCCTTCTTCACGTCCGCGAACTCGATGCGCCACGACTTGTCCGCATCGTCGAGCATGAAGAAGTACGGCTCCGTGTGGCAGTAGAACGACACCACGCCCTCCAGCTCGCCGCCACGGTCACGATCCGAGCAGGCGACTTCACCGCGCACCACGCCGGCGAGAAGAACTACGGCGAGCGATATCGAAACGGAAAACCTCATTCACCCGCCCCCTTCAGGCCATAGATGACGAGCGAGAGGGGCGGGAGGACGTCCGTACACGGCAGTGGGAAGTCGGAAACGGATTCCTTCAGCGCCTCCGGCTCGAACGGCGAGTTGTGCGCGTCGCGGTGTGGGCCCGTGAACACGGTGCGGCGGACCTTGCCGGAAAGGCCGCGCACCTCCACTCGCTTCGGCGTCTCGGCGCAGTTGACGAGCTTCAGCACAATTCCGCCGTCGGCCGTGCGCATCGCGCTCGCCTGCACGCATTCCAGAATGTTAGTCTGCACGTCGTTCTTCCACGCGCGGAAGCGAGTCAGCTCGATCGCGTCTGTCTTGACGCCGACCTGCAGCACCTCCGTTCCCCGGTTCTCGCTGAAGAGCTTCTGCACGGTCCAGCTGGGACTCACGAACGAGCCGTCGGTCGTGGGGTAGATCATGTTGGGCGTCCAGACGATGTGCTGGGCGTTCGCGAAAAGCGGCGCGTACGCGGCGAGCTTCACCTGGTCCTGGTTGCGCTCCAGCCCCAGCATGAACGCCGCCTCGCCGATGGCCGCCCGTAGCGAGCCGTAGCGCGTCGTCCCCCGCGTGACGGCGTACTCGCCCACGAAAATCCCGAAGTCGCCCTTCGGCGTGTCGTACTCGTGCGCAAGGTCGCCCATGAAGTCATGCGGCATCTTGTAGAAGTGGTCGTCGCGCAGGTCCTTTGGATCGTCCACGCGCTTCGTCTCGCGCCAGTTGTCGAAGATGAGCGTGACCTCGGGATATTTCGCCCGGACGGCCTTCGCCATGAGAGCATACCGCTCCTCGTACGCCTTTCCGCCGTTCTCGTTGCCGATCTCAAGGTACTTGAGCCCGAACGGCTCGGGATGTCCCGCCGCCGCGCGGCACGCACCCCACGTCGTGTTCGTAGGCCCGTTGGCGTACTCTATGCAGTCGAGCGCGTCCTGCACGAACTCGCCCATCTTGTCCATCGGCACGGTCTCGCGGTGCGACATGCCGCAGTTGATGCAGAAGAGCGGCTTCGCCTTGAGCGCCTCGCATAGGAGAAGGTACTCGTGGAAACCAACGCCATTCGCGGACCAGTACCGCCAGATGTTCCACTGCGTGCGGCGCTCCCACTTCGAGCCGAGCGTGTCCTTCCACCGGTAGGCGTCCTTCATCGTGTCGCCCTCCACCCAGCAGCCGCCGGGGAAGCGCACGAAGCTCGGCTTCAGCGCGGCGAGCCGCTCCATGAGGTCGCGGCGGAAGAGTCCGCACACCGCGTCCTCAGGCATGAGGCTCACGCAGTCGACGAAGATGTCGCCGCCGCCGGACATGCGGATCGCAAGGCGCGCCTGCGGATCCGTCCCGTTCGCCTCCAGCGTCGCGGTGAACGTGCGCCAATCCTCCGTCACGCCTTCGATGCGCGTGCGTGCGAGCGTGGACTTGCCGTAGGCCTCCAGCGAGATTTCCACCGGTCCTTCCACTTTGCCACGAAGCGCAATTTCCAGACGGTACTTCATCCCCTTCTTCACGCCCATGCCGAAGTAGCCCTCGTTCGCAATTCCCGCGCCGGACGGACCGCGCACGCGGGCACAGTGGGCGTTCCGACCCGTGCAACGGGCAAGATGCCCGTTGTCCCAGTAGTCGGTGTCGGTGCGTTTGCAGGGCGTCAGTTCCGCGTTGCCGAGCGGAGACCAGTAGCGCAGCGTCTGCTCGCGCTTCTCCCCGTTGCCGTCCTCGAACGAGCGGTTGCGCACCAGCTCGGCGTAGACGCCGCCGTCGAGGGAGAGGTCGATGTCCTCGAAGAAGATGCCCCAGAGGTCGGCGGCGCACTTCACCGCGGCGGGATCAACCGTCACGACGGCCGGCGCGGCGGCCTCCGCCGACTCGACGATCGCCGCGAAGCCGCCGTTGGCGGCGGCGGACGCCACAAGCGAATCAGACGCGTCGCAGAGGAACGTGTCGCACGTCACGTCCGCGCACGGCTTCGTGTTGTCGGAATCGGTGTCGCGGAACAGGCGCACCCTCAACCCGCCCGTCCCCGCGAACGCGAGCGGCACGGTGAAGAGGCGCTTCTCGTTGGCGTTCAGTCCGCCGACGTACCAGCGCCGGCCGACGCGGCGCGCGACGACGGCGAACTCGCCGATCTTCCCCTGGAGAAAGCGCGTCTCGTCAAACGTCGTCGGGATCTCGCGCCAGAAATCGAGCGCGGGATCCTTCTCCTTGATCTGTCCGGGCTGCTGGTACCAGAAGAGGAACTGGAATCCGCTCGAATAGACGCACGGCATCGCCAGCTGGTGGGCGAGCGTGTTCTTGATGCGGCTGAAGTTCCAGCAGGGGGTGTAGTCGCCGGGGCCGTCGAGGAAGCGCGTAAACGGCAACGCGGCGTTGTGCGCGGCCGAGGGCATTTCCTCGTTGCCGTAGATGCCCTCCACGGTCAACACGTTGGGGTACGTCTTCTGGATGCCCGTGAGGCGGTACTCGTCATGGATGTCCACGAGCAGACGGCGATCCGCCGCCGCCTTGATGAGGTCCAGCACCCACTTCCGCTCCGCCTGTCCGCCCACCGTCACGAAACCGTACTTCACGCCCTTCACGCCCCACGAGACGAGAAGGTCGAGGATGGCGTCGCGGTTCTTGTGGAGCGGGATGTCGTTCACGTTCGGCTTCAGCGGGTCGCCCGTGCGTTCCGGGCCGTACCAGCCCGCGTCGAGCTCGATGTACTGGAAGTTGTTGCGCAGGGCAAAGTCCACGCACGCCTTGCCGCTCTCTTCGCCGAGCTTGGCGACGCGCAACACCTTGCCCGGCTTGATCCACGACGTGTCGGCGATCCGCGAGGACGCGTTCAGCGCGTCCATGAACGCGGGCTGTCCGTTCGCGAGCTCCACGCAGTCCTTCGCCACGCGGACGTACCGCCACGGCGTGACGTAAGGCGGCGTAACCGTGGCCGCTCCCTCTAGGACGGCTTTGACCTGGCCCTTCCGCGCACCGCTCGCGAAGCGGATGCGCGAATAGTCCAGGTTGCCCGCTTCGCCCAGCGCCGCCACCCAACCGTCCCCCTCCACAACGAGCGGCCCCTCGCACGAGCCGGGACACGAACGGGAGTAGTTGGGATGCCGCTCGTGGGCGATCGTCGAAAGCGTCAGCGGGATGTACTCGCCCTGCGCGTGGCTCACGGGCCAGCATTTGAAGTCGCCTCCGAAGTCGAACGTCCATTCTTCGTTCGCGACCGTGCGCGGCGCCGTTCCGTCGTAGCGGATGCGCCACGCAACCCCGCCAGTCAGATTTGTAGTCTCGACTACGACTCCAGCGCCGCACGTCGGCGGCGTGACGCGGCAGACGGACGGGCCGTCCGGAGATGCAACGGCTATAGCCGCAAACAGACATGGAAGAATAGACATCATTGCTCTACCTCTGGTTGTTTTCCGCAATGATACCATTTCATGGCGGCGACCGCCATCCCCGCCGAAGGGGATGGCCCCATGCAGCCTAACGTTGTCACCGAAACATCAGACCAAGAACTGTGAAGCGCCGTGAGGTTAGCGACCAATTGCCTTGCGTTCTTCCGGGGTGATTACGCCCTCTTTGACCTGCTTGTCGAGGTAGCTCTTGAGGGCGGCCGCGGACTTCTCGCAGAACGCCTCGCTCTCCTCCTTTGAGCAAAGTCCCTTCTCCGCCCGCTTGCGCGAACGCGCCATCGCCTTCTCCGCCCCGGCGATCGCCCGCTTCACGGCAACCGGCACGCGCAGCTGGTCGACGTGCCCGCCGCCTTGGCGAAGGACGAAGTCCGCCGCAATCCGCCGCTGCTCCGATTCGGGGAAGATCGAGAGCGGCAGCTTCACGGCCTCCGCCGCATTCGAGATCGTCGCCGTGCGCGCGTCCAGCGCGATGACGATGCCCGAAGCCACGTTCCCCGCGTGGTTCGTGTAGGAGTTGAAAGGTTGAAAAGTTGAAAAGCTGCAAGGTTCTGATTCCGCCCCCGCAACGAGGGCCATCGTCAAAACGCAAAGGACGCAAATTTTCATCTGGGTTTCTCGCTTATTTTCACGCAAAGTCCATGAACGCAGTGAATGTCGCGTTGTTGATCTCAAGCGCCGCCCATCTTGCGCGCCATGGCGACGCTATTCTGCGTTGAGGTAGTATTGGGTCAGGAGCGGGAACATCTGCGGGTGCTCGCGGATGACGTTCTCGTAGTTGTCGACGAAAGCCACGTTGTCGGAGTCGTTCGCCTGCTGTATCAATTCGTTCGTGACATCCTCGAGAAGCTGCGACGACTGCTGCCAAAGCTCCTCCGAGAGCTTGCCGGTTGTCGCTCCGGCGTCGGACTGGAGCTTGTGCAGCAACGGGTAGTGGGCGCAGAGGGGGTTGGTGAGGCGCTGGAGGAGGTTCGCCTCCACGGCCAGCTGGTCGCGGATCTTCTGGGCGTCGGGATGGACGTTGCCGTTCTTGTCGCGCAGGAAGTCGAAGTAACGCTGGTCGAAGTCGCCGGTGCGGCCGATGTCGAGGCTGTCGGCGCTCTGGAGCAGCTGGGCCTCGAGCGTGGGCGAAATGGGGACCGTGCGTTCGGGGAGGCCGTTCTGCGCCGGTATCTTGACGCCGACGATGGAGTCGGCGACTTCCTTCTCGTATGCCTCGCCGGCGGTGTTGTCGCCGTACTGCTGCCGGATGGCTTCGCCCGTCATCCGGGCGCTGACTTTCTCCCAGCGGTCGCTGCCGAGGCCGCCGCGGCCGAGGTCGTGTCCGGTGATGCCGAGTATGACGGCGTTGCGGTCCACGTTGATGCCCTGCTCCTTGAGGATGTTGCAGAAGGCGTTGGCGTAGATGTAGGCACGGATGATGTGGCCACGTCCGTGGACGGAGCGTCCCTTTTCGGAGTTGAGCTCCTTCTCGCGGTAAACCTCCATCTGGTCGATGAGAAACTGCTTGCGCGCGGCCTTGGTCTGGGGCATCGCGCCGGGGTTGGCCGGCGCGGGGAACGTCGGGTGGGCGGGGTGCGCGGCGTCTAGGGCGTCGGCGAGCGCGGGCGAGAGCTGCCGGACTGCCGCGCGGACGTTCGCCTGGACGGCGGAGAGCGGAATCATGCTCGGGCGCGGGGCAGTCCACGGAGCGTTGATGGAGCCGGAAAGGGCGGAGGCCGTGGCGGTGATGGCCCGGGCGAGGGAGCTGACGGCATCGCGGCCCGCCGCTGGGGAGGTTTTGAGGGTGTCGGCCCCTGCGATTGCCTCGAGCTGCCCGGAGAGACCGCGCATGGTGGGCGAGTCGAGAAGCCCGACCAGCTTCTGCGTCGCGGCGGGCGTGATGGGCGGCACGGCGTTGCGGAGGAGGGCGACGGTCATCGCCGCGACGTACGTCGGGTTGGCTGCCTCCTTGCCGGCCTGCAGCGCGGCGAGGCGGGAGAGGACAACGTCGGCCGAAGGCGGCGGCTCCACGGCGGCGAGCTCGCGGAGGAGCGCGGCGCGCGCGGTGGCCTGGCTGTGGATGGCCCGGACTTCAGCGATGGAACTGATGGCGGTCGTGGAGCATATCCAGTCGGCGAAGGCCTTTTTCTGCCCTTCGGTCTCAAATGGCAGTTGCTCGAGGGTGCGAAGGAAGGAGATGTTCTTGCGCATTGGGCCGACGATGCAGTCACGGAGGGCATGATTGACGATGCCCTCTGCATCCGAAGTCATGGGGTTCGCCGTCTTTGCGGCGACCTGATCCTTGAATTTGGAGACGGCGGCCGACAATACCGGGCCGGAAAGGAGGTCTTTGGAGAAGCCATCGATGTCTTCCGGGTTGTACTCGGCGATGTAGTCGGCGGCGGCCTTGACGGGGTCGGCAAGGACGGCCTCCTTCATGGAGTTCAGCTTGCCCATGTCGAGATGCTGGGCGTTGAACTCGTATTGGCTTTTTTCGTTGTCGCTTTCCAGCTGCGGGACTTCCTGGAAGACGACGGGGATTCCGGTCTGGCGCGTGAAGTCCTTCATCTTCTGGATGTAGTCTTCGCGCTCCTCTTCCGGGACGAAGTTCATGTCGACGCGGATCTCGGCTATGTCGCGCAGGGGCATGATCGGCCCTTGGATCTGCGCCTCGATGTATTCCGGGCCGTCGAAGGAGAATTTCGGAGTCCCGCCCTCGCGCTTTTCGAGGGCGGCGCGAGCGAGGGAGTTGCCGGTGACGTTGCCGAGCTGCGGCAAGAGAGACTCGATGTTGTCGTAGGTCGCCATGGCCTTGCGGGCGTCTTCGGGGTTGCCGAAGCAGGAGTAGATGAGGCCGAGAAGGGACTTTTCGCCGTCCCCCATTCCGTTGGCGTCGTGCTGCTCCAGGATGTGCTTGACGGAGTTTGGCAGGTCGCGCGCCAGGCAGTCGCTGGTGTGGACTTCCTTGAGTTGCTGGAGCGAGTCGAAGAGCTGGTCGAGGTCCTTGTGCTCCTGCGAATCGGGTTTGAGGAGCGCGATCCTGAGCTCGTCGGGGATGCCATCTGTACCGCCGAGAAGGCGGTAGAAGTCGGCGCGGCGGTTCGCGTCAACTTTCAGGGGGGTCGAAAGGAACGTGTCAATGAGCGTGTAGGTGGCGCGCCGCGAGACTTCCGGCTTGAGGACGATGACGGCGTTGCCGTAAACGGGCGAGCCGCCGTTGTAGATGTGCTGGACGTTGAGGGCGCCATAGACGGGACGCTCGTCGGGGTTGACGTCGTGCTTCGAGAACTCGGGGAAGAGGATCTTCTCGACGCTGTCGCGCTTGTCGAGGTAGCCCGTGCCCTTGGGGTCGATGTGCTGGTCATGCAGGTGCCAGATGTTCGCGAGGGGCTTGGTAGGGTCGGCGAAGACCGACGTTTTGCCCGCGAGGATGTCGAGCGGGATGTTAATCGTCAGCTCCGCCGAGCGCAGCACGTCGCCCATCTCCTTGAGCTGGACGTCGCCGAGGCCGCGCGCGTCGAGTTTCGCCCGCTCGGTCGTGGCGATGTTCTCGCGCTTTGTCGCGCTCTGGGCCGAGACTTCGGTCAGGACGGCCATGTTCGTGGCCGTGATGTCCTTTTCATGGACTGGCGCGGCGACGACGTCATTGACCCCGGAGGAGCCGTATTCGTCCGAGAGCTTCTGCGGAAGCCGGAGGTTTTCGTCCTTGAGCGTCTCGTCGGCGGGGTCGGCTCCGCGAAGGTCGGAGAGGTTCGAGAGGGCGGCGCGGTTGCCGATCTCCTTCAGGACGAGCGCCTGGAGGTTGAAGAGCCGCGAGGCGGCGATGCGCGCGTCCCTGGCCGCCGGATTGATCTGCCCCTCGCGCATGAGCGCGGTCTGGAGCAGGTCCATCTCGGATGACGTGAACTTCTGGAAGATGGAGGCGAGATCCTCGTTCGAGAGGTTTTCGACCGCCTTCGTGAACATCCACAGGCCATCCGCGTCCTGCTTCTGCGCGGGGTCCAGCTGGTTCAGCGCCGTCAGCCGGTCCAGGTGAGTTTGCTGAGCCTTCAGGAGGCCGAGCAGCTTGCCGGCGTTGAGGGAACCGGGCGAGGCCAGCGTCTTGAGCGCGTCCGAGGCGGTCTGCTCGATGCCGGCCTTGCCGCGCTTTATCTGCGTCACCGTTCGGAAGCCGGCGAAAGGAACCTTGGCGGACTTGATCACGTCGAGGCGGATCGGACTGCCTTTCCTGATTTGCACGTGGTGGCTCCCGAAGACGCCGACCGACGAATCGACGCCGCGCGACTGCAGCTCCTGCTGTACGACAATGTCTGGATTGATTGTAAGGGACATGGGAAGAACTCCTTTTAGACCTGTATGAAATTGAATGTGCCTGCGTTCTGGCTTGCGGAATCATCCGCCGCCCCACCCGCCAGACCTCCGTCAAGCCTCTCCTGCCAGCGGGCAATCTGGCCGAGAAACTCGTTGATCGCCGTTTCGAGCGCGGCGCATGAGGGAAACTCCCCGAAGCGCTTCCAGAGAATCAGTTTCCCGGTCTCGCGGCCGATGGCGAACGCCGCGCCGTCCGTATCCGAAAGCGACGCCTCCATGAGCGAACGGCAGTCGCCGTCGCCCAGAGACGACGCATCGGCTATTTCGCTCTGGAGATATACGACCGATTCGTCGGCGTCAGGCGTGAACGACACTTCGGTTTTGCCGTCGAAGAGAAGCGTTACGCTGCCCGTGCCGTCAGGCACGATTCTCCCGATGCCGATCTTCGCGGCAAGCTCATTCAGTGCTTCCATGAATTCCATCTACGTAGTTCCCTTCTCTGCTCTGACATGAAAAAACGGCGAAGCAACTTTCAACGCTTAGACACTCATAAAACCGGGGCCGTTCATGCCGAATTTGCGGAACTGGGCGTCTTCCTCGTCGCGGACGGCGGCTTCTTCCGCGGCGGGGCGGAAATTCTCCACCGTCTCGCGCCATTCCTCGGCCTTGCTGACGAACTCATCAAGGTCCTTGCAGAATTCCTGCAACTCCAGCCCCTTGAACGGGAGACCGCCAATCAGCATGATCTCGCCGGTGTCCGGCGATTTCCCCAAGGCGATGCCCTTTGTCCCGTACAACTGCGTATTCGCCTCCAGAAGCATCTCGTAGAAGGCTTCGCGCTTGTCCGGCGGCGGTTCGCCGATGACGGCGACGCCAATCACGGCCTCTCCGCCAGGCGACTCCGTGAATTCCATAGGGATGTCGTCGATCGTTAGGGAGCAGATGCCGTCCTTGACTTCGATCCCCTCGATACCGAGTTTTTCCGCAAATGCGGACATCAATTCATTCAGTTCCATGGATGTTTGCCCCTAAGCGTTCTAGAGAACAAGGTTCAGGTCTGCCGGGTCAGGCTTGCACGGCTTCTTTCTTCTGGACGGGTTCTCCGAAGATAACAAAGCACAACTGCCAGTCTTCATTTCTTGTCTTGACCGTCTTTTTCCCTGTTTTGCTCGGCACCACGACAAGCAGCGAGTCCATGTTCTCCGTGACCTCCTTGGCACGAGCCATGAGAGCGTCCTTCATCCCCGGATTCTTCTCGAAGAGGACTTGCATGATGCGAAGTCTCACCTCGTTTTTACCGTCGACGCTTCCGTTGTGCCAGTCGTCAAAGCCGTACGCCTCTTCGCCGATCGTTTCGATCTGCTTCGCGAAATCGCCGACCGACTTGAGGATGGCCTTTGTGTCGTTCCCGGGCTTGAAGCCGTCGATAAGCGTCTGCGGATCGAGCTTCTTCGACATGGCCATGATTTTCTCCGGGAAAAAGCTTTTGGCATTGGCGGAGAGAACCAGTTCGTCCCTCCACGTCTTTCCAAGATTCTCGGAGATTTCGCCGGACGACACGAACTTGTCAATCTCCTTGATGCGGGCTATGAAACCGCTTGCTGCTTTGTCCACCAGCTGCTTGACGGCGGCCTCCAGACTCCATCCGAGCTTTTTCGCGTCCTCGTTTTCATTCTTGAGGATGGAACTCGAGAAATCCTGCATCTTGGCCAGAAAAGCGCTCCTCTGTGTCGATCGGTCCGAGAAATTGAACCGGATGTCGTCGTGCCCCGTACCATCGTTGATCGCCTTCTCGACCATAGATATGAACTCGTTTTCGTATTTGTGCAGTTCCCCGCGAAGTTTCAAGACGTCCTTGATCGTCTCTTTGTGTTTTTCAAAGCAGACCTTGACTTCGTCCGGGCTCTTGCAAGCGAGCAGATCGTCGAGGATTTCCGGATGGCGTTTTGTAATTATATGAGGATTGCATTTAGTCTGGCCCATCTCAGTGGTCAACTTGTCCAGCAGACCCTGGATGGACGCCGCCGCGACGTGGCGCTCGTAAAACGGCTTCATGGCGTCCGAAAATTCCTTCACGGTTATGCGGTGGCCTTCCGCATTGGCGGTTTTGACCATTTCGCTAATCAGTTTCTGTGCCCCGCCTCTGACGAAATCGATCGGCGTCGGTTCGCCAGACGGCTCTCCTATGTAGCGCCTCTGGGCTTCGGTCAATATCTTCCGCAATTCATCGGCGAACTCGGCCGGCATTCCGGACTTGGAGATCTGGTCGCAGCTCTGCATTCCCGTGTGCAGCTTCTCGTTGGCCTCCTTGACCGCCTCGTTTTCCTCCGTCAGCATCTGGACGATCGCCTCCTTGACCGCCATGATTCGCCGCGCGGTGAGGGGCTTGCCCTTCCCGTAGTCCTCCATCTTCATGGCGGCCTGCACGCTTTCGGG
>CACXPT010000237.1 GCA_902769585.1 uncultured bacterium
CGGAGGTAGCAGTCGGGCGCGGGTTTCGAGTGGCTGTACTGGGTCGGATCCACCACGCAGCGGAAATCGCGGCGGAGGTCGAGTCCGTCGAGGATGAACGTGATGTTCTGTTCCGGGGCGCCGGTGGCCACGCCGCAGGGGATGTCGGCGGCATGCGCACGGTCGAGGAACGCGCGAAGGCCGTCCGGAATCCGGCGATGCGGGGCGTAAAGCTCGCGGTAGAGCGATTCCTTCTCGTTCTCGAGGGCGGCCAGTTCGTCATCGGCCACGGGACGGCCCAGAAGGCGCTCCATGTACACGCGGTTGGACGCGCCCATCCATTCGAGCACCTGCTCGTCCGTCAACTCGAAACCGTGTTTCTTCGAAAAGACGCGCCAAGCCAGCACGTGGTAGCGGCAGTTGTTCACCAACACGCCGTCCATGTCGAAGATGTATGCCTTGTTGCTCATGGGCCGATAGTATGCCATTTCGTGAAAATGTTGCCAGTGTTGCCAATATCCAATTTCAATCCCCCAATTGGAAATTGGCAACATTGGAACTGGCAATACTCCCACATTGGCAACACTTCCATCCCCGCCTTTAATCCGCCGTAGCCTTGGCGAAGGAGGATCGCGCGCTGCTGTTTCCTTGTCCGCCGGAGCCTTGGCGAAGGAGGATGCATCGCCGCAAGTCTTCTTGTCTTGACAAGTCCCATGGCCTCACTTCTCACGCTACTGTGTCACGCCGGCCTGTCCCCGTCCCGAGCGAGGTCGACCAGGTTCCCGGACGTTTTTCACCGCATCTACCTCTTCTTTGTTCTCGCGTTTTACGCTATCAAGCGTTCTCTCCCCTGCTTCATCATTCATTATTCATCGCCACTTTCGCCCTCGTGGTCGCCGCTTTCGCCATCACGATCATTGCGTTCCCCATCATGCGGTCAGCCGTCGCCACCACGATTCCTTTCTCCGCACTGTAATCTCTCGTTCGTACTTCTCCCTCCAGCTCCGCAGCGTCGCAGCCTCGTCGAGCCGCTCCGGGTCGCACAGCGCGTCAATGCGCGCCATCACCCTCGCCGCCACGTCCGGCACACCCTCCATCGCCTCCAGGTACACAGCCCTAGCCCTTACCACCTCCACCGGCGGCGCCTCCCCGCCGCGCCGCAAGTGTTCCGTGCAAGAATGCACCACGTCATGGAAGCCATCCGTGCGGATTTCACCTCCGTCATTAAACTTCTCCGCACCATGGTTGCAAGCTTCTCCTTCCCCCTTGTTTCTGTCCGCCGCACCCTTGCGTGCGTCTCCCCCCTGTCCGTCTGTCTTCCCCGCCAGCACCGCCGCCACCGGCATCGGGTCGGCGAGGCCCACCACCTGCCTCAGCTTCTTCGCCGCCGCCTTGTAGCGCATCACCATCGAGTAGTGCTTCGCGAGCTCCGGCAGGTTTTCCCGTAGCCAGCCCTTGATCCCCGCGTTGCGCCCCACGATGCGTCCATATTCGTCCATGCGCAGCGAGTTGTCCACGTAGCACTCAAGGTCCTGCATCATGCTCCCGAAGCGCACGAGCGACTCCTTCGAGTCTCGGACGTGCCGCCACGCCTCCAGCAGGGCCTCCCTCGCAGGGCACGGGCTCGTGGTCTCGCGGCGGCGCACGCGCCTGCGCTCCTCGGCCATCGCCCTGCGCCTGGCCTTCTCCGCCTCGTAGTGCATGGGGCGCGCCGCCTTGTTCCTTAGCGCGGCTATGCGGCGCGAGAGCGCCCGGTGCAGGAACGCGAGCGCCACGAGCGGCGGCAGCGCGAGGATCGCGGAGCCGCCGTAGCTCCGGCCGGTCAGCGCCGACTCGCGCGCGGTCATGAGGCGGGAGAACCCGAGCAGCAGCGACGCGAGGATGCCGTCGTGCGGCACGTGGCGGATCACGTCCTCCTCGCCGAATCCGAGGGCGTGGAGAGCGGGCACGACGTCGCACAGGATCGAGGGGTCTTCCTCCGCGAACGCCCACATCTCGCGCTCGGTGCAGCCCCTGCGCCGCCAGACGACCGCGAGGCCCTCCGAGATCTCGCACAGGTCGCCGAACGTGCCGGGGATGCCGCGCGGCCTGCGGCGGGAGGTGGCCTTACGGGCCGTGCCGGAGGCCTTCTTGCGGCGGACGGGGGGATATGGAGTGGAGGGAGATTTCTTGCTCATGGCGGGAAGTATACCATGGCTTCGGGATGAATGCAACTATGGTGCGGAGAATTCTAAGTTTCCATCGTTTGCGGAAGTACCTTGCACCGCACGCCCCTATGTGGTAATATTTTCACCTGTCAACCAGAAGGCAGACACAAAATGAGCGATATAAAGGAAAAAGTGGTTCACGCGAAGGAGAAGATCGCGCAGGTCAAGGAGTACGTGGAGAACGGCGTCTGGGAGGTGGACGACTCTGCGTTGCCGCGGTCGAAGCGGTTCTGCGTAAGGGTGACCCGCTTCTTTCAGGCCACGCTCTCCGGCTTTTCTCGCCACAGGTGCGCGCTGCATGCCGCCGGACTCACGTACTATTCCCTGATGTCGCTCGTGCCGGTCCTGTGCCTGCTCGTCCTGCTCGCGCGCGCCTGCGGCGCGGGCGACTTCGCCCGCGACAAGATCAACGGCACCATCGACCAGATGATCGCCAACTTCGAGAAAGGACCGGAAAAGCTGCCGGAGTTCATGACGAAGAACCAGTCGCCTGAGCAGATCGAGGCGAAGCGCCAGGCCGCAGAGGACTTCGCGAAGCAGGCGCGCGAGCTATCCAACGACATCTTCGACCGCATCGCAAAGGTGAACCTGAAGAAAGTCGGCGTCTTCGGCATTGCCATACTTCTTTGGACCGTAGTATCCACTTTCGGCATGGTGGAACATGCTTTCAACGAGGTCTGGGAGATTCCCAAGCCACGCCCGCTGTGGCGAAAGTTCATCCTCTACGCCTTTGTGGCCCTTGTGCTTCCTCTCCTTGTGGCGCTCGCGCTATCGATGCCTATACTGCACGTCGTGCAGACGATACTCGACGCCACGCTCGGCGCCACGTCATACACGAAATGGATCGGAGACGCCCTCGTGGCCATCCTGAACTCGCGTCTCTTCGGCGTCGCGTTCACGCTCCTTTTCACGATCGCCGCATTCACGTTCATCCTCAACTTCGTGCCGCATCGCAAGGTCTCTTTCCGCGCGTCCCTGAACGGTGGCATAATAACCGCGCTGCTCTTCGGCGGCTGGCTCAAGCTCTGCGCCATCGCGCAGGTCGGCATAGCCAAGTCGAACGCGATGTACGGCTCCTTTGCCTTCCTCCCCATCATCCTGACATGGCTCTACATGAGCTGGCAGATCATCCTCCTTGGCAGCAACATGACCTATGCGTTCGACTGCATCCATTCTGGCCGCCGTCCTGGCACTGACGGTTGAGGCGTCCGTAAGGTTCACCGAGCCCGTATGGCGTCCCGACCTCGGGATCGCCATCCCTGCGCTCGCGAACGCTCAGGAGGAACCGCTGGAGCTTCCCAAGGCAGGATCGTTCATGCTCACGGACAATCGAGGCGGACGCTGCCTGGAGGACAGGTTCGACACCTTCGACCTCTGGGTGTCGCAGACCATGCGCGGGCGCTGGCGCGATGCAGACGGCAACGTCCTGTACATCGCCAGGCTGACCACCCGCCCTCCCATGGACGCGCCCGGCACTGTGCGCACCCGCGCAGATTTCCTGGCCAGTCGCTGTCGCCCCCGCAGACCTCGGCCAGCCGATACGCCCGCGCCGATCCCAGCGCAGAAACATGAAGGAGCTCTTCGCGTACCCTTCCACCAACGACCACGTGTTCGCAGCAGCCTTCCGTCCGCGCAGCCCCGAACGGCGAGAGGCCACCGACTGGTACCTCGTCGTCCTTGAGGCCGCCAACGACGAAGCACTCGACGAGGCGTTCCGCCGCCTCGACGAGGACTTCCTCGACCACGTGTACGTCCCCGCTGCGCGCGCACGCACCAAGAGCCCAGACGCGGACTACGGAAAGACTTCGCTCGGCCACGAGGCGATCCTCCTGCGCGAAGCAGTGCGCAGAAGCGTCGCCAACTACGACCACTGGCACTTCGCAGCCACAGAGGACGTGGTAGTGATCGACAACCTCGACGACTCCTCCCGCGCAACCTTCGTCACGTCACTCACGAACAGCCTCCCATGCCTCCGCCGCGCCTACGCGGCTTGCGCCCCCACCCCGCTTCCGGCAACAAACCAGCTCGCCGTGGTGCGCGTATTCGCCACGCGCGAGGAATACCTAGCCTACGTTGGCGTCAAGCACAAGTGGACCGCGGCGCTCTGGGACACGCTCCACCGCGAGCTGGTGCTGTACCTGCCTCTGGACGGCACGAAGGGGCTTCTCCAGACAGTCTGGCACGAGGCGTTCCACCAGTACCTGGCGTACGCAGCCGCTCTTGTTACGTCAGCCCCATGGTTCAACGAGGGCAATGCCGAGATGTTCGAGCATTCCACCCTCGACCGCAAGGGCAAGGTCGTGTTCGAACGGCACGCAGAAGCTGCTGCCTACGTCCAATCGTACGCCGCCGAGCTTGCTGCCATCCTCCCGTCGTTCCTTTCGCTCGACTATGCCGAGTTCTACGACGGCACGCAGGAAGAGATAGCAGCGCGTTACCATCTCGCCTGGTCGCTCGCCTATTTCCTTGAAGTCGGCGCGCCAGATGTCAGGTTCCAGCCATTCGCCAACACCAGGCGCGACTACGTGAAGGCGCTGATAGACACAAGCTCCACGGCAGAGGCTGACCGCGTGGTGTTCAACGAAGAGTTTCGCAAGCAGTTCATCGCCGCCTGGCTCGACTTCTGGAAGCACCAATGAGCGGCTACGTGGGCAGACTCGCGCCCAGCCCTACTGGCGCGCTCCACCTCGGCAACGTGCGCACATTCGCCATCGCATGGCTCCGTGCCCGTTCGCTCGGCGGCAAGATGATCATGCGCATGGAGGACCTCGACCACCCGCGCGACAAGCCTGGCGCCGCCGCGCAGGCGATCGACGACCTTCGCTGGCTTGGCTTCGACTGGGACGAGGAATTCGTCCAGTCAGAGCGCCACCCCTTCTACCGTTCCGTGCTCGCCCAGCTGGACGCATACCCGTGCGTCTGCTCTCGCCGCGACGTGGAGTCCGCCCAGTCAGCCCCCCACTCCGGCGAGCAGCTATTCTACCCTGGCACGTGCCGCGGACGCTTCCGCTCATGGGAAGAGGCGGCAGAGGCCTGCGCGCCGCGCACTCCATGCTGGCGCTTCCGCGTGCCGCCGGACACGACAATCGACTTCGACGACGCCTTCGCGGGACATGTGGCACAGGACATTTCCGCTACGCTCGGAGACTTCCCGCTCGCGCGCGATCCGGACGGCGCAGGCTATACGCTTGCCGCCACCGCAGACGACCTGGACATGGGTGTCACCGAGGTGGTGCGCGGCGACGATCTCCTCCCCGCCACCCCTCCGCAGATTCTGATCGCGCGCGCACTCGGCCGCGAACCGCCCTCATACTGCCACGTGCCGCTCGTCGTTGGTCCCGACGGACGCCGCCTCGCAAAGAGACACGGCGACACGCGCATCGCCGCCTTCCGGGCGGCAGGCGTATCGCCAGAGCGGATAATCGGCTGGATCGCCTACACCTGCGGTTTGAGCGCCACCGACGAGCCGGCATCGCTCGCCGGTCTCGTCGGACGCTTCTCCCTTGCCGCGATTCCGCACGCCGCAGTCGTCATTTCCTCTATTCCATTTGCCCGAGGAAATCACTAGACGAGTATCGGCGGCGGCGGAACCGTGTGGTACTCGCCGTTGTAGTAGTAGTTGTAGCCGTCATAGTAGTAGCCGTCCCCATAGTAGTAGACGCCGTCCACGACGATCATCCATTCCTGCGTGATCCATTCCCACGCGCGGAGCGCGCCGACATGCCACAGCGGAACGGCCGGCCTCGCCCAATAGCGCGCATGGCTGGGGATGTGGTGGTGAGCGACACGTGGTGGAGGAGTATGGTGGTTGGCAACACGGGTAGGAGGCGCATGATGGCGCGGCTCCGGACGGGCATTCCCATGCCTTACGACGGCAGGCGGATTGACATGACGGGCAGGAGCAGCATGCTTCGCCGCGCTTGGCTTGGCTGCAGGTCGTGCGGCCTGAGGTGCCCGCGTCTGCTGGACCGCTCTTGCAGGGCGTCCGTTGCCGCCGTGGTGACCGCCCTTCGGCGCAGCGAATGTCGTTGTGCAGAATGCCGCGCAGGCGATCCCGACGAATGCGATTTTCACGATGTTGTTGTTCATGGCATACCTTCACTTTCTGTTTACGATTTGGTGGCGAGCCCATCTCGCCTTACATCAAGCAAGGAGAACATGGCATCCGTTTCTGACAATTCTAGTTGGAATGCCTTCAGCCAATTCGGCCCTGGACGCGCCGGTCAAGGACATGTGCTATAATATGCCCGTCGACAAAAAAACAGGAGACCCAGATGAACAGACGTGATTTCATTCGCATGGGCGCGGTCGGCGGCGTGGCCGCCGCATTCCAGGGCTGCATGACAAGCATAGACGCCCCGCAGGCGCGCAACGCCGACCCGTTCGGGACGCTTACAGCCAAGCCAAAACCGGAAGACTCCCTGCTCGGACAGCTTGCGGCAGCACCTGCGCCGAAGGCGAAGCCCGAGTTCCACGTGTTCTCAAAGATGTTCCAGCCGCCGCTCTGCAAGGACTACGATGCGATCGCCGAGCTGATGGCGAAGGCTGGGTTCGACGGCATCGAATGGACCGTGCGCCCGAAGGGACATGTCCTGCCAGAGAACGCGAAGACCGATCTGCCGAAGGCCGTCGAGGCCGCGCGCAAGCAGGGACTCAAGTCGACGATGATCGTGACGGGATTCACGGACGGCGACGCACCAGGGTCCGAGACGCTCCTAAAGGTGGCGGCTGACTGCGGCGTGAAGCAGTACCGTCCCGGCTACTTCTTCTACGACGTGAAGACGGAGACGTTCCAGCAGTCCTTCGAGCGGATCAAGGCAGGCTTCGCCTCTCTCGCCAAGCTCAGCGAGAGGACTGGCGTCAAGGCCGTCTACCAGAACCACAGCTCGTGGGGCCCCAGCGTGTTCGGCGGACTAGTGTGGGACGTGTGGGAGGCGATCCGCGACCTCGACCCCAAGTGGGTTGGGCTCGAATACGATCCCATGCACGCATTCTTCGAGACGAACCTTTCGTGGAGCCACGGCCTTGAGCTCGTGGCCGATCGCATCGGCGCAGTGTGCCTGAAGGACTTCCACTACCAGCTATCGAAGAAGAACCCGAAGGACCACGCGAAGTTCATGTGCGCGGCCGGCGAGGGCATCGTGCCGTGGAAGGAAGTGAAGCGGCTGCTTGACATGCACAAGGTCAAGGCCCCATTCGCGGTCCACTTCGAGTACAAGTTCGATGAGAAGGACCTCCTCAAGACGGTCAAGGGCGAGCTCGACTTCTTCAAGAGCATCTTCGCCTAGGCGGACTTTTCAGGCATCGCTATCGAGACTGGTCATTGTCGAGACCGGGGATGTCGCGGGCACCCATCGGCCCGCCGTCCGTGGCGAGGCTCGTGCCGAAACTGCCAGGCTTGAGACGGTAGTCGCGGACTGAAGGATCGGCGAACTCCGGAAGCCCCCATACTGACTTCGCATCAAGGCCAGACTCGGACTTGTAGCGCGCGAACTCCTCCGGACCACTCCCGAACTTCATCGCGCGCGCCTTCGGGTCGCGTTTCCAGTCGCGTCCGGAGAGATGGAGCTCGAATATCTGGTTTTCGGGCACGAAGTAGAGGTTGTTGTCCATCGCCAGCCCGTCCTGCGCGGCGGGATCCTTCACGCGCCAGTCGTTGAACATGCGCGTG
>CACXPT010000238.1 GCA_902769585.1 uncultured bacterium
GTCGGTGAGGTCGCGCACGGCCACGTAGTCGATTGACGCGCCCGCGCAGATCGCCAGGTTCTCGGGGAGCGTCCACGGCGTGGTGGTCCAGACGAGCAGATAGACGGTCGGCTCCTTCGCGAGCAGCTCCTTGATGGTGTCGCTGGCGCCCGTGAGCGCCTTCGTGCGCACCGTCACGGTCGGATCCTGCACGTCCTTGTAGTTGCTGCCGGCCTCGAAGTTGGAGAGCGGGGTGGAAAGCTTCCAGGAGTACGGCATGATGCGGTGGCTCTTGTACACGCGGCCTTGGTCCCAGAGCTGCTTGAACACCCACCAAATCGTCTCCATGAAGTCGGGATTCATGGTCTTGTAGTCGTTGTCGAAGTCGACCCAGCGGCCCATGCGCGTGACAGTCTTGCGCCACTCGCTGACGTACTTCAGCACCATCGAGCGGCACTGCTCGTTGAACTTGTCCACGCCGATCTTCTTGATCTCGGGTGCGCCTGCGACGCCGAGCGCCTCCTGCGCGAGGGCCTCGATCGGGAGGCCGTGCGTGTCCCACCCGAAGCGGCGCTCCACGTACTTGCCGCGCATCGTCTGGTAGCGCGGCACGATGTCCTTGATGGTCCCGGCCAGGAGGTGGCCGTAGTGTGGCAGCCCGGTCGCAAAGGGAGGCCCGTCGTAGAACTTGTATCGGACTTCCTGAACACATCGCCTTCCGCCCAATATTTGAGGACTCCCTCCTCCATCTGAGGGAACTGCACCTTGTTTGACACAGGCTTGAACATCATTTTCTCCATAGATTCGGCAAAAACGGGCAAGATTATAGCAAAATTCCCGCCTCAAAGGAAGACTAGGTTGCATTTTGCAAAAAATCATGGTATAATGCCTTCAATTTTCGCCCCATAGGCACTAACATCAAGGAGAACGTCGTGATCACTCAACAGCCTGCCGCCAAGTCCGCCTACGCCGCCGCCGGCGTCAACATAGACAACAAGATGGAAGCCCTAAAGGCCATCAAGACAATGATCGGCAGCACCAAAACGGTCAACGTTGTTGGCGGCATCGGCTCGTTCGGTGGCCTCTGCCGCCTGCCGCAGGGAAGCCCCAAGGACACGATTCTCGTCTCCTCCACGGACGGCGTCGGCACCAAGCTCAAGGTCGCCGCGATGATGAAGAAGCACGACACCGTGGGCCAGGACATCGTCAACCACTGCGTGAACGACATCCTCGTGCAGGGCGCGCGTCCGCTGTTCTTCATGGACTACGTCGGCACCTCCAAGTTCGACGGCCCCGTCTTCCGCCAGATCGTCGCCGGCCTCTGCAAGGCCTGCAAGGAGAACAACATGGCCCTCCTCGGCGGCGAGACGGCCGAAATGCCCGGCCTCTACCCGGTAGGCGAGTACGACCTCGTCGGCACGATCGTCGGCTGCGTCTCCCGCAAGCAGCTCATCACCGGCCAGTCCATCCGCGCCGGAGACGTGGTGATCGGCCTTCCCTCCAGCGGACTCCAGACGAACGGCTACTCGCTCGCGCGCAAGGTGTTCTTCGACATCTGTCAGATGTCGCCCTTCGACAAGCTTCCCGGCACGAACCTCACCGTCGGCGAGGCACTCCTCTCCGTCCACAGGAGCTTCCTCAAGCCGGTCGGACGCCTTCTCGAGAACAAGATCAAGATAAACGGCATGGCGCACATCACCGGCGGCGGATTTCCGGACAACATCCCGCGCGTCCTTCCCAGGGCGACGGCCGTCGAGATCGACCGCACCACGTGGCAGGTGCCCACCATCTTCAATTTCATCGAGCGCCAGGGCCGCGTGGACCACGACGAGATGTACCGCGTCTTCAACATGGGCATCGGCTTCGTGCTGATCGTGCCCAAGACGAGCCTGCAGCGCATCAAGACGGTCTTCCGCAACATCCGCCAGCCCTGGCACCAGATCGGCGTCGTCCGCGTCCGCAAGAACAACGGCCCGCAGGTCTACTTCTCCAAGTAGTTGCTCTCCCTTCCCCATTCACCTTGCCTGCAACTTGACCGAATGTTGCCAATATCCAATGTTGCCATTCCCAATGTTCAATTCCCATTGGCAATTGGCAACATTGAAACTGGCAACATTTCCACATTGGCCGTGCGATGCGCGGGCGGCGGGCTTTCCCCCTTCCTCTTTCACCTTTCACCTTTCCCCATTCACCTTTCACCCTTAAGGCGGCGAAGTAGGGCTTCATCGAGGTCGAAGAATGCAACGCCCGCGAGTCCGGCTCGTCTGGCGACCGCGATCTGACCGTTCACCTGGCGAGCCGTAAGGTTCAGTCCGTTCGCCGTCACGCCGATCCCTGAAATCGTGTGCCGCGCATGGACTCGCGATTGCGACTGTACCCGCACGAACCCGGCATACTTGGCGGCGTCCGAAGTGTAGTTCATCGGCACGATGTAATCCACCTGTCCCCCATTCAGCCAAGCTTTCCAGTCCTGCCCCACAGATTCGACGCACGACGGATACTTTCCGAGCACCGCCACCGTGAACCATGCCGACGGACGCGCCCCCTTCACCTTCGCCCGTGCGGCCGTCACGAACGACGATATCTTCGACGTCCGCCATTCCGCGAAAGCCTTGCCAGACGCCGCCTTGCGCTCCGCGCGGAACCGCTTCCACACCTCAGGCGTGGCCTCCGCCACAGCCGGACGCTCGTACCAACGCACGAAATCGAGATGCACACCGGCAACCGGATAGGAGCGCGCCAGCTCCTCAGCGGCCCTGAGGAGAGTCCAGCGCAGGTCGGGGTTGGACGGATCGAGGTAGGTCATCTTCTTGCCGGATGGATCCTTGAGATACCACCCCTTCTTCTCGAACGCCGCCCTCTGCGCCCCCGTGGCGCGCGTCGCGTTGAAGCAGAAGAGCCACGCATGCACACGCACGCCTGTGCCGCGCGCTGCCGCAAGGCAAGCCGCAAGTTGGTCGCCCATCGTCCGGAACGTATAGGAACGCGGAAGCACCTTCGAGGCGTAGTGGGCGAAGTCGATGCCGCCCACGTTGATGAAGAGATCCGTGATCCCGTTCGCCTTCAGCACTCGGAAGGTTCGCGGCCAGTCACCAGGGTAGAGGCCCTTCCCCGACTGCTCCCACACAGCGCGGATCTCGGCCCGCTGCGCCGGCTGCGGATGGAGGCGCGTGTAGGGATGCGACTCGAGTCCCGAGAACGCTTGGGCGGACGCCGCCACAAGGAGTGCCGCCGCAAGGAGAATCCGCCGCGTCATGCCCGAACTTCCAATTTCTCTCATGTTGTTCATATCCGGCTCCTAGCCCTTCGGCTGTTGCCGCAACACATTTTACCATAATCCCCCCGCCGTGACGTTCTTCCAGCCATGGTACTGGCAGAGATCATTGCCCATTGTCCGATCCCTTCAATTTGCGCTCTGCGCCAAGAAATGCATCGCGCAGAAAAGGATCATTCGACTCCAGCCATCGCCCGAACTTTCCGCCATAGCCTGCATACGGGAAACGTCTTCCGAATTCCTGCATCCGCCTGATGGCATGGTCATGAAGTTCGCCCCCACCGGACTTCCAGTCCGCAAGCGCCGCCGCAATGGCGATAGTCATTACGCTGTCGTCTGTAAAAGAACATTTCTTCGGCGGAAACAGCTCAAAGTCCTTCGACTTCATGTACGCCCATTCAAAGCGAGACCCTACAATGTCTCCAGCTATTGCACCTATCATTGTTCTTCCTCCTTTGCCGATTCAGCATTCGCGGTTTGTGGCGTATGGAATTTCAAGTTCGTCCGCCACCTCCAGGTATGTCTCAAACTCCCTGTCGGAATAGCAGCAAAACCGAACGAGGATGTCCGATTCATGCTCCTTAAGCCATTGCGATACGGTTGTAAGCGCAATTCTGGTGGCGGGCATGAGCGGATATCCGTAAACGCCCACGGATATGCAGCAGAATGCGATGGAGCGACAGTGGTATTCCGTTGCCTCGACAAGGCAGTTCCGATAGCAATTCGCCAGAATCTCCGGCTCGTTGAACTCGCCTTCGTGCCAGATTGGCCCGACTGTATGGATGATGTGCTTCGCGGGCAGATTGAATCCAGGCGATTCTATTGCCTCGCCCGGTTGGCAAGTGCATCCGAGGTCGTGGAAATACCAATAGAGCTCTGGGCCGGCGGCATCGTGGATAGCGCCATCCACTCCTCCGCCTCCAAGAAGCGTGACATTCGCCGCATTGACGATCGCGTCAACATCCTGAAACACGACGCTATCACGATAGATTTCGATTCTCATGCATTACTCCGTTTTGTGGATTGACTGTAGGCGAGGCTGACAACCAGCCCCTCCATAAATAGCCGAGTTGTCAACCCCCTGCGGCACTCGTGCCGCTCGCGCGGGCACGCTTATGCGTGCGAGTGATCCGGCTTTAGCATCAACTCCATGTAAAACGGACAGGAAGTCGCTGCTCATTCCCACATCTTGCTATCCCGCCTGTACTGCCGTGGCGGCGATGGTGTTGACGATGTCCTCGACTGAGCAGCCGCGGGAGAGGTCGTTGCAGGGGCCGGCAAGCCCCTGGAGGACGGCGAAGCAGGACGCCCCGCCCAGACGCTGGGCGATCTTGTAGCCGATGTTGCCCGACTGCAGGTCCGGGAAGATGAGCACGTTCGCACGCCCGGCGACGGAGCTTCCCTTCGCCTTGAGCGCCGCCACTTCCGGAACGAGGGCGGCGTCCAGCTGCAGCTCTCCGTCAAGAAGAAGATCCGGAGCGAGGGCATGGGCGATTGCCGTCGCCTCGCGCACCTTGTCGACGAGCGGATGCTCCGCGCTGCCCTTCGACGAGAACGACAGCATGGCGACGCGCGGCTCCCCGAAGTCGCAGAGCGCGCGGGCGGTGTTCGCCGTCGCCACCGCGATGTTCGCGAGCTCCTCTGCGTTCGGGCACGGGTTCACCACGCAGTCCGCCAGGACAAGAAGCCCGTTCTCGCCGAACGCCGCGAACGGACTCTCCAGCAGGAAAGCGGAGGAGACGAGTTTCATCCCCGGCGCGGTCTTGATGATCTGCAGCGCCGGACGAAGCATGTCCCCAGTCGAGTGGACGGCGCCGGACACGAGGCCGTCCGCATCGCCTTGCTTGACCATCATCATCCCGTAGTACATCGGATCCGCCACCAGCTTGGCCGCCTTCTCCTCGGTGAGCCCCTTCGCTTTGCGGAGTTCGTACAACGCGGCGACGTAGGCATCGAACCGGGATTTGTTCTCTGCGCGTGCGATGACTTCTGGCGTGAGCAAGACCGGCTCCGCCACGCCTTCCTCCGCGACGATCCTCGCCGCCTCGACCGTGCGCGGTTCGTCGCCCTCTGGCAGCACGATGCGTTTCACGGAGGCGCGCGCCTTCGCCTTGATTCTCTTCACCACTTCCATGTCCGCCTCCTTCCGGATCAAAGATCCATTCCTTCAAAACCCTGCCACACGTCGCGGCCGGAATACGTGAGCGCGGTGCTTTCCCCGCGCAACACCTTGAGCGCGGAGAGCCCCAGCGCCTCCTGCTCCATCTCGCCCGGATACGCGCTGACCGGCGCGATGAATCCGCAATGCTTCTCGATAAATGCGACGATGTCGGCGAAGCGGACGAGTCCGCCGGTGAGGAGGATGCCGTCCACCTTTCCGCAGAGGACCACCGCCATCTCGCCGATCTGCTTGCAGATCTGGTAGATCATCGTGTTCCAGACGAGCGTCGCCTTCCTGTCGCCTTTCTCCACAAGCGCGTGGATCGTGTCGGAGTTGGACGTGCCGAAGAAATCGACGAATCCACCGGAGCGCGTACAGCGACGGCGCAGTTCATCGGCGGAATGCGTCTCAAGGTAGTTGAGCACCGTCAAGACCGGCAGCGACCCGATGCGGGTGGGGGAGTACGCGCCGTCCCCGTCCGCGCCCATGTTGCTGTCCACCGTCCGGCCGTGCTCGTGGGCGGCCACGGTGATGCCGCCGTCGATGTGCGCGACGATGAAGTTGCAGTCCTCGTACCTGCGCCCGATCTTCTTGGCGTGGAACTCGGCCACGGCCTTCTGGTTCAGGCAGTGCGTGTGCGCAAAGCGGTACACTCCCTTGATGCCAGTGAGCCGCGCGTAGTCGTTGAGCTCGTCCACGGTCGTGGAATTGAGCGTGAACGCGGACTTCCCGAACTCCTCCGCGAACTTCCACGCGAGCATCACCCCGAGCTTGGCGGGATGTTCCGAACCGTCAAGGCCCTTGACGGCGTCGTCGTAGACGTTCTGGTCAACGCGTATGACGCCGCTGGGCTGGGAGTGCGTGCCGCCGCAGCGGCCGACG
>CACXPT010000239.1 GCA_902769585.1 uncultured bacterium
CATTTCGTTCACCGCCTGCACGAACGTGCCCTGCGGCGACGAACACCACGGAATGGACATCGCACCGGGATCGTTGTACTCGAATATCTCGCCGAAACGACCGCACGTCGATGCCGCCTTCTGAAGGTTGCGCAACGCGCCCGGGCCGTCGCCGAGCCGCGCTTGCGCCGCCGCCGTCCATGCCGCATACCAGGTGCAGACGCGCTTCACTTCAAGCAACATGCCGCCCGCCTCTTCCATGTTCGCGTCGAAATCGCGTACCGCCATGCGCTGGAGCGGGTCGTCCGCCTTGATCACACCATACGGCACGAGGCCACCCAGGACCGCCACGCTTCGCGCATCGTAGCCCGGATAGGGAATGTACTTCTGCCCGTCCGCCGGCAGGTCGCGTCGAAGCCTCGCCGCCACTTCCCGCCAGTGCGCGGCGAGATCGGCATCGATGCCCAGGACGCCCGCCGCCTCGGCGGCGCCTTCCAGCGCGCAGATGGCCGCACATGTGGTGAGAAAGGGATTCTGCACCGGGGACGGCATTCGTTCGAGGTCGCAGCACTTGCCTATGACGGTCTTGCCGTCCTTCGTTTCATACACGGCCTGATGGTCGTAGAACTCGGCGGAACCCTTCAGCACGGGATAGATCGTCTCCTGCAGAAACGCGCGGTCCTCACGGTAGCGCCAGCATGTCAGGGCCTCGTGGCAGACGGTGCCCATGTGGAGGATGTGGTCGCGCCACCTGCCGTTGCCCGAGGTCTCCATGCCCGTCTCGTCCGACAGCCACGCGAAGCGGATGCCCGTGGAGCGGTCGCCAGGATAGGCGCGGCCGGCGCGGAGGCGTGCGGACGGCAGGACGCCCTTCCAGAACCGGGCGACCTTCCGCATGTCATCCTCGTGCCCCGTCGCGCAGAGCGCGGGCCCGAAGAAGGTGAACCCGAAGAAGCTGCCGTTCCAGTGGCTCGGCAGGATGCCTACCGGGATCGACCAACGCGTGGACCAGCATTTGAGGTTGTAGAGCGCCGTGTCGTAGACGCGCTGGAGCGCGGCATCCGGGAGGGACACGGACGACCGCGCGCACCAGCCACGCCACCTGTCGGCATGGGCTCTTCTCAGACCGTCCCAGCCCGCACGGCGGACTCTCTCGGTCCGCGCGGCGATCACGGCATCTGGATCGTCGCCGTCGAGACTGTCCGCGAACACGAGCATGAACGCGACGTCTCCGGCGGGACGCCGCAGGCATATCCGCAGCCCGTGCCCCGTCGTTTCAACCACCGCATCCGGCCTGTCGCACAGGAGCGCCACGCGGCCGCGTATGGAGCCGACGGCCTTTTCAACCGTGAACGACAACACGCCCTCCCGAGCAGACAATTCCGTGTGGAGCGGCTTTGCATCATCCGAATCGGGACGGCGAAAAAGGTATTCGAACACGTATTCATCCGGCGGCGTCCCGGCAAACGACTTCCTCACCGCAAGAACCGGCGCGTCAGCGAGGATGAACGCCTCGGAGGAAATCTCCGTTCCGCCGGCGTAGGAATTGGAGACCGTCGAAATCGCGCACTGGACGTCGAGGGTCTGTCCCCAGCAGACGGGCCGGACATCGGAGGCGCCACCGGTCGAGACGCGCTCCTCGATGCGCCCGAGGCAGGCCAGGTTCCGGTTATCCGTGCGTCGGCCCTCACGATAGATCGACGGACGGTACAGTCCGCCCGTACAGCGGATGGCCTTGTAGCTCGGCACGTCCTGCGCCATCATGTTGCGGTAATCGACGAGCGCGCACAGATCGCCGTTGGCCAACAGGGGCGGAGAATACTGGTCGGACGCATGTTCCCACGCAGAGGAGACGTCGGCCGCCAGGCCAGTCGTCACCAGCACCAGCGCCAACGCAAGAAGCTCCGCCCGTGCGCTCATTTCTTCGCGTCCTCGATCCGGAAGATGTAATAGGCGGCATCCTTCGGCCGCCACGTCTCGCCGGCGGCGAGCGTACAGGCGGTCGAATAGCCCAAGTCCGGCGGCCGCACACCCCGTCCGCCGTTTTCAAGCGTTTCGCCGTACGTCGAATTCTCGGGCGAGAGGATATGGAGCGCATGGCCGTTCCACGGAAAAGAAAGGTCGACCCACGGGCGCCACGTACACCACTTCGGCGGCATCGGGGAAATGAGCGTCTCCGGGGGCTTGGGCGAATTGAACCGCCAGAACACAGTGCCGAATTCGGCCTTCTCGCCGAAGTTCTCCACGGACACGACCTCCGACAGCGCCTCCGGGCAGTCCGTGCGGAACCAGTTGCGCATCGTCAGCGCGAAGCGGAACTTTCCGCGCGGGCTTTCGATGCGGTATGTACGGCAAACCGTGTTGCCGTTCGTCGTTTCGGCGACCGGCTTTCCCAGCGCAAAGCGACGCCAGTCCCATCTGACGGGGTTCGCCGGATCGCGGACAATCAGAACGATCGTCACGTTCGTGAAGTCGAACACGTCCAGCATGGCGCGGCCCGACGCGCCGGGGATCTCCCGCGCCGCAAAGTCCGCCGCGGACGGGACGGGGCCAAGCGGCGGCACGAGGCTTTTGCGCGAAGGATAGCCCTTCTTGCGCGCGGCGTCCGCGCCGGCATGGAACTCCTCGAACATCTTCACGAGCTCGGCATACGGTTCGCCGGCCTCGTTGATGAGGCCGTAGCCGCACGCCTGCGTCTTGGGACGGTTCTGCAAGTCCACCCACATGAAGTAGTTGTAGCCGGCGATGGACGGCGAGGCGTTCATCATCTCCGCGAACAGGCGCGATGCCAGGGCGCGTTCGTGCTGCGTGCGGAAACGCATGCCGCCGCCGTTCACGCACGGGAATCCGCCCTCCACCGACGGGAAGCTCCACTCCGTGACATGGAGCGGCTTGTCGAGGATCCGGCCGATGCGGTCCAGTTCCGGGAACAGTTCGCGTTCCGTGGCGTCGCCTTTCACGTCCGCAAGGTCCGTTCCGGCCCTCAAGACGACGCCCTTCTCCAGATCGACCGGCGGATAGATGTCGAGCGTCACGACGTCGCAGTACTTCGCACACGCCTCCATCGTCGAGAACGGACCGTATCCGCGTAAGCCTGCGAACATGCAGCCCATGATCAAGTGCCGGCGGTCGATTCGACGGACGGCGGCGGTCGTGGTCTTGAAATACCTCTCGGCAATGAGCTTCATGAAGGCGAGCTTCGCGGCGCGGCTGCCGCCGTCGGGGCGAGCCGCCATGAATTCGTCGTAGGCCTTGCGCGCGGAATGTCCCTCCGGCTGGGCGCAGATGACGTCGCAGAGGCCGACCTCTCGGTCCGGGCAGCCGTTTTCGCCCCACCAGGGAAGCTCGCCGTCGAGGTAGATGCCGATCAAGTCCGCATCCGATCCCTGCAGGATCAGCCGCGACCGCGCCAGGACGTGGCAGTGGTATTCCCAGCGCGGCGAGAACACGTTGGGGAAGAACCGGCCCGTCTTCCGATCGATCTTCAGGTCACGGTCCTCATCTACCATGAAGAGCGGAGGCCAGGCGAACCCGACGTGGACGAAGTGGCCGAAACCGCGCCCGCGCAGCGTCTCGTCGCTCCAGCCGCCCAGCGCGTTGAAGCCCCATGCGCGGAGCTTTGCCTCCGTGTCGTCAGCCCATGCCTTTCGGTTGGGGAACTTCGCGATGTTGTGCGCCCGGTAGGCCGGGGGATTGCCGTCGGGAGCGCCATGTCCGCGCCACACCACCTGCTCCACGCCGCGTATGAACACGTCCCGCCCGCGCGGATCCACGAACGTCCAATAGCCGTCCGCGTCCTTGCGGACGCTCCAGTACGAGAGCTCTCCGCCTTCAAGGGCGAACGCGGCCATGGAAACCGCCAACGCCAGGATTGCATTCTTTTTCATGGTCTTTTCATTCACAATTTGTCGAAGATCGGCGCCAGTTCCTCCGTCCAGATGTCGTATGCCGGCGGCGAGGGATGAAGGTCGTCGGGCATCATCAAGTCCTTCTTCAACGTTTTGTCGGGATTGAGGAAGCGTGCGTTGAAGTCGCACCAGATGACGCGTCTGCCGTCCGCAAACGGCTTGATCAGCGCATTGACCTTCGCGTTGCGCACGCGCCAGCGGTGGTCTGCAGTGGCGCCGCTCGGGAAGATCGGATGCAGCACCACCTTCGCTGACGGCTGCTTCAGTGCGATGAGATCGAGAATGGCCTTGATCCCTGCGGCTGTCTCCTCCGGCTTTCCGCCATTGTTGGTGCCGATCATCAGCACGATGCACTTCGCCGTGTAGCCGTCCAGCTCGCCGTTCAGCAGACGCCACAGCACGTTCTGCGTGCCGTCGCCGCCGCGTAGTCGGATCCCGGTCCTCGTGCGCCTTCCCAGTTGTGGGTGATGGAATCGCCGACGAAGACGATGTCTATCTTGCCGCCGGACGCCGCGATCTGGGCCAGTTTCTCGGCATGGCGCTTCTCCCACCAGCCGGGATACGGATCCCATCTGCGCGTCATCCCGATGCAGCTTTTCGGCGTCGTCGCCGCATATCGTCCCTCGAGGTGAAGCCGCGTGAACATCCCCACGAGCTCGCGATACGGCTCGGACTTTTCGTTGACGAGCCCATAGTTCGAATCCTCTCCGTCGATGTTGATGCCGAGCGCCGGCTCGTCCACCCACATGAACCAGTCGTATCCCACGACGTACGGGCGCGACATGAAAAAGCGCGCGAACGCCTCGGCCACCAGGGCCCGTTCCCTCTGCGTCGATGTCCGCTGGCCCGCCCCGTGTTTGCACGGGAGCCCGGCGTCTAGGCCCACGACCGCCCACTCCGTGACGAGGAACGGCTTCTTCGCGACGGCATGATACTCGTCGAACACTTCGGCCAGCGACCGTCCCCCTCTCTTTTCCAGCAGCTCGCCCGTTTTCCAGTCCCTGTGCGGATAGCAGTTGAACGACACGACGTCGCAGTACCGTCCGGCCACCTCCCAGACGATCTTGTGCGCCCCGCCGAAACCGGCGAAGCGGCAACCGAGAACCAGGTGGTTCGGATCGTGCTTCCGCACGGCGTTCACGCATGTCGAGAAGTAGCGATCAGCTACGAGCGCAAGAAACTTAGCCTTCGTCGTTTCAAGCGGCTCGTCCGCCGGTCGCGCCGCACGGAACGCATCCAGCGCCTTGCGCGCGCTGTGCTCCGACGGAAGCGCCGCCACCGCGTCGAACATGCCTTCCGCGCCGCCACGTTCCTTCACGCCGGCATTCCCCCACCAGGCCAGCTCGTTGTCGAGGAAATAGCCGACAAGAGTCCTATCGCCCTTTAGGGCACCGCAGCGCGCGGCCGCCAACGCCTCACACCGCGCCACGAACCCGGTGGAGAACACGTTGGGGAAATACGTGCAGGGGCTGCTGCCGGACTTGATCGCCATGTCCGGATCGTTATTCCAGTCGGTCCGGTACACGCGCTTGCCGAAATCAAGCGTCACCGTGTGCGCCAGTCCGCGATGGAGCAGCGCATCGTCGGGAACGCCCGTCAGCGTGTTGAAACCCCACGTCTTCAGACGGTCGACCGTCTCGACCCGCCACGCCTCCTCGGATGCGTAGTGCGCCTTGTTCCACTCTAAGTGCGGGAACTTCTTGAGCGCGGCGCACCAGTGCCCCTTGAACTGCACATGGTCGACGCCGCGCACGAAGAAAGCCTTGCCGTCGCCGTCAAGAAGCGCATCGCGCCCGTCCTTCCGCGTGTCCAGACGAAAGAAGCCCGCTCCGCCTGCCGTGCAGAGGGCGGGGATCGACGCGGCGAGAACGAACGTACAAAGAAAAGCCTGTCTCATGCGCATTCCCGATCTCACCTGAAGATCAGCATCGTGCCGGCGAAGTCCTGGAAGTGCGAGAGCGTCGCGCCGCCATTGTCATTCGTGCCGGGCGTGTAGGCGAACTCGAGTGTGAACGAGGCGGCGTCGGACACGATCGCATCGGACACCGCGCCGGACGCGGCCGTGTAGCTCCTGTACGGCTCGCCGTTCAACAGCACCGTGAGCGTGCCGGTGCCGGACACGGAGACGTCGAACTGGTAGCGTTTCCCGCGTCGCCCCCCGGACGCCCAATTGAGAGCCAGCGTCCCGTCCGGCAGGAACACGCCGTCTCCGCGCTCCTCGGCGGCGGGATCGGCGTCCGTGACCTCCACGCCGCGCCCCAGCACCTTGGAGTAACGCGCCTTCCAATCCGCCTCAAATGCGCCCACGTCCAGCTTGAGGCCGTTGACGAAACGCGGCTTTTTCTCGCAGTCGAAGTCGCCGAGCAAGTCGGCGTCGTAGATCGTCGCGTCGCCCGCGTCAATCGCCACGCTGGAACCGATTGACGGACGCCCGTCCTCGTCAAGCGCGAAATCCGCAGTCGGCACGAACCGGCAGTTGTTCGTGGTGAAGTTCGTGTCGCTGAAGGTAAACGCCGCGTTGAAGATACAGTTCGAATAGGCCGTTCCGCTGCCGGAGTGCTGGGTGACCTTGCCGAAGAGCAGGCAGTTGTTGACGGTCGCGCGAGACACCATGCGGTACAGCGTATCGACGGCACCGCCGCTGGCGCTGGTGTTGTCCGGCCCGATCGTGCAGGAGTGGATCCTGTACATGTCGGCGACCGTCCACATGCCGCGCGAATGGTTTACGAGGCAATTGAACAAATGCGCGTAGCGCGCGGCGGGGGCGTTCCCGACAGGGGAGCATCGGCAGTCGACGATCCGGCAACGGCGGAGGGTGCCTTTGTACGTGCCGCCGCCGACGAGGGCGTAGCAGTTGGAGATGACGCAGTCCTCCACCACGGCTGTTCCATCCTCACACAACACGCCGCCGCCGCAACTGGCATCGTCAATGCCGTTAAAGCTCGTCCGTCCGCCGGTGAGCGTGAACCCCTTCACGGAACCGCCCGCGTACACGCCTGCGCAGCGCACGGCCTTGAGGCCGTCGCCGTAGCCCTCATACGTCTCGTTCGCCGTATCGGGGGCGCCGACGATGAACGTCTCGTCCGCGCCTTCGTCGGAGACGAGCGTGACGCCGCTGTTCACGATCGCGCGGGAACCGATCACTTTCGACACGGTCGCGCCGATTGTCGTCGTGTTCGTCATCGTGCCTTCGTCGTAGACGCCCGGCGCGACATGGACCGTGTCGCCGGACCTTTGGTAATTCAGCGCGTCGCACAGGCGGCGAAGCGGCGACGACGACGTGCCGTACCCGTCGTCGCGTCCGTTCACGGCGTCCACGTACCAGTGCGTGTCGTACACGGCCGTGATCGTCACCGGTTCCTCCAGCCCGCCCGC
>CACXPT010000240.1 GCA_902769585.1 uncultured bacterium
CTGTGGAAGAAGTGGATGAAGAATGCACGGCAGACGTCCGTGGGTACGCTCGCCATCGCCACGAACGCCTGCGTGTCGGTCGCGACGTCCTCCGACGTGTCGGGCGCGCTCGTCGGTGGCGGTGCGCTCGTCAAAAGCGGGACGGGCACCACGACGCTGGTTGACGACGGCTTCACGGGAAGCGTGGAATTGCAGAGCGGCAGGATCCGCTCGGAGGGTTTGCCGCTCGCGGTGAAGGCGACGGGACAGCGACTCGCCGTCGGCGCGCAGGGCCTCCTCAACCGGTATGACGACGCGGCGGCGGGCACTGTTGAGAAATCCGGAGGGGGAGATATCTCCGTGGCGTCCTTGCCGGCGGACGCGAAGGTGCGTGTGACGGCGGGGACAATGCGTCTCGTGCCGCCGGAGCCGAAGGACGATTTCCTTTCGCCGGCCGTTTTCTCCAACGCGACGTTCGAGGCGTTCACGGGCAATGCCGCGAACAATGTGGGCGGCGGCAAGGGCACGACGATCGCGCAGACGAACCTCAACTGGGTGTTCGACCGGTCGATGTATGAGAGCGGCGGCGCCCTCGTGATGGTCCTCTCCAAGTCGCTTTACCACGACACGGCGAGTCACTGGAACCTCCAGCCGGAAGATTCGCTTGGCCTCGGCTATGAGGGGAACCGTTTCCTGTACATCTGCCACGGACGGGCGACGGGGTCCTTCAGTCTGCCGGCTGCGGGACTGTACCGGCTCGTGTTTTCGCTTGGCGCGCGAGACTCCGGTTGCCTGAAGCCGATGAAGATGCTGATCGACGGCGTAGAACTGTGCGACTACACGTCCTTCAACTGGCTGTCGTTCATGCGTTTCGAGGTGGCCTTGCCGTGGCTTCCCGCCGGCGACCACACGTTGACGTTCACGGATACCGGTGACGACGCCAAGACGGTGATGATGGACGACATCAAGATCGTTCCCGTGCGCGCCGCCGCCGAGGCGCCGGTGAAGGTGGAGATCGCCAATCCGGGCTTCGAGGAGTCGCTCTCGAATTATGCGAACACGGGATATGCCTTCAAGCCTAGGGCGGCGGACTGCACTGGCTGGACGAAGGAAGAGGTGTCCAATGGATTTGGCGGTGGAATTATTGTCCGTAGGTGGTTCGACGGCGTGACGAGTGTGGACACGGGACTTTGGGCCTGGCCGGACGAGATGGCGGACGGTTTCCTCTGCGCCCAGATCTACGGTGCGATACGTCCTCTGTCGCAGACGGTCTCGCTACCGTCGGCGGGGCGCTACCGCCTGACGTTCCACCTGGCGAAGCGGTGCGGTCTTTCGCCGCAGCATGTCAACGTCAAGCTGGATGATCGGATCATCAAGCAGACATGGGTGCGGCATGACGACTGGAAGGAATACGAGGCCGTGTTCGACGTGTCGGAGGGCGGCGAGAAGCTGCTGACGTTCGCGGGTACGGAAGACGCCAAGATCATTGACGGCGTCGGGCTCGTGTATACCGCTGGCAGCGCGTGGCTGGACGACGTCGCGCTGGAGCGCGTGTCGGAAACGGTGCCGGAGAACCTGGTGGCGAACGGCGGGTTTGAGTCTGTTGACGACAGCTGGACGTACCATGTCGGCTGCATGACCAGACGGGAAGCAGGTCTGAACGCCAGTCTTTGGTTTGGTCAGGCGAAGGAGCAGGCGCCGCAGGGGACGAACTGCGTGTTCATGTACAACGCCGACGGCGCGCTGCGCCAGCAGGTCGCGTTTCCGGCGGCGGGCCGCTACGAGCTGTCGTTCCGCGTGAAGCGTTTCCGCGCCAACATGAACTTGAACACTGACGACCAGCGTTCCGAGTTCTACGTCTTGGTGGGCACGAACTACATCTGGCGGTCGAATGTGCTGCAGCACGACGCCGAGCGCGTGATCCGTCAGCCGTTCACCGTGCCGGCTGCGGGCACGTACCAGCTGGAGTTCCACACCGCGTTCGGGGAGAATAACCGCGCCTACTTGCTGCTGGACGACGTGGCGATCGTGGCGGCACCGGCGGCGGACCGCACGGATCTTGCCGACTACATCCCCGAGACGACGGAGCTGGAGGTGGCGAGCGGCGCGAAGATCAACCTCGACTTCGACGGCGTGGCGAATGTGAAGGGGCTTACCTACAACGGGCAGAAGATCGTGTTTGAAGTCTCTCACGAGAAGTATCCCGCATGGGTGATGGGCCGCGGCATGCTCTATATCCAGCCACGCGGCACAGTGATCATGTTCCGCTGATTTTCGTGCGAATCCGTCTTTTCCGCCGCGCCTCGCGGCGGGACATGGCGTAGTTTGCGTTTCGTACTTTACGCCATGGGCGTTATGTAGTATAATCTACGCCCATGAAGCCAAATAATCCATTTGTCATCAGCGGTTATCGTGGCCCGGAGTTTTTCTGTGACCGGGTCAAGGAAACGGGCAAAGTCGTTTCGGCTCTCACGAACGAGCGGAATCTCACGCTTATGGCTCCGCGCCGTTATGGAAAGACAGGACTTATCCGAAACGTGTTCCACTCGCTTCCGAAAGAGTACGCGCCCATATATGTTGACATCTACTCGACGGCAAACCTCAATGAGTTCACGCAGGCGTTCGCCTCTGCCGTGGTCGGTGCGTTGGACACCACGGTTGACAGGGCGTTGACGGCAATCGGACGTTTCTTCAAGGCCGTTCGTCCGACCGTGACTCCAGATGGCACGGGTGGCGTTTCGTTCTCCTTTGCCGTCGAGAAGGCGGCGACGGAGGCCACGCTGAAGGGCGTGTTCGACTATCTCGCATCGAAAGATCGGCGCATTGTGGTTGCGGTCGACGAGTTTCAGCAGATCATGGACTATCCGGAAAAGGGCACGGAGGCATGGCTTCGAAGCCACATCCAGTTCCTTGAGAACACAAGCTTCATCTTTGCCGGTTCCCGCCATCACATGATGGGCGAGATGTTCACCTCGCCGCGCCATCCGTTCTATCAGTCCACCGACATCATGTCGCTTGACGTCATTGCGCCGGATTCGTATCTTGCGTTTGCCGAAAGGTTCTTCCGTGAGGCGGGGCGCGCCTTTTCGCCCGAGGCGTTCATGGCGCTCTACAATCGCTTTGACGGGGTGACGTGGTATCTGCAGAGCGTCCTTAACCGGATATGGGGAGAGGGCGGCGCGCTTGAATCCGAGAGAGACTTGGCAGGGGCAGTGGAAAGTCTCGTTGAAGACCGCGCATTGACATTCCATGACCTTCTCGTCGCGCAGACGGAGGTCGGGAAAAATCTGCTTCGCGCAATTGCGGTTGAAGGCAAGGTGAAGGAATTGACGGCCGGCGAGTTTCTGAGACGTCATTCGCTTACCGCTCCGTCATCGGTGCGTACGGCCTTGCCGAGCCTCATCGAACATGACCTTGTCTATCGCGCTGCCGACGGCTATATGGTTTACGACTACCTTTTTGCCGAATATCTCAGGAAGAGGAAGTGACGTCCAAGCCGTGGTCTATGTTATAATAGATCGCATGAAGACACAAGAGAAACAGATGCATCGGCTGGCGATTTTTGCCGCAATCCTGGCCGTTGCATCCGAGGCGTTCGGGGCGAACGCCTGGATGCAGCAGGCAATGAAAATAAGATTGCATTTGAGAGTGGCGCTGGTTGCCGCCGCCGTCTGCGCGGCGGCGGTTGCCGTTGCCGCGCCTGCGCGCGTGGTGCGTGACATTCCGTATGATTCGGCTCTGGGCGCGGATGGCCTGGGCGACCTCTACCTGCCGGACGACGTGCGGCCCGACACGCCGCTCATCCTCGTGATCCACGGCGGCGGCTGGACCGCGCTGCATCGTCCGAGCGTGGCGGGCATCTCCGAGTTCTTCCAGCGCGAACTCGGTTTCGCGGCGTTCAACATCGAGTACCGCCTCGCCTCCGCGAAGAACCCGTGGCCCGCGTGCGGCGACGACTGCGTGGCGGCGGCGAAGTTCGTGCTCTCCCGGTTCGGCGGGCGGGCATCTCGTCCTGTGGACGCTCGTCAACCTGCCGCCCGAGTCCGTGGCGGGCGCGATCTCCATCTCGGCGATCGGCGATCCAGCATTGGATTTCCATATGCATCGTGGACGCTACGTGCCGCTCTTCGGGAAGGGCGTGACGGAGGAGAGCCTGAAGGCCATGAACCCGATTCCGCTCATTCGGAAGGGAATGGCGCCGCTTCTCTGCACGCACGCCGACACGGACCAGGTGGTGCCCATCGCATCGCACCGCGCGTTCGCGGACGCCTACCGCGCCGCCGGCAACCGGTGCGACTTCTACGAGTACCGCCACGACGAGGAGCCGAACACGGGCGGTCACTGCATCTGGCGGCCCAAGTCCAATCCGCACAAGCTGCTGGCGTGCCTGGAGGCGCGGATGGAGAAGTTCGTGCGGGAGTACGAGAAAGCACCGCCTCCGCCGCAGCCCAAACTGCTCTTCGCGGCCGATTTCGACGGCACGGCCAAGGCCGGCGCCGCGGGCGGCGACCCCGATCCGATTCCAAAGTCGCGAAACCTGAAGTTCGTGCCGGGTCTGCGCGGGCAAGCGCTGGAAATGAAGAAGGGGATGAACACGGCGCTTGGCTACAAGACGGAAGGCAATCTCAATCTCTTGCGCGGCGCGGTCAGCTTCTGGTTCAAGCCTGCGGACGGCGTGACGCCCAGCGGCGAGGAACGCCGGTTCTACCTCTGCACGCAGACGGCCAACCCGCGCGCCGGATCGGGTACGCTCTGGTTCTGGAAGTACGGTCCGCGCCTGCGCGCCGACCAGTCCGACGACGGCGACCGCTACACCCTGCTGCTCCGTCCGTATCTCACGAACGAATGGAACCACGTGGTCTTCACGTGGGACGAGAAGAAGGGCACGTCCATCTATCTCAACGGACGCAAGAGCGCGCGCCGGATGTCGGACAGCAGCATGTCGGGCGCGATGAAGGCGGCGGCGAAGGCACCGCGCGGGGGGCGTCCCGGCGCGCTCTCCTTCTCGCATCGGCGCATGTTCGACACGTTCTTCGTGGGCGGCTACGGCGGCAGCGCGTTCATGGACGGCGCGATGGACGAGCTGCGGATCTATTCCGCGCCGCTTGACGATGACGCGGTGAGGCGTCTCTTCATCGACGGCGGCGGATGCGAACCCGAACCGCCGCCCCCGCCGGACTACCGCGCGAAATACGCGAACGACCCGCCCAACCCGTTCGAGGCGCCGCCGCTTGCGAATGGCGGCGTGCCGGGCGAGCTGGAGCTCGTGGAACAGCTCGTGTTCGACCATGTGCCTGCCGATACCAACCGCTTCGTCTCCGTCGGCGCGTGCCGCATCGGCGACTTGAACGGCACGCCGTATTTGGAAGCGGACGAGGCCGTCCACGGGAGGTTCGCCTATCGGTTCACGCTGGACGAATCCACGCCGTTGTACGTGTTCGAGATCGACTATCCCGACGACCGGAAACGCACGATGGACTTGATCGTGCAGGGATGCGGGCAGACCGCCTGGGACGGCGCAACGGGCGCGAGTTACGCGCTCCAGCAGGGCGTGGCGTGCGGCGACGAGTATCCGAACACGGGCCGCATCCTCACGCACCGCTGCATTTATTGGAGTGGGGACGGCGGTCGCGCAGGAGCGCGACCCTCCCGGGAGGGCCGCGCTCCTGCGCGGCCGTACCATGGCGAAAGGACGGACGTGGCGCTGGCGGCGATGACGGCGCGCGGCGGCGCGCCAGCGGCGATTGCCGCCATCCGCCTCTACAAGGTGAAAAGCGGCCGTCTCCCCGTGGCCGCCATCCGCGAGCCCGCGGCGAACGCGGACGGCTGGCGGCGCACCTTTGCGCTCTACTTCGAGGATCCGGCGATTGGGTACGACTTCGGCATCGACGGCACGAACGAGGAACGCGTCGGGCCGATGATCGACCGCATCGCCGCCACGATGAAGTATACGGGGCAGAATCTGCTCGCCTATCCCGGGGCGTGGTACGGGGGACTCATGGACGGCGAATACAACCCGCGCGTGCACGCCCCTGCCTACCGCAAGGCTTACTACGCGAAGTTCGACAGGGAAGGTCTCGGCTTCATGCCCACGATCAACCAGAACGACATCATCCTGCCGCGCGACAGCATCACGCGCGACAAGATCGAGGACGGTTCGCTCCATACCTCGCCGTATTCGATCTTCGACGACGGACGTCCCAATCCGGGAGGCTGGCACGGTACGCCGCCGAACTTCAACATCGCCCATCCAGACGTGCAGGCCGCACTGGAGCGCGCGGTGGATGCGTTCATCGCCGAAGGGCGCGCGCATTCCTCGTTCAAGGGCGTGGTGCTGCACCTCACGCGCCATTCTCTCTCCTGGTTCGGCGACGAGCGCGCGGGGTACAACGACTACGCCGTGGAGGCGTTCGCGCGCGCGAAGGGTCTGACGATTCCCGTCGACCGCAACGACCCGATGCGCGGGAAGGGGTATGCGGATTGGATTCGCGCGCATGCGTACGACGCGTGGCTCGACTGGCGCTGCGGCGTGGTGGCGGATCTCTACCGTCGGCTCGCGGCGAAGCTGCGCGCCGCGCGTCCCGACCTCAAGCTGATGGTCAACACGTTCCTGCTGCCGGACTGGCGCCATCCCGATTTCGGCAAGGAAAACTTCATCCCCGAGGCGAACCGCCGCGCGGGGCTGGACGTGCGCCTGCTCGCCGACGTGCCGAACATCATCGTCTGCCAGACGGAGATTCCCGCAGATTACCGCTGGTTTGGTCCGATGGATCCGTCTAACCCCAAGGACAACGGTCGTTGGCGAGAGTTCCGCACGACGGCCGAGTCCGCGCATCGCAATCTCTACTTCAAGAAAGGCGACTACACGCTCCTCGACGGCGCCGCGTTCCCTTGGGTGAACCAGCATGACCGCTATTGGGAATCCGCCATCGGTAAAATCACGAAAGGCCAGCCCGGCAAGACGCTTTCCTGCGCATGGCTGAAGGAGTGTCCATGGCGCGTGACGACGATCAACCCATCGGGACGTTCGGCGCTGAAGCACTACGCCGTGCCGTTCCGCTACCACGACGTGCTGGGACTCTCGAAGGGCGGGTTCCTCATTGGCACGTACGGCACCGAGGACGCGCTCGTGCCGTTCATCCAGGCGTTCCGCGCCCTGCCGGCGGTGGAGTTCGACGACGTGCCGTCCGAGGCGGGCGATTCGCTCGTTCGCGTACGCCAGAAGGAATTTGACGGCAAGTCGTACTTCTATGTCGTGAACACGGGCGTGGCCGACGCTGCGGTCGAAGTACAATTCCCGCCGTCGACCGCGGATCTGGTCACGGGAAAACAGGTCGGCGGGACGGCTGTGCCCCTCCGGCTGAAGCCCTACGAGCTGCGCTCGTTCGTCGCCCCATCCGGCCGCCCCACGTGGCGGTAACACTCACTCGCCATGCGTCCTTACCGAGTGCACCGCGCTGAAGCTTCAGTAGGCAAGAACAAGATGTGAGTGATGATGAAAGCATATACGCAATTTCTGGGATTGGTCCTGCTGGCTGCGGCGCTTTCCGTGGCTGCCGCCGAGTCGACCAAGGTCGTGTTCTTCTTCGACACCGAGGACTTCGTACAGCCTCGTAGTTCCGACGCGATACGCGACATTGCTAACTTGCTTGCCGCGGAAGGCGTCAAGGGGCATTTCGCCATGGTGGGCTACCTCGGCAAGAAACTCGTCGATTGGCGGCGGTTCGACGTCATCGACGCCCTGAAGGCGCATCATGTCGGCACGCAGACCCTCTACCACTCCCTTCATCCGAACATCACCGAATATACCGACATCGAGGACTTTGACGCGGCATACGTCCGCGCCCTGGAGGAAGAGTCGCGCGGCATCGGCATGCTGCAGGCCGCGACGGGCAAGGAACGCATGTGGTGTTCGGTCCTGCCGGGCAACGGCAACACGATCGTGGGGCTTTATCTTTATGCGGACATGGGCATTCCGTTCTTCGGCGGCGGGACCGGAATATACGAGGACGAGACCAAGTGCGGCGACATCTGGTACTGCAACCAAAGGCATCTCAATTACGCATACAGCCTGCACCTTGAATCCTTCCTGCATGAACAG
>CACXPT010000241.1 GCA_902769585.1 uncultured bacterium
GCCGTTGCCGGGCACGCGCGAGACGCCGCCACTGCCATTCGAGCTTTCCGATTGGCGTCCTGACGCCGCCATCCGCGAACTCGCTGCGCGCACGCCGCGTACGGTGGTGTCGATGTGGGGCGAGGAACCAGAGAAGGTGCGCGTGCTCTGGACGGGCAAGAACGTCTCGCTCGGCACCGCTGGTGCAAACTACTGGAACATGGACATTCCGCTGTCCATGGACTTCGCCTCCACAAACCGCATTCCGCGCGCCTACTTCATCGCCGACGGTCGGCGCGATCCCTACGGGCGCAAGAAGATTCCCGAGGGGAACGGTCCGCACCAGAAGACGCTCCATCTCCGTCCGTTCTGGGCCGGCGCTCAGCGCGGTCGCGATGCGCTCGGTCTTGTCGCGTACCGTCCAGGCGACATTCCGCCCGAGACGCCCACGCTCGAATCGCACATCGTGTTCCCGTGCGACGTCGACGAGGTGTTCGTCAACGACGAGCGCGTGCCGGTGACTGGCGACGCGCCGCCTTTCGCGCGCGAACTTGGCCAGGACGACGCCGTGTTCGTGCGCCTCGGCGCCGGAGCGTGCGGCGTGCGCGTGCCGTGGGCGCGCGACGTGCGCGGCGGCAAGGCGCGCATCGCCATCGTGCGAGACGGCGCGTCCGGAGTGCGCGCGTTTCGCCTCACCGTGGCGCACCACGACGCGTGGGGTCTCCTGGTTTCCGACGCGCCAGTTCCCGGCGCGGCGTTCTGGGTGCGCGTGGATGACAATGCCGCCGATCCGGCCGCGTTCGCCGCGTTCCGCGCCACGTTCCGCGCCTCCGCCGCGACGGCGCGCGCAGACGATGCGCGCGTGGAAGTTGGCGTGCGCGGCGAGGAGGGACCGCTCGCCCTCGCCGCCAACTCGCCGTTCTTCGCGCCGGAGAAGATCGAGCCGCAGCAGCCCGCCGCCGTGCTCGCGGTGGACGGACGCGACATCGGCGCAGAGATACTTGGCGACGTGCCTGGCCTTGCTGCCTACCGTGCGGAGCTGGCGAGGATGAAAAAGGAAATGGAGGAGAACCGCATTTACGTGCGAAGCATCCGTCCGGTGCGCTGGGAGGCGGAGAAGGGCGTCGTGGCGCGGAAGATGCGTGTGGAGAAGGATGGCGCGGCGAGCGGTGGGGCGTACGTGTGGACGCCAGGCGAGATTGGCGGTCGCGGGAGCGGGCCTGGCAGCGTGTCCTGGCAGCTGGAGGTGAAGGATGCCGGGAAGTACCGTCTCTGGGGCCGTGTGCTGGCGCCTACGCCCGAGGACGATTCGTTCCTCGTGTCGCTCAACGTTGGCGCGTTCTTGCAGTCAGGCACGCGCGGGCCGCTCTTGATGCCGCGCACGGACTGGCACCTCGGCCAATCGCCAAACTGGACTTGGCGCGAGTTCCCCGTAGACTTGACTTTGCCGATGGGCCCCGTGGTGCTTACGCTCCACACGCGCGAGGACGGCGCAAAGATCGACAACTTGATCCTGACAAACGACACGACGTTCCAGCCCGAAGGTTGAATTGCCGCGATTGTCATGGTATACTTGCCGCATGAAATGCAGTAGCTTGTTCAGGTTGGTCGCTGCGGCGGCTGTTGTTCATCGACGATTCGGCATGGGAGTGCGTGCGCGTGCCGCATGACTGGGCCATTTCGGGTCCGTTCGACGAATCGGCCCACGGCGGCTCGGGCAAACTGCCGTGGAAGGGGGTGGGCTGGTACCGGCGCACGTTCACGCTGGAGCCGGGCGACGCGGGCGCGTCGGTGTTCCTCGACTTCGACGGCGTGATGGCCTCGCCGGAGGTCTACGTGAACGGACAGAAGGCCGGCGGCTGGGACTACGGCTACGCGAGTTTCCGCGTGGACGCGACGCCCTATGTGAAGCCGGGCGTCAACACGCTCGCCGTGCGCGCCGACACGCGCGACCATCGCTCGCGCTGGTACCCCGGCGCGGGCATCTACCGCAAGGTCATGATGAAGGTGCGCAATAAGGTGCACTTCGCCCACAACGGCATCTTCGTGACGACACCACAGGTTTCCAAGGATGCGGCCACGGTGCGCGTGGCGTGGGAAATTGAGGGGCCTGTCCCCACCGGTGCGCAGGTGGAGGTGGCGGTCGCGCAGGAGCGCGACCCTCCCCTGTCCCCAACGGGAGTCGTGCCGGAGCGCGACCCTCTCACGTCTCCAACGGGAGGGCCGCGCTCCTGCGCGGCCGCTACTGATGGAAAGCTCTCCGTTTACATCGAAAAGCCGGCGTTGTGGGACGTGGACGCGCCAAACCTGTACGAGGCGGAGGTGAAGCTCGTGAATGGGGGACAGGCCCTTTCGTGCGAGCGCGTGCGCTTTGGCATTCGGTCAATCGCCTTTCCCGTGGCAACGGGGAGCCTGACGAACGACTGGGCGGCGAACGGCTTCCACCTGAACGGACGCCGCGTGCAGTTCAAGGGCGTGGATCTCCACTCAGACCTCGGGTTGCTCGGGATGGCGTTCGACAAGTCCGCCATGCGCCGTCAGCTGCAGATCATGAAGGACATGGGCGCGAACGCCCTCCGCACGAGCCACAACTGTCCCGCGCCCGAGGTGCTCGACCTCTGCGACGAGATGGGCATCCTCGTGTGGGACGAGGCGTTCGACAAGTGGGACGGCACGGCGGGGCGGCGTCCGGAGCAGAACCTGGAGGAGTACGTGGCGCGTAACCTTCGGCAGTTCGTCCGGCGCGACCGCAACCACCCGTGCGTCGTCATCTGGTCGATGTCGAACGAAATCGTCACGCCCGACTACAAGGACAGGAACTACGTCGACGGCCTCACGAAGGCGCGCTGCACCTACTTCCGCGAGCAGATGCGCCTTGAGGACACGACGCGCCCGATCGGCAACGGCAACATCTGCTGGATGAGCGAGCCGAAGTACCTCGACGAGAACATGTTCGACGACCTCGACATCACCGGCTGGAACTACGGCGCCTGCTACCGCCGCGTGAAGGCGAAGTACCCAGCGAAGCCGATCGTCTACTCTGAGTCCGCCTCCGCTGTGAGCTCCTACGGATTCTACCCGGAGGTGCTGCCGAAGGAGAAGCACGACTTCGCGCGGAACGTGTTCCAGACGGACGGCTACGACTTCAACGCAATGCCCGACATCGCGGACGTCGAGTTCAACTACATGGAGCAGGACCGCTACGTGTGCGGCGAGTTCGTCTGGACGGGGATCGACTACCTCGGCGAGCCGACGCCCTACGCGAAGGAGTCGCGTTCGTCATACTTCGGCATCGTCGACCTCATGGGCGTGCCGAAGGACCGCTACTGGCTCTACCGCAGCTACTGGAACCAGGAGGCGTACACGCTCCACATCGTGCCGCACTGGACGTGGCCAGGACGCGAAGGGAAGAAGGTGCCCGTGTTCGTGTACACGAACGGCGACTCGGCCGAGCTATTCGTGAACGGCAAGTCGATGGGACGGCGCACGAAGGGCGTGATGCCGGATGGGGAGGGGCGTCCTTCCGCTTACTACAACGTCTGCGCGAAGTACCGTCTCATGTGGTTCGACGTGCCGTATGAACCTGGCGAGCTGAAGGCGGTCGCCTACAAGGGCGGCAAGCGGATCGGCGAGACGGTGATGCGCACGGCGGGAGAACCTGCCGCCGTCAAGTTGACGGTCGAGCCGAAGCTGGGCGGCGAGCCGGACGAGCTTATCTGGGTTCAGGTGGATGTGGTGGACGCGAAAGGCGTGCGCAATCCGCTCGCGATGGACCGAGTGTTCTTCAAGCTGTCTGGTCCGGGCAAGATACTTGGCGTGGGCAACGGCAACGCGCATGCGTTCGAGGCGTTCACGAAGACAGACTCGCATCCGCTCTTCTACGGCAAGGCCGTCGCCGTCATCCACCGCGACGCACCTGGCGAACTTAAGCTCGAGGTCTCTGCTCCAACGCTCAAGCCTGCGACAGCAACGCTTCCATGAGCACGAGACAGCGGATAATAGAAGTGGATTCAGCCTTTCGTCTGCTCTGTCGGTTGCCAGAGGGAGTCGGACGCTAGTTTCGTCAGTCCGATGGCACCAGCGAGGCTGCGCCTGTAGATGCCGAAATGTCGTCTGGCGCGAGGACGTCGTGACGCTGGTCCGCACAACCATGCGGCAAACCAACGGATTAGCTGGATCGTTGTTCGGATTATCCATGTCCATTCGCGGATTTGTCCGCCGAACGGGGAACGTAGCATCGCCTCGCGGTAGCAAGCCGGCATCCGCCACGGCGCGCGAAGCCACACCTTTACGGTCGGCCCGGCGAAGTGAAGTATTGCAGGATGACGGCAAGCGTCGCGCAATTCATCGTCTGTGTACACGCTTCTCAACGGGGCGTATTCGCGAGCCTTAGTCATGTCAGCGCCGAACTTCAGCCGTTCTAACACGCAGAAGGCGAGAGGGAGCGGGGCGATCTTCTCGGCAGCGATGTTCAGCACGTCCAGGTCGCACATGGTGAGGCGGCTGCCGTACTCCGACACGACGCGCTCGCACCTGGCGAGAAAGCCGGTTGCCCTCCATCTTTCTAGATTTGCCACCATGAGGCTTGGAATGTATATCCGCGCATGGCGGCCCCACGAGTTGTGCTGCCGATACGGCGCACCGTCGGCCTCCATCGCCACGCCCGCCCATTCGGCAGGTCCCAGGTCGAGCGAGAACACATCGGAAAGGTCGTCGCAAAACAGCACATCGACGTCGCTCCATATCACCTTGTCATGTTCTGGAAGCAGTTCCGCCAGAAGCAGCCGCAACCAGGTCTCGGTACCACCCCATCCTTTCGGGAAATGCGCAAAACGTGCCGTGTCGGCCTCGATCCAGCGTATCGGCGCTATCGTCTCCATTTTTCTCTTCATCCGTTCCGGCAATCCAGTGTGGAGCACGATGATGTCGTATGCGGTCTCGGGGCGCTTGCTCGCGAGCAGGGACTGGATGGCGACACTTGCAGGCAGGGCATAATCCGCGTTGAACGCGAACACGACAGGTATGGACTGGACATTTGCCATGGCGAGATTATAACATAATTGAGGGTAGCAGGGCGGAGGATCGCCCCTGCCCCTGCCGAAATTCCCTGAAATGCTCATCTGAAGTTGTTGTGAACCGCCGTAAATCGCAAGGGCGAAGTGCGCGTTTTCATTTTTCCACTTGCGCAAAGGACGCCGTTTTGGCATGATTGACAGCAAATCCAAAATTTGGAAGGAATGATATGGCAATTACTCGAAGAGGTTTCCTCGGCGGCCTGGCCGTCACGTTTGCGTCCGCGTTTGCGCGGCGCCTATCTGCGGAGGCGGCGGCGAACGAGCCGCTGCTGCGGTTCGGAGCGTTGAGCGACACGCATCTGCGGGTGACGGACGATCCAGACCAGCTGGGGCGCGTCTTCCGCTGGCTGCACGGACGCAACGCCGACGCCGTCGTCATCTCCGGCGACATCACGGAGCAGGGACTCAACACGGAGATCGATTTCCTCGTGCGCATCTGGAACGACGCGTTCCCCGGCGGGAAGGCGGCGGACGGGCGCAAGGTGGAGAAGTTCTGGGTGTGGGGCAATCACGACTACTCGGACGCCTCGTACATGCGCCGGATGCCGCCCGAGAAGCTGGCCGAGCAGATCAAGGTGTCGGTGTTCGGCGACAAGGACGCCGCCTGG
>CACXPT010000242.1 GCA_902769585.1 uncultured bacterium
TCCGATCCTCTGCCTGCGCGGCGAGTCGCTGCCTGGCATGGACGAGATCCACACTCGCTGCGAGCCCGACCGCATCGAATGGGTCACCTACAACGTGGCACGCCAGGCCATCCTGCACCGCGGCAACGGCGGGCTCGCCGAACTCTATGCCTGCGGCCCCGCCAACCACGTCCCCGTCACGCTCCGGTTCGTGATGTGGATGTGCGCGTTCCACGGTATCGACCACTACATCTCCTGCATGGACGTAATGGACGAGAAGGGCCTTGTGGAAAAGCACGGCTATCTCTCCTGCATGGGACCGATCCACCCGTGGTACGAGAAGCACGCGCGCGTTCTCGCCGACGAGGCACGCGTGGCCGCCGAATGGGCGCGCAAGACCGTCGCAGAACGCGAGGTGGCCGTGCGCTATCCCAACCGTACGGCGCAGCAGCTCGCGATCGCGGGACGGAAAGGCGTAACGGGGCTCAATCTCCAGGGTCTCCTGCGCACGCTTGAGCTGAACCAGTTCACGTGCCGACTCGTCGACGAAGGCGAGTCCACTGACCTCCCGCTCGTGTTCACCTGCCGCGCAGACGGCCGCTACGCCGAGGAACGCACGGGCAAGAATGATTTGACAGCGGAGGACGCCCTCGCCCTCTGCCGTGACCGCCTCCCCGCAACCTTTTCCGTATACGAGTGTACCGGCACACTGGGACAACGGGCATCTTGCCCGTTGCAAGGTACGCCCCCCGCCACGGACCTCCTCGTGCGCAACTACACGGACGGCACCTCGGCGGTGCTCAACCTGCAACCGTTCACCGACCGCACGCTCATCGCCGAGCGCAACGGCACGCGCACGACGTTCACCCTCCCCGCGCGTGGCGTGGTGTTGTTCGGCGCGGTCGCGCAGGAGCGCGACCCTCCCGCCGCCGTTCGCTCGCTCGTGAATGTCGACTGGGATCTCACTCTCGACGCACCGAACATCCGCCGCGTCAACTTCGCCCCCTCGCGCAAAGGTTCGCTTACCGTCGCCGCGCCGCTGAAGGGCGTGCGCCTTCTCACGCGCGACTGCGCGATGAGCTATGCCGTGACCTCCTCCGGGCGCCCCATCGGCCTCAACGAGCAGCCGGCGAAGGGCGACACCGTGATCCGCCACATCGCCGAGCCGTATGCGTTCGAGATGGACGGCGCGAAGGTGGACTCTTCCGAACCCTGTACGTCCCTGCGTCCCTGCTACGATCCGCTCTACCGCCAGACGAAACCGTTCGACCTCGCGGCAGGCGAACACAGCTTCGCCATCACCTCCGGCGAGGCGGACAGCAACTTCTTTCTTCCGGCGCTGTTCCTCACGGGCGACTTTGCCGTCTTCAACGGCGTCGTCATGCCGCGTCCGGAGGGGAAGGTGAAGCTGGGGCCGCTCGCGGCGAGCGGCCTTGCCGACTTCACGGGCACGGCCACGTGGTCGGCCGAAGTGACGGTGCCTGGTGCCACGAGTACGCGCTCAGGATGCGCCGCCAAGATGGCGGCGGTCCCAGTCAATCGTCTGCGTCTCTCGACGGGCGGACGCCTCACGCAGGTCAAACTGGATGGTAAGGACTTGGGCGTGCGCGCGTGGGCGCCGTTCGAGTGGGACGTCCCCGCCGACCTCGCCGGAAAGAAGGCGAAGCTGGAGATTTCCATCAGCACGTCCGTGCAGCCGATGTTCGGCGATCCCGCCAACGGCACTTGGGACATGCGCTTCTGGAACGCCGTCAGCGGCCCCGACGGTCCATGCGGCCTCCTTGCCGCCGACTGGCTGGAGTTTCGCTGAGGGTGGGCAACTGAGGAACGGCATCCCTGGCGGTCGCAACAAGTTGCGACCCTCCCGCACTGACTAGAAGCACCGCCATCATGGCGGCGTTAAAAACCTGACGGACGAGCAATCAGTCACCGTTCGACCGTGGTGCCTTCGGACTCATCCGCCAGGATAGTGAAAAGGTTATAGTGAATAGTGAAAAGATAAGAGGGGGAGAGCGGGACGGGGGGGGGACTAACAATCAGGGATAGTCGGCGGGGAGAGTGAGGACTTCGCAGCCGTCGTCGGTGATGACAACCGTGTGTTCCCAGTGGGCGGCCATGCAGTGGTCGGCGGTAATCACCGTCCAGCCATTCGCGCGGTCAACGTATGTCTTCGCACCATTCTTCGTGAGCGTGATCATCGGCTCTATGGCGATGGTCATGCCAGGCTTCAGCACGAGCTTCGTGCCGGGCTTGCCGTAGTTGGGCACTTCGGGATCCTCGTGGACCGTGCGCCCCACGCCATGCCCGATCCAATCGCGCACGACTCCGAATCCAGCGTCCTCCGCCACCTTCTGGATGGCGTAGCCGACATCGCCAAGATGCACGCCGGGGCCCGCCGCGGCGATACCGGCCGCAAGGCACTTCTTCGTGGTCTCGACCAGCCGGATCACCTCGGGATCGGAGACGCCCACCATCACGGTGCGGCTCGTGTCGCCGTTGTAGCCTTGCGTGAATACGCCCACATCGCACTTCACGAGGTCGCCAGGCATGATCATGCGGTTGCCGGGTATGCCGTGGATCACCTCGTCGTTCACGCTCACGCAAAGGAAGCCGGGGAATCCCTCGTAACCGAAGAAGCTCGCCTTCACCTTGTTGCGGGCGCAGTAGTCGCGCACGATCGCGTCGATGTCCGACGTCCTCATCCCTGGCTCGACCGCCGCCGCGCACAGGTCGCGCACCTCGGCGCTCATCCTGCACGCCACGCGCATGCGGTCGATCTGCGCCTTGTTCTTGATGTCGACTTTCATCGTGCTTAGTGCCTAGTGCCTAGTGCTTAGTGCTTGGTGCTTGGTGCTTAGTGCGAGAATTGCCCATCAAAGAACTGCAAGGACGTTTGCGACGATGGCGGACAGATCGCCCACGCCGGGAACGGTCTTGAGCAGGTTGCGCTCGCGATAGTAGGCGATAAGCGGTTCCGTCTGCTGATGATACACCACGAGGCGGTCCTTCACCGTCTCCGGATTGTCGTCCTTGCGGATGGTCAGCTTCTCTCCGCACTTGTCGCAGATTCCCTCGACCTTGGGCGGCAGGTTCTTCACGTGATACCCTGCCTTGCACTTGGGGCACGTGCGTCGGCCGGCGATGCGGTCGAAGATGACCTCGTCCGCCACGTCCAGCAGCACCGCGCCGGTGACAGGCGCGCCCATCTGGGCGAGGATCTCGGCCTGCGCCACGTTGCGGGGAAACCCGTCGAGCAGCATCGTCACGTCGCCCGTCGTCTCGGCGACGACGTCCTTGATCATCGTGGCGATCAGCGCGTCCGGAACGAGCTTGCCGGCGTCCATGTAGCCCTTGGCCTCCTGTCCGGCGGCCGTGCCCTTGGCGACGGCGCCGCGCAGCAGGTCGCCGCTCGACACGTGGCGAAGATTGTCATGCTCGGACGCGAGCCTGCCCGCGACCGTACCCTTCCCCGAACCCGGGGCACCCAGCAGTATTACTATGTTCATGATTGTTCCTCATCTGGTTCAGCATCTGCCACGGACAGAGAGACGAGCGTGGCACCCTCTGTGAGGCGCACGAGCCTGACGCCCATGCCGCTGCGGCTCACGACCGTGATGTCCACCACGCGCTGGCGCACCATCAGGCCGTCGGAGGTGATGGAGATGATCGACTCGTCGTCGCGCACCGCGTGCGCTGCCACCACGTGGCCGTTGCGGTCCGCGCCCTTGATTGCCGTCACGCCCATGCCGCCGCGGTGCTTGCGCTCGTAGGCGCTGAACTCGGTGCGCTTGCCGTAGCCGTTCTCGGTCGCGACGAGGAGAGTCTTCGCGTCGTCCACCACGTCGAGCGAGCAGACCGCGTCGCCCTCGCGCAGCTTGATGCCGCGCACGCCTGCGGCCGTGCGACCCATGCGGCGCACCTCGTCCGAGTTGAAGCGCGTGCCGATGCCGTTGCGCGTGATCATCACCACGTCCTCGCCCGGCTTCACGAGGCGCACCTCCACCAGCTCGTCGCCCTCCTCGATGTTGATGGCGCGGATGCCGTTGCGGTTGACGTTCTTGAAGTCGCCGAGGAGCGTCTTCTTCACGGTGCCGTCCTTCGTGGCGAACATCACGTCCACGTCGCCCTCGAAGGAGCGGATCGGCAGGAGCTGAAGCACCTGCTCGCCCGGCTGGAGGTTGAGGAAGTTGACGAGCGGCTTGCCGAAGCTCGTGCGCGCCGCCTCGGGAATCTCGTAGGCGTCCTTGAGGAAG
>CACXPT010000243.1 GCA_902769585.1 uncultured bacterium
CCGGACGGGGAGGACGAGATGATGGCCGTCTCTGTGGCGCAGAATGCCAGTCCGGCTGGAAAGTGTGCGATGAGCGCGCCTGGTGCGATGGGGCGGCGCTGGCATGGCGGCGCAAACGATCCGCGTCTTGCGCAGTTGGCGTTGGGACCGAATTTTCAGGAGCAGTGGGACTTGGCATTGAAGGCAGCGCCGCCGTTCATTTTCGTGACGGGATGGAACGAATGGCGGGCGATGCGCCTGCCGGAATGGAACAATTACCGGAATGAAGCGGGCGTGTTCTGCGACCAGTTCAATCCCGAATTCTCGCGCGACTGCGAACCTGTGAAAGGGTTCTGGGGCGACGCGTACTACTGGCAGCTCGTAGCTAATGTCCGCCGGTACAAGGGCGTGCATGAAATACCGCCGACGGTCTCGCAGTTCCGCGACACCGTCGGCGACGAAGTGCGGAGGAATTTTACCGCGCACGGGACGAAGGCCGGACGTTACGTGGACATGTCCGGACGCAACGACATCGTGGCCGTGAAGGTCTCGCGCAATGGGAACGACATCTGCTTCTATGTGCGGACGCGAGAGCCGATGACGGCACCTGACGGCCAGGACTGGATGAAGCTTTTCATCGACGCAGACCGTTCTGCCGCCACAGGCTGGCTGGGATACGATTTCATGGTGGAACGCGCGACGGCTGAGCGAGACGGAAGTCATGCCGGACGAACCGTCTTGCGGATGCACGAGCCGGGCAAGCGGACGGGCATGTTCTCATGGTCGACGCCGTTGGCGGAAGTGTCTGCCGCATGGTCTGGGAAAGAGATGGAGATTGCCGTTCCCGCATCGGCGTTCAGGGGGCGGCTGCTTTCAGACGGGTTCGATTTCAAGTGGGAAGACCATTCGCTCCAATCATACGACTGGACGGATTTCACGCTTCACGGCGACGCCGCCCCCAACGACCGCTACAACTTCCGCGTTCTATTTTGAGGTAGATGCAGAACTTTAAAAACAACCAGAGAAAGGAAGAATTCCATGTCAACAGGAAGAACACGAATGATAAGCTTGCGGGGCCTTGCCAGGATTGGCGTGGTTCTGTGCTGTGGAATGGCGTACGCTTCGCCGGTGGGCGATGCCATCGGGCCATACGTCGACGGCGGAGAGCTGCCGGGCGCGGTGTCGGTCGTGGTGGACGCGAAGGGGAAGGCGACCGGCGACTGCCGCGGCTACGCAGACCTTGAGGCGAAAACGCCGATGCGCCCCGACTCGCTCTTCTGGCTGGCCTCCAACACGAAGGCGATCGCCGCCGCCACATTGATGACGCTGGTGGACGAGGGGAAGGTGAACCTGGACGATCCCGTGTCTAAGTACCTGCCGGAATTCGCGGACGTGAAGGTGGCGGCGAAGGACGGCCCGCGCGCGCCTGTCCGCCCGATGACGGTGCGGATGACGCTCTCGCACATGAGCGGTCTGCCGTTCTTCCCCGGAATGCCCATCGACAAGCGGCCGATTGCCGAACTGGCGCATCTCGCGGCGACCACGCCGCTGGCGGCCGATCCGGGCGAGCGCTACGCCTACTCCAACTGGGGCATCGACGTGGCGATGGCCGTTGTGGAGAAGGTGACGGGGCGTTCCTTTGCGGCCGTGATGAAGGAGCGCATCCTTGATCCGCTCGGCATGAAGGACGCGACGTTCGTGCCGTCGGAGGAGCAGATGACGCGCCTCGCCAAGTCCTACAGGCTCACGGACAACCTGAAGCCCAGGGAAATCAAGATCGCCCAGTTCCGCTATCCGTACACGGATCCCACGCGCGAGCCCGAGGGCGGCGGCGGGCTGTTCGGCACGGCGGACGACCTGTGCCGCTTCTTCAGAATGCTGGCGGCTGGCGGCACGACACCGGACGGGCGTCGCATCCTTTCCGAGCTGGCGGTGCGGGAAATGACGCGGCGGCAGACGCCTGATCGTCCCAAGATCACGTCCTACGGATTTGGCCTGAACGTCAAACCGAATTGTGTGGGGCACGGCGGTGCCTACGGCACGTATGCGGCGTTCGACCCCCAGACCAAGGCGGTGCGCGTGCTCTGCATCTCGATGTCCGGCACGACCAAGCAACGCACGGCGTTCCAGGCGGCCTGGAACAAGGCCAGTCTCGCCGGCACGGCGACGGGCGACGTCACCTACCGCGCTGCGCCCGAGGGCGTGCCAGGGGCGGTGCTCGTCACGGCGGACGCCGATGGCGCGCCGCGTTTCGAGTGCGTGGGAGAGGCCGCGCCCGGACGGCGGATGGAGCCGGATACGGTCTTCTGGATGGCCTCCAACACGAAAGGCGTCCTCGGCGCGCTCGTGTTGAACCTTGCCACCGAAGGCAAACTTTCGCTCGACGACCCCGTGGAGAAGTACTTCCCCTCCTGGAAGAACCTCGCCGCCACGAACCGCCCCACCCTGCGCATGCTGCTCTGCCACACCTCCGGCCTCGCCCGCTTCCCGAAAGCCGATCTGCCGCGTCCCGGCATGGAAGCCCTCGCCGAACGTGCCGCAGAGCAGCCGCTCGCATACGAGCCAGGCACGAAGTACGTCTACAGCAACTGGGACATCGACGTGGCGGCGGCCATCACGGAAAAGGTGACGGGACGTCCGTTCGACGTGGAAATGAGGGAGCGCATCCTCAAGCCGCTCGGCATGACGGACACGACGTTCGTCCCCACGGCCGAGCAGGCCGCCCGCCGCACCACCGTCTACAAGCTCTCCGCAGACAAGCCGCCCCGTCCCGAGGAGCCCGTCCGCAAGCTTGTCAACCCCTACCTGCACATAGGCGAACACCCCGAAGCGGGCGGCGGACTCCTCTCCACGCCGCAGGACATGATCAAGTTCTTCCAGATGATCGCGCGCGGCGGACGCACCCCGGACGGGAAAATCCTCATCTCAGAACCGCTCATGCGCGCATGGGCCACAAAGCAGACCCCGCCCGCGATCAAGACCGCCTACAGCTTCGGCATGGCCGTGAACGGCAAGGGCGGCATCTCGCACGGCGGCGCGTGCGGGACCTGGGGCGAGGCGAACATCAACACGCGCAAGGCGCGCCTCTACATGGTCAATTTTCAAGGCAAGAGCGAGGCGTCAAAAGCCTTCCACGCGGAGTGGAAACGGCGCACGGAGCTCACGTCCGCACGATAATCCAACAAGAACCCCCGCCCAAAGGCAGAGGCTTCAGACGAAGCTGACGGGCGGAGCGCCGTCTTGCAACCTTCGGCGGGATGTGGTATCATACCGTCAGTTTCACGGAGAGCTAGAACAATGTCTCTTACATTGACAGCACCGCCCACGATTGTCATGAGCGCGAAAAGTTATGCCGAACACAGCGGCATGACGCTTGAAGCTCTTGTGTTGCGGTATCTTGAATCGGTTGCGGAGGCCGAACAGAAGCGTCGCGAGCAAGAAGCCCGCGAAATGTTCGATTATTTCATGGCCCAGAAGGGATCGCTCGCCGAGGGTTATGTGTTCAACCGCGAGGAAGCCAACGCGAGGTAATCGAAATCGTGGCGCCGTCGCTCTTCGATACGAATGTTCTTGTCTACGCGACGTTGGATCAGGATGTCGCAAAGAAACGTGTCGCAGCGACGCTCGTCATGAATGCCATAGCCTCGCAGGCATTTGTCATTTCATCGCAGATTTTGAAGGAGTACGCCAATACTCTGATCCGCAAGTCTGACCGGGCACCGCAATTGGTCTACGAGGATGTACGTCGCCTGTCCCCGTTTGTTGCCGTTGCAGACACTCCTGATCTTGTGTTGCGCGCACTCGACTTGCGACGGATATATGCGCTGCAGTTTTTTGATGCATTGATCATTGCGGGTGCGGAGCGCGCCAATTGCGATACGGTCTATTCCGAAGACATGACCGACGGTGAACGATATGGAAATGTGACCGTTGTGAACCCATTCAAGGCGATCACCCCATGACCATATTCCACAATCCACATTCCGACAAGTAGAACGACAATGTGGCGAAAGCGCCGGTCCCGTCCATGGGTCCAATGGACGCCTCGTATGATAGCGTGTCCCCCGAAATGGGGACATGACGCGCGCACGCGCAAATCTTATACTATTTGCTGGTTTTCAATGAGGAGACCGGCCATGAGAATCTGTCCAGACATTTTGAGGTTGACCACACGCCTGACGGCGTGCTTTTCCGTCGTTGTCCTGACGGCACTTTGCGGCAACGCATGGGCGGCGACGGAGAACGTGTGGCAGGGCGCATCACAGGGCGACTGGGACGTGGCGGCGAACTGGTCGCTCGGCCACGCGCCGACGGCCGGGGAATGCGCCGTGCTGCCGGACACCGGCTCAAGCTACGCCATCGCCGTGAACGGCGAGTTCCTCATCGGCGCGCTGCAGTTGGCACCGCGCGCGGGAGACGGCGTCACGGCCGTGACGCTCACGGGCATCGGGTTCCTGACGAACGACGTAAAGGTGGCCGACCACGTCGTTGGCGCGAACCGCCG
>CACXPT010000244.1 GCA_902769585.1 uncultured bacterium
CACGTCGGAGGACGTCGCGACCGACACGCAGGCGTTCGTGGCGATGGCGAGCGTACCCACGGACGTCTGCCGTGCATTCTTCATCCACTTCTTCCACAGGTAGTCCTCCACGCGCATCCGGTCGAACTCGGAGAGGCGCTGCTCGAACATGATCACTTCGGCGAGGACGAAACCGCCTGAATATTGGGCGAGGTCGCGGTCGAGTCCGATCTGGTTCAGGTGGCATTCCTCGTCTATGTTCGGGAGGCGCGTGCTCACGAGATGCCAGGTCGCGTCTTGAATCGGCAGATAGCCGCCCCAGACGGGATTTCGGTCGAGGCGCGTGCTGCCCTTGTCCGCGCGCGTGTTATCCGTCGAACCCCACAGGCGCGAACCACCCCCGTTGTTGGGACCGCCCGTCCAACAGGGCCGCGGCCTGTTGCGGCCGGCATCGCCTCGGCATGAGCTGAACATCGTGAATCCGGCCATGCCTTTGCCCGCGCACACAACAAAAAGCTCGCGGGGACGGATGAGTCCGCCCGCGACGCCGGAGTTCGTGATGCAGAGCCACCTGCAGCTGCGGCACGGGCCTCACCCAGTGAAAGGTACTGGAGGCGTAGGGATAGACGTAGGAGGAAACCGCGTCCGTGATGTTCGTCTCGCGCCGGTCGAACCACTTCGTGACGAGATCGCCTTCGAGCACGATGTTCGTGTTCGGGTCGAGCCAGAACTTGATCTTGTCGACGAGGTAGTCGGGCAGCGTCGGAACCGTCGGCGCGGCGTCGAGGTCGAGCACCACGTCGCCCGCCGTCACGTTCAGCCGTCCGCCGCCGTTGAGCGCGGGCGCGGGCATCGTCACGGTGCCGCCGCCGCGCTTCCAGACGACGCCGTTGTTGACGACGCCCTGCCACGTCTCGTTCGTGTCCGAACCCACGTAGCGGTGGATCATGCTCGGATTGGGGAACGGCTCCGCGCCCCATGCCGCAAGGCCCATCAATCCGGCAGCAACCACCGCCGCTACATGCTCGATCTGTCTCTTCATCTGCTCGTCCTTTCTTCGGCGCGCACCGCTCACGCGGCGCGCAGACTTTACCCGTCTACAGCAAGACGTGCGGTTAGCATATCACATTCCAGCCCTTTTCTAAAGCCTCATTTCGTCACACGCGAAAAATCGATTTTGTCGACCCAAAGCGCCTTGAAGGACGACTTCCCGTCCTTCCCGAACCGCCCGGGACCGATCCAGAAATACTCGTTCTCGTTCGGCACCCACGTGCAGACGTCGTACCAGGCGTATTCTGCCGAAGCATTCTCCGTTCGCGGCTGGATGCCGCCGCGCCCGACCTTCGCCACAGGATCGTACACGCCCGCCCAGAACGCCTCGCCGCCGTCGCGCAGCTTGTCCACGCGCACGCGCACGCGCACCTTGTACGTCGCGCCCGGCTCGAATTCCACCTTGTGCATCGGGAACGTCGTGCACCACTCGAAATGCGTGTTGTACAGCTTCATCGCCTTGCCGTCCGCCGCCTTGGGGTCGTCCACGTAGTCGCCCCACGTCCCCTTTCGCGAGATGGAGATGTCGCGCTCCTCCACCTCGCCGGACGACGTAGCCGAAATCGGGCGCGGCTTGCGCGCCAGCAGTTCTTGCCACTCGCGTTTACGCTGCTCGTGGAGGTTGGCGCCCTCGGAGAGCCGGATGTCCTTCGCCTCGGCCATGCGGTCCAGCAGGGATTTCGCCAGCGCCTGCATCTTCACGAGTTCCTGGGCGGCGAGGGACTTCCGCGCGAGGCACAGGACCTTGTCAGACTTCCGGCGCATGCGCTCGAGGCGCATGTAGTCAACCGCGAACGCCCCCATGCGCACGTTGTAAGATGATACGGGATCATCCTTCACGGCGTCGATCGCCTGCTTCCAGCAGTCGGTCGCCATGTCCAGCACGGCGTCGGGGAGCGACGGAAGCGTCACGTCGTCGAAGATGCGCAGCGGACGGTCGGCAGAAGCCGAATACATCAGCTGCAGGCGGTGCACGGCCTCGAAGTAGCGGCGCACGAACGGTGCGGCCTTGCCGTAGTAGCCAGAGAAGAAGTCGTCGAGAAGCGGCTCCATCGGCAGCTCAGGGTTCCACATCCACTTGGCGAGCAGCCAGCTCTTGAGCTCCGCGAAGTCGCCGTGGCGCCCTTGGTAGGCACCCTGCTCGAAGAGGCACTTCACTCCGTTCGCATGGAGGAACTTCACGTTGCCCTGCAGCGCGTACACGTTCGGGAACGGCATCGTGTAGTTGCGGAAGTCCGTCGTGTAGTCCCACACGTAAAGCAGGTCCGTCTGCTTCGCCCAGCCGCGGATGTCGTCGCGGAACGAGATGTTCTGCTTGTACGGACTCACGTCGATCGGCTGCGCGAAGTCGCACTCGATCGTGCATAGGCAGGGAATCACGTTGTGCCGCAGGCGCGTCTTCTTCGGCGGCTTGCGCGTGTATTGGTAGGCAAGCGTCTCGATGAGCGCGTTCGGAAATTCCTTCTCCACGGCCTCCGCGATGGCGTTCACGAAGCGGACCATCGTGCCCGCATGCGACTCCTCCTCGTCGTCGATCGCCTTGCAGGCGGGGCACTCGCAGTAGTTGTACCAGTCGTTCTGGCTCACGCCGTAGAACTTCGCGCCGGGGAGAGCTGCGTGCGCCCGTTGAGGCGCTTCCCCTTCACCATGCTGAAATACTCGGGATGCGCGTCAAAGTACTTCTCCGGCGACAGAAGCGCGTTGAAGGTGTGGCAGCTGCCGAGTCCGCCGCCGAAGCGGAACGGCGTGCCGCCGTACTTTTCCTCGTTCTTGCGCCACGAGCGGCTGTTCACGCGCAGGCGCGCCGCGAACGCGCCGTTCTGCAGCACGTCCCACCAGAACGGCTCGCGCATCGCGAAGGCCGGCACCTGCGTGTCGTCGAGCGTGTCCGGCACGGCGATGCGGTCAAGACGAGGAACCTTCTCACACCACGACGCGTACCAGCGGCAACCTACAAAGCGCTCCAGCACCTCGTAGACGCCATAGAGCGCACCGCGGTCGGGCGCACCGATCACAAGCAGATGCGGCGGTCGCGCCACCAAACGAAAACCATCCGTCCCCACGGGAGGGACGCGCTCCTGCGCGTCCGAAATCAGGCCTCTCGTGTACTTCGTCTCCCCGATCAAGATCGCCTTCGGCGGCAGAGGCGCGGCGTCAGTCGTGATCGGCAGCTTCACGCCGGTCGCCTTCTCCGTGTAGTCGCGCAATTCCTCGGCCGCGTACAGCTGCGATGGCGATGCCTTCTCCGGCACGACGATCGTGTAGGCGGCCGGCTGGCCGCGTACGGCCAGCGACAGATCCGCCATCGTTGATTCCGATGCCAGCGCGCACGCGCACGCCGCGAGAAGCGTCAGTGTTTTCATATGCCTCATTTCTTGTTTGCCTTGCCGGATGCGGGCAACGTAAGAGCCGATCCCTTCAAGTCTGTCCAGAGTGTCCCCTCTCCGGCGTGCAGCACGCGGATGGAGAGGTCAGGGCCGAGCGACTCCACGAACTGCAGGTCGGCGAGCGTGGCGGGGGTCTTGAACACCTCCGCGCGGCGCTTCGCGCCGAGCGCCTGCTCGTTCGCCACGAGGAACTTCGCCTTCGCCTCTGCCTCGCCTCCGATGCGTACGATCTCCGCGCGGATCTTGGCCGTGTCCAGGTTGATCTCGGCCACGCGCAGCTGCGCGTCGGCGGCGATGCCCGCCACGTCCTTGCGCATCTCGGCGGCGATGGTGGCCGTGATCTTCTCCGTCTCCTGCTCGGTCTCGCGCGTGCGCTGCTCCACCATCGCCAGCTCGGTGTTCAGCTTCGCCTGCTTCTTCGCGGTCTCCTGCTGGGTCTTGTTGGTGAGATCCTGCTCCTTGGCGATGCTCGTCTCCTGGATGGGCTGGAGGATGTCGGAGGGAACCTCCACATGGCGCACGATGGCGTTGCGCACGAGGATGCTCTTCTCGCCGAGGATCTTGACGAGCTCGTCCATCATCTCCTTCTGGAACTTCTGCCGCCCCTCGCCGTCGATGAACTCACGCGCCTTGTAGCCAGAGCCCTTCATGCGCGAGACGGACAGGATCTGCGGAAGGATTATCTTGGAAACGACCGCCGGCAGGTCGCCGTAGAGCATGTAGATGCGGGAGATGTTCTCAGGCATCAGCTCGAACTCTACCGTCATGTCGAGCATTATAGCGAAGCCGTCGGACGACGGGAACTGCACGAACTGGTTCATGCCGAAGGCGACGGAGTCGCTCACGGGCGTCGTGGGAATCCGGTCGGTCGGCTGCGTTTGCGCCCGCCGGCACCTTGCGCGGCATGCTGGAGGCTGCCTGGCTTTGCGAGAGACGGGCGGCATCGCCCTGCGAGACGATGCCGAGGTCGGCGTTGCGGCTCATGTAGTCGGCGCGCTTCGCGTTCTGTGCCGAGAGCGTGTTCTGCTGCAGCTCGGCTAGGCCGTTGGCGCTAGTCGACTGCGCCTTGGTGAGCACCACCGTGCCGCTCTTTCCCACGATGGAGACCTGGTTCATGCCTACCTCCACCACGTCCACCTGGTACGCGCGAGGGTTGACGTAGTAGAGGCCCGGCTGCAGTATCTTCTCGCGCACGCCCTTCTCGCCCGGCCCCGCGAACTGCCCCTTGGGCGCTGGCTTGCCGGTAAGCGACGTGACCACGCCCGCGTAGCCGATCGGGATGTTGATCGCGCTCATGACCTTGATGTCGTAACCCTCGGGGTTGAGCCGGTAGGTGCCTGGCCCCAGCACGCGTTTCCACACGCCCTTCGAGTCCTCGTCCGGCGCCAGAATCTCGCCTGCGGCAAGCTCCTTGCCCGTCTTGGAGGTGACTACACCCACGCTTCCCGCCGGAATTGTCATGGCACGCACGATGCTCCAGTCGTTGTTGATGGGATTGAGGAAGTGGCGTCCCTCTGCGAGCGGCACGCGCTGGACGCCCTTCTCGCCCGGCTCCGCGAGGATCCGCCCCGGAGGCAGCGGACGCCCCGTCTTGGCGGTGACGATCGCCATATGCCCCGCCGGCACGTACACGCGGCAGCAGGTCCAGAGGAAGCCAGTAAACACGACGGCGACAACCGCAACGGCGCCGACAACTATTCCGATGACCTTGTTCATTTCGCACCTCCCTTCTGCTGGGATGTTGAGGTGTTGAGATGTTGAGGGGTTGAGATGTTGAGGGGTTGAGGTGTTGATGAGGGGGGAGATTTGGTGCTTGGCGGCAGAGAGGACTTGACCGGTAGTCCGAATATCTCACCGGGCGCGTCGCCAGTCACCACGTCGCGCAGCTTCGGCGCGGTCTTCTCGTAGAGCTTGGCGCGCACGTAGTCGCCCTCGCTCCCGTAGGCGGCCACTTCCTGCTTGAGGACGTCGGCCTCGGCCTTCGTGCGCGTCTCCACAACCTTCCGCTCGGCCTCCGCCTCGGTCAGCTTCGCCTCGGCGTCAGCCTTGGCGGCCTTGAGCTCGCGCGCAGCCACCTCGAGCTTCGCCTCGGCGGCGATCACCTCCTCGGCGCTGCGCTGCTCGGCTGCGATCTTCTGCTGGATGGACTTCGTCTCCGCCGCCACGCGCGCGCTGTTCTGCTTGGCGAGCGCCTTCTGGCGCTCCAGCTCTGCCTGCGACTTCGCCTGCACGATCTGCTGCTCGATCTTGAGCCCCTCCTGCACGGCCAGCTCGCGCTGGCGGATGATGGCCGCCACCTCCTGCGGCGCGAAGATATCAGCACGGAGTTGAGCGAAACGCCCCATGGCTTGCACACGTCCTTCAGGTACTTCTCCAGCGAGTCCTGGAACGCCTGGCGCGACTCGCCCACGATGAACTCGGTGGCGTTCTTCTTCGAGCCCTCGATGCGCGAGAAGCCGCGCGCCGCCGGCAGGACGATCTTCTGCAGGATGTCGTCCATGTCGCCCACCTCGTGCGAGAGGAGCGCCACCTTGTCCACCTCCAGGTTGAACTCGAGCGTGCCCTCGGCGTTCACGGTGAAGCCGTCAGGAACGAGATCGCGTCCGCCCCGCTCAGCTCGAAGCGCTGGCTCTGGATGTTGACGATCGAGACGGCGTAGACGAACGGATTGAGGCGATGCGTGCCCTCCTTGAGGATGCGAGGCGAGACGCCCTTCGCGCCTTCCTTAACGAGGAAGCCGGTGCCGGTGGACGCGTCCTTCGCGCCGCCGGGCGCGAGGATGTCGTCTCCAGTGAGCTCCGTCACCACCCCCACGTGGCCGGGCTTGATGGTGATGTCGTCGTAGAGCTTCACCTCGTAGGCGTAGGGGTTGATGCGGTGCTTGCCTGTGCCGAGCACGTCGCGTAGGATGCCGCGCGTCCCCTCGCGGGCGATCACCTCGCCCTCGGGCAGGTCCTTCCCGAACTTGCGCACCAGGACGCCGAACTTGCCAGCGGGAATGTCCACCATCCTCGCGTACTCCCACTCCCACGTCCAAGGATTGCGGAAGTAGCGCCCTTCAGGCAGCACCTCCTCCTGGATTCCCTTGTACTCCGGCCCCGGCGCAAGGATTGCCTCAGGCGGCAGATCCTTCCCCGTCTTCTTGAGCAGGATGGCGATCTGACCGTTCTCGGGCTCGATCCTCCAGCCGTACCATATCCATAGCGGAAGCACCAGCAGCACTGCAAGTGCAAAGAACACACCTAAAGATTTGCTATTCATGCCGCTATGATACCATCTTTCCCCCGTGATGCGCAAGCCTCGCTCGTTTACACCGCAACGGCAATCTGATAGACTGTTGCCATGAAAACGACGGTCATTTCCGTTCTCGGAACACAAAAGGACGCATCCGGCGGCGCAGGTCCCGCGCGGTGGGACACTTGGCGCCCCAACATCGGGCTGGTGCAGCAAGAGAGCCTGCCCATCGACGAGCTGCACCTGATCCTCGCGGAACGGCACATGCCGCTCGCAGAGAGGATAAAGGCCGACGTAAGGAAAGTCTCGCCGAAGACGAAGGTCGTGCTCGACATCATCGAGCTGAAGAACCCTTGGGACTTCGAGGAGGTGTACGAGAAGTTCTACGACTATTCCCTGCTCCCGTGCTTCCACCAGGAGAAGACGCAATACTACATCCACATGTCCACAGGCTCGCATGTGGAGCAGATATGCCTCTTTCTGCTTGCTGAGTCGCACCACATCCGCGCGAAGCTGGTACAGACCTCCCCGAGGGAAGGCCATGTGCGCAACTCGCGCGACTCAAAGGGAGTCTGCACCATCATCGACCTCGACCTTTCCCGCTACGACAAGCTCGCAAAGCGCTTCGAGACAGAACGCCAGAACGACCTGTCCTTCCTCAAGCAGGGCATTGAAACGCGCAACCCCAGCTTCAACCGGCTCATAGAGACGATCGAGCGCGTATCTGTCCGTTCCTCCGACCCCATCCTGCTCACCGGTCCCACCGGCGCTGGTAAGAGCCAGCTGGCCCGCCAGATATACCTGCTCAAGAAGCAGTCCGGCAAGGTCAAGGGCGACTTCGTAGCCGTCAACTGCGCGACGCTCGGCGGCGACCTCGCGAAGTCCGCGCTCTTCGGCCACAAGAAAGGCTCGTTCTCCGGCGCCGGCGCAGACCACGTCGGATTTCTCAAGGAGGCCGACGGCGGCATAATCTTCCTCGACGAGATAGGCGAACTGCCGATGGAGGCGCAGACGATGCTCCTCAAGGCGATCGAGGAGAAGACTTACCGCCCCCTAGGCGCCACTAAGGACGAGCACAGCGACTTCCAGCTCATCTGCGGCACGAACCGCAACCTCATGGACGACGTCACGAGCGGCAAGTTCCGCCGCGATCTACTCGCACGAATCGACCTCTGGAGCTTCAAGATGCCAGGCCTCGCCGAACGCCGCGAGGACATCGAGCCGAACCTCGACTACGAGCTGCTGCGCTACACGCAGCGCACGCACAAGCACGTGTCGTTCAGCAAGGAGGCGCGCGCCCGCTTCCTGGAATTCGCGCTCGCCCCCGCCACGACATGGCCAGGCAACTTCCGCGACCTCAACGCGATGGTCGTGCGCATGGCGACGCTTTCCGACGGCGGACGCATCACCACAGATCTCGTGGAAGAGGAAATCGCCCGCACGCAGGGCACCACCCCTTCCTGCACGATTCCTACGAACGTAACTGACCTCGCCGACCTTCTCGGCGACGGATACGAGACACGCTACGACGCCATCGACCTCGTGCAGCTCGCCTACGTGGTATCGATATGCCGCGAATCGGAGACGATGTCGGCCGCGGCAAAGGAGCTGTATGCCGTCTCGCGGCTGGCGAAGAAGTCATCTAACGACTCCGACAGGCTGTCGAAGTACCTCGCCCGCTTTGGGCTGAAGTTCAAGCAGCTTCACGACGGCTTGACCGGATAGCCGGGCAGCACGGTCGGGTGCGGGCGCGCGACCGTCTGCGGATAGTCGAGCGTGTAGTGGAGTCCGCGCGACTCGTGGCGCCTCTGCGCGCTGCGCACGATCAGCTCGGCGCAGACGGCGAGGTTGCGCAGCTCCAGGGTGTCCGGTGTCACGAGGTAGTCGAAGTAGTACTCGCGTATCTCGCGGCGGAGTGTCTGCAGACGGTGACGAGCGCGGGCGAGGCGCTTGTTCGTGCGCACGATGCCGACGTAGTCCCACATCAGGCGGCGGATCTCGTCCCACATGTGGCTCACCAGCACGGCCTCGTCCGGCGCGACGGCGCGGCCGATGCGCCATGCGGGGATCTCGAGGTTGGGCGGCAGGCGGTCTGGATGGGCCGTGAGGCGGTTCGCCGTGAGGCGCGCGGTGACGAGCGCCTCGAGGAGCGAGTTGGAGGCGAGGCGGTTCGCTCCGTGAAGGCCAGTACATGCGGTCTCGCCAACGGCCGCTAGGCCCGGCAGCGAGGTGCGCCCGTCCACCGTCGCCTGCACGCCGCCGCAGCAGTAGTGGGCGGCGGGGACGATCGGGATGAGGTCCTTCGCCATGTCGATGCCGAAGGAAAGGCAGGTCTTGTAGATGTTGGGGAAGCGCTTCTCGAGGAACGCGCGCCCCTTCTTGCGGATGTCGAGGCAGCAGTACGGGTCGCCCGTGCGCTTCATCTCGCTGTCGATGGCGCGCGCCACGATGTCGCGCGGCGCGAGCGATCCGCGCGTGTCATAGTTCTGCATGAACGGCCGCCCCTTGCGGTCCACGAGCACGGCCCCCTCGCCGCGCACCGCCTCGGAGATGAGGAAGCGCTTCGCCTTGGGATGGTAGAGGCAGGTGGGGTGGAACTGCACGAACTCCATGTTGGCGATCCGCGCGCCAGCGCGCCACGCGAGCGCTACGCCGTCGCCAGTGGCGATGTCCGGGTTGCACGTGTAGAGGTAGACCTTGCCGCAGCCTCCCGTGGCCAGCACGGTGTTGGGAGCGCGCACGGCATAGATCTCGCCGGTCTCCGTGTCGAGCACGTATGCGCCGACGCAGCGGCTGTGGCCTGGAAGGCCGAGCCTGCGCGTCGTGATGAGCTCGATCACCATCGTCCGCTCGCGCACGTCGATGGCCGGGTGCCGCCGGAGCGTGCGTATCATCGCTGCCTCGCACTTCTGGCCGGTGATGTCGCCCGCGTGGAAGATGCGCCGCATGGAGTGTCCGCCCTCGCGGCCGAGGTCCCACGTGCCGTCGTCCTTCTTGGCGAAGCGGACGCCGCAGTCGATAAGGTCGCGGATGCCGGCGGGCGCCTCGCTGACGATGCGCCGCACCACGGCCTCGTCGCAGAGGCCCGCGCCGGCCACGAGAGTGTCCTGCACGTGTGCCGCGAACGTGTCGGCGGGATCGGCCACGCAGCAGATGCCGCCCTGGGCGAAGTTGGTGTTGCAGTCCTCCAGTCGCTGCTTGGTGGCGAGGACGACACGCCCTGCCGGCGCCAGATGGAGGGCCGTCATGAGTCCGCTCATTCCTGAGCCGACAACGAAATAGTCGCAATCTACGATTTTCATCGCTTGGAGAGATTATACCACAACCGTATTTGCCGCTCAACCTTTGCGCTTGAGGAACCAGACATTCCAAAAATCCCGGCTTACGGCTTCACTTCGTTTCGCCGTACCCCGGGATTTTGAAGCATTGAGGTGTTTTTTGCGCGTGCGGGGCGTTTT
>CACXPT010000245.1 GCA_902769585.1 uncultured bacterium
CGTTCGTCGACTACGGCGAGTGGCGGCTCGACACGCAGTTCACGCACAAGATGGGCAGCGCCTACCTCATTGCGCCGGGCGTGTGCAAGCCGATCGGCTCGGCGAAGACGACCCTTGCCGTGCCGCGCGCGGGCACATGGCACGCCTGGGTGCGCACGAAGGACTGGCTGCCGGAGTACTCGCCCGGACGCTTCGCGCTCACGGTGGACGGCAAGCAGAGCGGTCCGCTGGGCGTCTCGAAGCGCGATGGCTGGCGTTGGGAGAAGGCGGGCGCGTTCGCACTCCTCGCTGGCGACGTGGCCGTCTCGCTCGACGACCTCTCGGGCGCGTTCGCGCGCTGTGACGCGATCCTTTTCACGACTGACGCCGCCTACGTGCCGCCGGACGACGCGGCGGGCGTTGCGGCGGCGCGTGCGCGGTTCGCGGGCGAGACGGCGGAGGTGGCGGACGGCGGCGCGTACGACGTGGTGGTCGTCGGCGCCGGCACGGCCGGCATGGGCGCGGCGCTCGCGGCGGCTCGTACGGGCGCGCGCACGGCGCTCGTCCACGACCGTCCCGTGGCTCGTACGGGCGCGCGCACGGCGCTCGTCCACGACCGTCCCGTGCTCGGCGGCAACTCGAGCGTCGAGCTCGGCGTGGGCACGGACGGCGCGGCGGGGTCGCACCCGAACAAGAAGACCGACATGCGCGAGAGCGGCCTCTGCGAGGAGGCGAACCTGATGAAGGCGCGCGCGAATCCCAAGACGTACAGCGGCGCATACCGTCTGATGGTGGACGCCGAGACGCGCCTGAAGGAAATCCCGAACCAGCGCGTCCTCTCCGTGGAGAAGGACGGCGACAGCGTCTCGTCGGTGGTGGCGCGCGACACGCTGACCGGGCGGCGTACGCGCTACCGCGCAAAGATCTTCATCGACTGCACGGGCGACGGATGGGTGGGCATTTTCGCCGGGGCCGACCACATGTTCGGACGCGAGGCGCAGAGCGAGTACAACGAGTGGCCCGCGCCCGAGAAGCGCGACAACCTCACGATGAGCGGCTGCCTGATGGACAGTTGCGTGGCCTACCGCTACGCGAAGCGCAGCTATCCCGTGCCGTACGAGACGCCGCCGTGGGCGAACGTCCTGCCGCCCGGCTTCACGCGCCACATCCGCTCGGTCGCGCCGTCGTGGTGGATCGAGCACGGCGGACGGTTCGACGACACGGCCGACCCCGAGCGTGCGCGCGACGAGCTGGTGCGCATCTCTTTCGCCTACTGGGGTTGGGTGAAGAACGTCTGGGAAGGGCGCGCCGAGGCGGCGAACGCCGAGATCACGCAGGTGCCGTTCATGAACGCGCGGCGCGAGGGCTACCGCCTCGTGGGCGACTACGTGCTCACGGCGAACGACGCGCTGGAGGGGCGGATGTTCCCCGACCGTGTCACCTACGGCGGCTGGCCGCTCGACACGCACGACCCGCTCGGCATCGAGAACCCGAACGGAAACGGCTACTGGAAGCACCACCCGGGTGTGCCCACCTACACGATTCCGTACCGCTGCCTCTATTCGAAGAACGTCCCGAACCTCATGTTCGCGGGCCGCTGCCAGAGCGTCACGCACATCGCGCTCGGAAGCGTGCGCGTGGAGGCGACGCTCTTCACGCTCGGGCAGGCCGCCGGCACGGCGGCGGCGCTCGCCGTGCAGAAGGGTCTGTCCCCTCGCGAATACGGGCAGAAAAACATCGTGGAACTCCAGCAGCGCCTCCTGAAGGACGACCAGTACATCCCCGGCCTGAAGAACGAGGATCCGCTCGACCTGGCGCGCAAGGCGAAGGTGTCGGCGACGAGCGTCAAGACATGCGACTTCTTCGGCAAGGGCGATTCCAACCTACGTCCCAATCCGAACGTGAAGCCCGACCGCGCGGCGCACGACCTCACCCACCACGACCGCGCGGCCTGGTTCGCGCGCGGTTCGCTCGATCGTCTGGAGGCGGTGGAGTGCCTGATGCGCGTGGAGGCGACGGCACCCGTGGCGGTCACCCTGCGCGTGTGGGGCGTGGATACGCCCACGAACGGGCCGGCGGGCGGCGTGCTGCTGGCGACGTGGCAGGGAACGGCGCCCGTCCGGAAGCAGGCGTTCGTGCGCTTCGCGGGCGACGCGCCGGTGACGCTCACGAAACCGTACGTGTGGCTTGAGGTCGACCGGACGAAGGGCGTGAGCTGGGTCGTGCGCAACCGTCCAATCGGCCCCGAGGACGGACGTGCGTGGAATGCCGGCCAGAAATGGATGATCGTGAGGGGCGAGCAGTATGCGTTCGTCGCGACGCCGCAGGTGCGGCAGGCGTTCGACTCGAAGGCGGAGTACGTGATCGACGGCGTGTCGCGTCCGGAGGGAACGTGCTCGCACGGTTGGGTCTCCGATCCCGCCCAGCCGCTTCCGCAGGCCATCCGCCTTGATTTTCCGCAGCCGGTGACGGCGAGCGAGGTGCGGCTCACGTTCGACACGGACCTCACGCCGTCGCGCGTGGCGCTCAATCCCTACCCGAAGCAGCTCGCGAAGGCTTACAAGGTCGAAGGGCTTGTGGACGGCGCGTGGCGGACGCTCGCGGAGGAGAGAGACAACGGCCTGCGACTTCGCGTCCACAGGTTCGAGGCGTGCCGCCTGGAGGCCGTGCGCGTGACGGTGACGGCCACGTGGGGCGACTCTTCCGCCCGCATCTTCGAGGTGCGCGTGTACTGATGGCAGCGGGCGCGCCGCCGCCATACGGCCGCACTAAGCACCAGGCACTAAGTACCATCCTCGGCGCATTTTGACATGGTGTTCTCGCCCAAAATATGGTATAATTCCGTCCAACAAACGAACGGGAAAAAGTGACCCATGAGCGACGAGAAAAGCACTGAGCAAGACGACAAGATCATAGACGAGCCGGCGGTCGCCGGCATGCTCGAGGACGTGGCCATCGACGAGGAGATGAGCCGCGACTACATCGACTATTCGATGAGCGTGATCATCGGGCGCGCGCTTCCCGACGTGCGCGACGGCCTCAAGCCCGTGCATCGCCGCTCGCTGTTCGGCATGCACCGACTGAACCTCGGCTCGGGAGTCAAGCACAAGAAGTCCGCGAACGTCGTCGGCGAGGTGATGGGCAAGTACCACCCGCACGGCGACTCGTCGATCTACGACACGATCGTGCGCATGGCGCAGCCGTTCTCGATGCGCATGCCGCTCGTGGACGGGCACGGAAACTTCGGCTCCGTTGACGGCGACCCTCCGGCCGCGATGCGTTACACCGAGGTGCGCATGCAGAAGGGCGCCGAGGTGATGCTCGAGGATCTGGACAAGGACACCGTGGACATGGTGCCCAACTACGACGAGACGCTCACCGAGCCGTCAGTCCTCCCCGCGAAGCTCCCCAATCTCCTCCTCAACGGCTCCTCCGGCATCGCCGTGGGCATGGCCACCAACATCCCGCCGCACAACCTCGGCGAGCTGTGCGACGGCATCACCTACTACATCGACCACCGCGACTGCACGATCGACGACCTGATGCAGTTCGTGAAGGGACCCGACTTCCCCACGGGCGCGCAGATCTGCGGCCGCAACGGCATCATCGCCATGTACAAGCTCGGCCGTGGCCAGCTCTGCGTGCGCGGCCACGCCGAGATCGAGGAGTGGAAGAACGACCGCCAGCGCATCCTCATCACCTCGCTCCCGTACCAGGTGAACAAGGCCGAGATGATCAAGCACGCGGCCGAGCTCGTGAAGGACAAGGTGATCGAGGGCATCAGCGACATCCGCGACGAGTCGAAGGACGACGTGCGCATCGTCGTGGAGCTGAAGCGCGACGCCGTAGCTCAGATCGTCCTCAACCATCTCTACAAGCACACCGAGCTCCAGACCACCTTCGGCGCGATCATGCTCGCGATCGACCAGGGGCGCCCGAAGATACTCAACCTGAAGGACTTCTTCCGCTGCTACGTGAACCACCGCTTCGAGGTGATCACCCGCCGCACGAAGTTCGAGCTGCGCAAGGCCGAGGCGCGCAAGCACATCCTCGACGGACTCCTCATCGCCATCGCGAACCTTGATGACGTGGTGCGGATCATCCGCGCGTCGAAGAACCGCGACGAGGCGAAGACGAAGCTGGTCGAGGCCTACGGCTTCACCGAGGCGCAGGTCAACGCGATCCTCGACATGCGCCTCTACCAGCTCACCGGACTTGAGCGCGAGAAGCTGGAGGCCGAGCTGGCGGCGCTCATCGCCACGATCGCCGACCTGCAAGCCATCCTCGCCGACGCCGGGCGCGTGTACGCCATCATCAAGGACGACCTCGCAGAGCTGAAGGAGAAGTTCGCGTCGAAGCCCGAAGCGCAGCGCCGCACCGAGATCACCATCGACGAGAACGAGGTCTCCATCAAGGACCTCATCGCGGACGAGCCGTGCGTGATCACGCTCTCCAACCGCGGCTACGTGAAGCGCGTGCCGCTCACGGAGTACAAGGAGCAGAACCGCGGCGGGCGCGGCATCAAGGGCGCGCAGGTGAAGGAGGAAGACTTCCTGCGCCTCGTGTTCGTCGCCGAGACGCACGACTCGCTCATGTTCTTCACGAACACCGGCCGCCTCTTCCTCAAGGACGCCTACGAGATTCCCGAGGCGGCGCGCACGAGCTTCGGCAAGCCGCTCGTCAACTTCCTCAACCTCCAGCCGGGCGAGCAGGTGCT
>CACXPT010000246.1 GCA_902769585.1 uncultured bacterium
GAGGATGGGCGTCGCGCCGGTGGTGAACGTGTCGAGCACGGTCACGTTGATGTGTGCGGTGGGGTCGATGCTCCAGTTCGCGGCATACACGCCGTTGCCCTCGCCTGCGGAGACGTTGAGCGTCGCGCCTGGGCCGAGCGTCAGGCTTTCCGTGACGAGCGGAATGTAGTTGCCGCTGGTTGCGACGCTCGGGATCGTGAGCGTGGCGTTGTTCGACACGATCACGCTGCTAAACGCGCGCGCCCCGTCCCAGTCGTACTTGCCAGTACCCTTGGTGGGCTTTAGCTCCATCGTGCCGCCGCCCATGACGGTGAGCGAGGCGGCGTCCTTCACGCCGAGCGAGAGCTTGACGGTGCGCGTGGCGGAGGGGTCGTTCCAGTCGCGCGTGTCGACAGTGATGTCGCCCGTCGCGAAAGGATAGACCTCGCGGCCGCCCATGTCGTCCATGTCCGCCGTGGGTCGGATCGTCGTAGGACCTTCGATGCGGAAGTAGCGGTTGGGGCCGCTCCCCGTGTTGTAGAACGGGTAGGCGGAAGAGAATACGACCGTCGACGCCTTGAGGACGGATTCCGCCGATCCGGACGTGTGCCGAAGCGTACCGACCCAGGCACGCTCACCGAGGTCAAGCAGGCAGCTGTTGTTGACCTCAGCGGAAAAGAACGTGCCGGAGGATTCGGCAACGAGTCGGGAAAATGCCGCCAAGGACGCCGCGCCGCCTGCGCAGACGGCGTCATTGACGAGGATGGCGCCGCCCGTGAGCGAAAGGGTCGTGCATTCGTCGATGCTCGGCGCGCAGTTGAACTGCAGCGTGCCGCCTGAGACCGTCAGCGTCGATCCGTCCGCGAACTCTGCGGTGCCGCCCGCGACCGTCAGCGAGCTGTAGGGGGAAAACCTGCTGCGCTTGTTCGACGACTGGCCGCCGTTCTGGACATACGCAAGGCAGCGGTCGTAGAACGGCACGGTGTCGTCATCCGTGCGAAGGACGGAGTAGATCGAGGCGCTTCCGCCGTCGATCTGCACGACGTTGCGGTTCCTGTAGGTGAGATAGATGAGGTTCACGCTGCCGGCCGTCATCGACATCTTCGCTCCGCGTCCGACCAGGTCGATCGCGTAGGTGGAGACCATGGACGAGGCATTCGCGAGGACGAGCTCGCCGTCCACCGAGATGTGTCCATGGTCGATGTTGGGCCCGTTGTAGTCGAACGCGACAGTCGCGCCGTCAAGCACGAGGCGGCGGTTCGCGCCGATCCGGTGCGCGGCCACGCTCGTCTCGTTCGAGATCAGGCCCGAGCCGCCGAGTGTCACGGATTTCACCCCGTCTCCCGCACGCGCGGTCACCTGAAGCGCGCCGATGAGATGCGTGCCGCTCACGCTGATGGTGTAGTCGGCGCCCGTGTCCGGCAGCACCGCACATTCCGACGCCGTGGGGGCGTGCCCAAGCGACCAGTTGGCCCCCGTGGCCCAGGCACCGCCCGATGCCCCCTGCCAGACGTTCTCCGTCGCCGCCCATGCGTTGCCGCAAAGCACCGCCAGGACACCGGCGGAAAAGCACGCCGTCAGGCGTGTGGTCAACCTCAAACAATCTGCACAGATTCGCATGGCTAGTCTCCTTGTGGAAAACTAGCGGATATTATAAGATTTGCGCGCACGCGCGTCATGTCCCCATTTCGGGGGACACGATCTTGACCCAGATGAAATCGAGCCTGCCGCAGCCCGAGACCTTAAGCATGTCCCCGTCCAAGGACGCCTCGCCACGCCCTCCAATCACAACCGCCTTCCGTCCGCATGCCTTGATCAGAGCGGAAAGAGGCAGAGTGTACTCATCGCGGTCGTCCAGCTCTCTGAAGAGAAGCACAGTGCCCTCCGTCCCGTCGCGAGACGCCGTCACAAACCCCGTCCAGGAAACACCGTCCGGCCTCGCCCCCACTGGATAGACGTAGCCAGCGTGGACGGCATCGCGCTCCTGCTTCCAGCGCGCGATCAGCGGCCTCCACGCCGAGACCGTCTCCGACGAGAGATTCTGTATCTCGAACCATCCGAGAGGAGACGAAAGCATCGAGATGGCGAATATCGCGTCGCGCGGCCAGCGCGCAGGGGCGAGCCTGTCGCCCTCTGGATACAGCTCCGGCATCCTCTCCGGGTTCAGAACCTCCATCCTCAGACGCGCCGGATCGACAACATGCGCCAGGCTCCACAAGTTTCTCAAGGTGAAGTGCGGCCACCAAAGGCGAGTCTCTTTCTTCCGAATGTATCTGTTCTCCACGAATACAGGCCCGATCCTCGGGAACCCGAAATACCCCGGACGCACGCCCGCCGTCACATCGAGGTCCACCGTAATCCGCCCGCCCGACTCGTCCATCAGACGGTCCATGAGCATCGCCTGGCGCGAAAGCGCAAGGGGCGTTGGCGTCTTCATCGAGTCGAGTTTGAAGTAGTCGACGCCCAGCGTGCGGTGCAGCTTGAGAAGCAGATCCGCGTCCTTCCCCCAGTTGGCCGCGTCGTTCGACGAGTCGGGCCCGAACCACAGCCCGAACTTCATGCCCTTGGAGCGTGCCTTCTCTATGACCGGCTTGAGCCCGTTCGGGAAGCGCACTGGATCGACGTCCCAGAATCCCTCGACGTCCCACCACGATCCCCAGCGTCCCTTTTCCCCCTTGGCGAGCGCCGCCGAATTGGCCGACCTGCCCTTCTGCCATCCGTCGTCGATCTGTATCACGTCCACGCCAAGCTCCGCGCCCGCCTCCACCTCGCGCATGAGGAACTGCTCGTTGATGCACGCGTCGCGGTTTCCGTCGCCCCAGGTGTTTGAGAGAAAGAGCCCGTCGCGCCCGGCCGCATACGGCCTGAAGCGCCGGTGGAAGTCCGTCGCAGCGCGCACGCGCCCCGGCCTGCCGCCGCTGTAGCGCAGCTTGACGCACGGATAGGAATTTGAAAGGACTGCTATCTTCCCGTGCACCGGGTCCACGCGGTAGTCGGGCGACTTGTCGGCCCTTGCATGAGGCAGAGGCGCCTGGCGGAAGAACGCGACGCCATCCCCGCCAAGAGCGTCCTCCACGAACAGCGCCGGCGCGGACACCTCAAACGGCTTCTCGCAGCGCGCGAGAAGGTACTCCCGCTCGAAGTACAGCTCGTTGTGCCTGTCGGTGTCGTCCATGAGCTGGACGACGACTAGCCTCGGATGTACCCAGGAATACGCAAGATCCTGCACCGCGGCTGCTTCGGCCGGCGATGCCAGAGACGCGGCGGCGCACAGCGCGGCCAGTTCTAACTTGACAGAAGTTTTCATTTCACCTCCAGGTCTGTTCCACGATCCAAAGCCGGCAGTGGTCGAATCCTTCCGGCAGACTAACCGGCTCCTTGTCCAGAACGATGCTGCCGTTCTCCCCTATCGGCTGGCGCGTGCGCGGCGTGTCCACGTAGATGTTGTGCGAAAGGAAGTTCACGCACGGCCAATCCAGAATCTCGAAGAGATACGAATACCATTCGCGCCAGACCCCTTCCGACGGCTTCACGGCGGCGGCGCGTTCTCCTTGTTGGATTGTGGTTTGTGGAAAATGGTCATCACACAGGGAACAAAGCATCCGTCCCGACATTGGATCGGCAGTATTCAAGAAAGGACAATCCCACCTCACCCGCACGACGCTTCATTTCTCGAATGCTCTCTATGTAGCGCTTCGGGTCGTTCCCAAAACGCGAGGAAATCTCATGGCGGACAGCATAAACCTCGTCCATAATCGGATCTTCTTCTTTCTCTTTCATTCCAGCTCCTCCTTCATGAAGTTTTCTGGCGTGACGATGGCAGGGCATTGAAACCCCGCCTTGGTCACGACTGCAATTGTCTTCGGCAATGCAAAGCGGTTTGCCAAATGGCGGCAGTTCCATGTCAAAAGAACGTCCATGCCATGTATCGCCGCCGTAGCTATGTGGTAGGCATCGGTAACTTCATCCTTCGGCACGGCACTGTCAGAGAGTAATACCTTTGCAAGAGCATCTATGTCAGGCGTAGAGCCATCAAGTTCATGTATCCCATCAAGGATAGCAAGACGCAGTTGCGACTGTTCGCCGTCACCACGCGCCGCCTCAGCAAGGACATGTTCAGAAACATGTATCTCGCACTTCGGCGCAGCCTCCTCCCACCATTTGCGAGTCCAAGCCTGCTTGACGGCATGATCGGGATTAGTGGATGGCCGTGAGACCAACCAGCTCCAGAACGACGTCTCGCAATAGACTTTCAGTTTTTTCCTCGCCTCTTCCATAATCGCTTCCCGTTCAAGGGGGACAATGCCCCTTTCCAGAAATCGCCGGTATGATACCACATCCCGCCGACGGTTTCAAGACGGGAACTTGTCCACACAGGCGTCTCGCCTGTCCCTCTCGGCTCCCAGCCGCTGGCTTTACTTTGTCTTTGCATGTGTAGTCGTTGAAAAGCCTGACGCATTGAACGCCTTGATTGCATTTGCCATCTGCCATCCCCTCACCTGTCTGCGCGGAGATAGGGTTGGGTCCACGCCACGTGCACCTGTCATGTCCCCATTTCGGGGGACACGCCCCCGAACACACCTGCGAACTAACACACTTTATGAAATGTGATAGTTGCTCGGCGCCCTGATCGGTCCCTGTTGACACATTTCCGCGCCTCGAAGGCGCGAGATGGTCGCGCTTACTTTGCCGCGGGCTTTGCGGCGGGCTTCTTCGCCTCTGGCTTGGACTTGGCGTGCTGCCAGCAGTACTTCTGGCCGGGTTCGGTCTTGCGCGTGCACTTCTTGCCGCCTTCGGTAGGAGATATAACCCAAGGGCTGGAATCACCTTGCAGACGCCCATCAACAACATTCCCAGCTGCGTCAAACAGCACAGTCGCGCCATCAAGAT
>CACXPT010000247.1 GCA_902769585.1 uncultured bacterium
TTCGTCGTGCGGGTGAACTTCTCGCCCGTCTTCAAGGCGCGCGACATCCTCGACTTCGGCACGTTCTTCAAGGGCGGGCGCATCGACGGCTGCGGCATCGCCTCGTGCATGTCGATCCATGGCTACATCCACTTCACGCTCCGCGACGTCTGCTTCCACAACGGCAAGCTGTACGGTCTTCGCGTGAAGGGCGATCCCGGACCGGGCGGCGCCGAGCTGAACGCGTTCAACCTCCACTTCGTGAACAAGGAGAAAGGCAACGCCGGCAACGCGGCAGTGCGTGTGAGCGGGTGCGACGACAACTTCACCGACTGCTGGTCGATGGACTACACGATCGGCTTCGACATCGAGGGCGGCGCGAACTTCTTCACGCGCTGCCACGTGTGGGGCGGCGTGATCGGTGCGCCCGCGCCCGGCGAGATGCCGGAGTACCTCAAGGACTCCATCGGTTTCAAGATTCGGAAGAACTCCGGCAACGTGCTGCTGCGCGACTGCTACGCGGACACGGCCACGATCGGCTTCCTGAGCGAGGGCTGGGAGGTGCGCATTCTCGGCTGCACCTACCTCTACAACATGGGCTGCATACGAAACGTGAAGCCTGAGAAGCTGGACAAGATGTACGTCTTCAAGCAGCCGAGCGGCTCCATGCTCGTGGCGGACGGCCAGGTCGTCAAGCAGCACAAGCCCACGGTGATCTACGAGGGCAACGGCCAGGCCCGCTTCCGCGACATCATCTACAACGGCAATGGCTACAATCCCGGCGAGTTCAAGCCCGGCGCCTGCGCGTTCAAGATGGATCCGCCAGCCGCGAAACCTGCAAAATGACAGGACAAAGAATGATTCTAAAAATATCTCCTATTCCGGATTTTTGGATTTAGGAGATATTTTACGATGGACGATAAGTGCGGGTCTGTGGTAAGATATGCGCCGCAAAAGGAAGATAACATGAAATGTTCTTTTTATGGACGTGACGAGCAGATCGCCGATTTGGAACGTTTGTGGGGCAAACGGACCTCTTCGTTTGTCACGTGCCGCGGGCGGCGACGCATCGGCAAGTCGACATTGATCGAACATTTCGCCGAGGTGTCGGGGGCGCGGTTCATCATGATTGAGGGGTTGCGACCGACGAAGAATCTCTCAAACGAAGCGGAGCTGGCGCACTTTTCGTCACAGCTGTCCGCGACGGCCGGTAGGAATTTCAACGTTCCTTCCAACTGGCTAAATGCTTTTCTTGACCTTGATTCTGCGATAGGCAATGGCAGGCGTACGGTTGTGTTGCTTGATGAGATATCTTGGATGGCGCATTATGATCCCTCGTTTGCCGGAACGCTCAAGACGGCGTGGGACCGATATCTGAAGAAGCATCCCAAACTCATCTTGGTCGTCTGCGGAAGCGTTTCCAGCTGGATCAGGGAAAACATCATCGATGACGGCGCGTTCTTTGGCCGGCGCTCGTTGGACATCGTAGTCCCTGAGTTGCCGCTTGCGGAGTGCGTGAAATTCTGGGGCAAGTCGTTGGAACGCCTCGACCTGCGCGAAGTGATTGACATCCTTTCCGTTGTGGGGGGAATACCGAGATATCTGGAAGAGCTGACCACGGCAAACAGCGCAAACGAGAACATCCGGTCCATGGCGTTCCGTCCCAAATCGATACTGCGAACTGACTTCGATGAGATGTTCCAGGATGTCATCACCCGGCAGCCGACGATGTGCGCACGGATCATCCGACTGCTGGTCGGCGACTCCATGAGTTCAGCGGAAATCGCCGAAAAACTTGAAATCGACAGGAACGGCAATGTCAACAAGGCACTTCAACAGCTGGAGGAAGCAGGTCTTGTCGCCTGCGACGAAGGCAAGAACCCGGAAACGGGAGAGCCCCTGCGCGAGAAACGTTATCGGCTGAGGGACAATTACTGCAGGTTCTATCTCAAGTACATCGAGCCGGAAAAGGACGTGATCGACAAGGGCCAATATGAATTGGGCACCCTAGACCAGCTTGAGGGGTGGAACGCCGTGAAGGGCTTGGCCTTTGAGAACCTCGTGGTGAACAACTCTGCAGCGCTCCGTCCTCTGCTCGGCATAGGAAAAGCCATGATCACGTCCGTGGCGCCCTATCGACGGGCGGGATCGCGGGACGGGACGCGGAGCGGATTGCAGGTTGACTTGCTCCTCCAGACACGTCGGACTGCTTACCTCATTGAGGTCAAACGCAAGGCTGAAATTGGGCGAGAGGTAATTGGAGAGGTGGAGGAGAAGGTGCGGCTTCTGCCAAAGCGCCCTGGAGTGTCCGTGCGTACGGCACTTGTCTATGAAGGGAATCTTGCGCCAATCGTCGAGGCAGACGGCTACTTCGACGCGATCATCCCGTTCCGCCGCTTGCTTGGAATGTGATGTGGCCAGATCGAGAAGAACAAGGATTGTCCACAAATCGCAAATCATAATTCGTAAGGATAACTTGTTATGATGTTGAGAATGCTGTTCGTCCAAGTTGCATTACAAGTTGCATTGGTTGTGGAGTTATGTGCCCTTGCCACTGAACCGTGGCAGGATCCGGCTGTCAATTCCGAGAACCGCCTGCCGGCACGCACGTACCTGCCGCGCGAGGGCTTCGCCCAGTCGTTGAACGGCACGTGGTCCTTCGCCTGGGAGGGAAGCGCGGACGGCGCGATCGCCAAGGGCAATCCCGCGACGATGGAGACGCCGTTCTCCATTGACGTGCCGAGTTGCGTGGAGACGCGCGGCTGGGGCGTGCCGCACTACGTGAACATCCGCTACCCGCATCCGATGACGCCGCCCACGATCGACCCGAAGTACAATCCCACGATGCTCTACCGCCGGACGTTCACAGTCCCAGAGTCATGGAAGGGGAAACGGATCGTCCTGCGCTTCGAAGGCGTCGCCTCGTGCTGCGAGGTATGGGTCAACGGGAAAAAGGCCGGCTACTTCGAGGACGCCCGCCTGCCGTCCGAGTTCGACGTCACCGCCCTCGTGACGTTCGGCGCCACGGACAACACCGTGACGGCGCGCGTGCGCAAGTGGTGCGACGGCAGCTACGCGGAGGACCAGGACATGATCCGCTACGCGGGTATCTTCCGCGACGTCACGCTGTACGCCGAGGAACCTGACGGCATCTACGACTTCTCCTTCACAACCATTCCCGATGCGGACTATGCAAACTGGACATGCCGGCTTGAACTGTTCAACGGCTACGGGACTTACTGGGACAACGGGCGTCTCGCCCGTTGCGGCAGCGCCGGGGACGTGAAAGCGGTGTGTCCGCGCCTGCTCGATGCCGACGGCAAGGAGGTCGGCGCATTCGCCGCCGCGCCAGACGGCAAGGCGCTGACCCTTCGCCTCTCGTCGCCGCGCCTGTGGTCCGACGAGGATCCCTACCTCTACACGCTCGACCTCGGCGACGGACGGTGCATGGCCGTGGGCGTGCGCGAGTGCAAGGTGGACGGCGGACGCATCCTCGTGAACGGGCGCCCCGTCAAGTTCAAGGGCGTGAACCGCCACGAGATGAGCCCGGAGAACGGCTACACGCTTTCGCTCGAGGAGATGGAGCAGGACGTGCGGCTCATGCGCCGGAACAACATCAACTGCGTGCGCATGGCGCACTACCCGAACGACCGGCGGATGTACGACCTGTGCGACCGTTACGGCATCTACGTGATGAGCGAGGCGAACGTGGAGTCGCACGGCATGAGGTACGGCGCGGACTGCATGCCGGAACGCAAGGAATGGCACGCGACGATGGTGGAACGCAATGTTCGGCAGGTGTACTTTTACCGCAACAGCCCGAGCGTCGTGATGTGGTCGGTCGGCAACGAGTTCGGATGGGGCGCGGGCGCCACGAAGTGCTACGAGGCCGTGCGGAAGCTCGACCCCACGCGTCCGTTCCACGGCGTGGGCTGGATTTCGGCGAACGGGCGCACCGGCTCGTGGAACGACGCGTCGGACATGACCGGCGGACAGTACATGTCGCTCGACAGACTGCGCGAGCAGCTGTCCGATCCGCGTCCGCACTTCCAGATGGAATACGAGTGCGCGATGGGCAACGGGATGGGCAACTTGAAGGAGTACTGGGACCTCTTCTACGAGAACGACAAGTTCTCGGG
>CACXPT010000248.1 GCA_902769585.1 uncultured bacterium
CCTCAACAGGTGAAGTCGGTCACGCCCACGATGCGCATCGACTCGTCTTCCGCCGAGAGCGTGTAGAGCTTGAAGGCGAATCCGCCCGGAACGACCTTCACGACCGCGTGTCCCGGCGGCGTAAGGTAACGGGTAAGACCCAGCTTCTCGAACTGACGCACCCTGAAATCCGGTATGGCGCCGTAGGCCACGAACCGCTCGCCTTCGTAGTTCTCGCGCGACAACATCCGCGTGAGCGTCACGACGTTCTGCTGGTTCGGGCTCCACGCGCTCGACAGGAAAAGCTGCGGCCGGACGGACTTGACGAACGCGTCGCGCATCGAAGGGAAGAAGGCGTGGTGGTTTGTCTTGCACACGCAGACGGGCCCCACCACATCGCCGACACGCTCCTCGTAGCTGAACTTCTTTCCGTCCGCGCCCACGAAATCCCCTTCCAGGTCACCACCCGTGAAATAGGTGAAGTCGCCGTAGCGGATGCGGATCGCCGCCGAGAGGGGATTTTCGTTGACATCCCACATCACGCCGTTCGCCGCGAGGTTGCGGATCTCGAAAACTCGCCTGTAGTAGCCCGTCGGATCATGCTGCAGACAGATCTGGTTCTTCGCGCCGACCTTGAACGGCTCGCGCTTCATGCCGGCTTTCACCGCAGGCTCCAGCCACTTCTGAAAGACGTCGAAGTCTGCATCGTCCACGTCATGCCGGTATTTCCCCACGTTCGGATATTGGTGGTCGTAGTAGTTCAGAAAACGGAATGACTCTGCCACATCGGTGATTCCGGCAAAATGGTCGGAATGCCAGTGCGAGACCATGAGGTAGTCGATCTCGCGCTGCGGGATCAGGCGCTTGATGTAGCGCCCCACCCACTCGCCGGCCCGCCGCTCGCCCGAAGGCATCGGCGGAAGCGCCTCGGCGTATCCTGGTTTCCGCTTCTTCACGTGTCCGCAGTCGAGTAGCATCGTGGTCCCGTCCGGGAAGATCATGAACGTGTTCTCGGACGTGCCCGTGTGGATGAAGTGGATGTCCAACTCCCCGGGTTTCCATCCGGGATAGGTGCACCCCACCGCGTTGCCGCACGTCGCACATCCCCCGACCGCCCCCGCCGCCGCGGCCGCCAAGGAATCGACGAGGAACTCTCTTCTGCTGAACTTCATTTCGGCCTTGCTCCTGTCTTTTCAGGCAATCACTTCACCAGGATCGTCAGACGGCGGGCCTTGTAATCGCCGGCGTTTCTCGCAAACGTCCAATCCGGGTTCGGTCCCTCCACGCTGTTGCCGATGCCGATGTCCGCCGTGCCATTTCCGTTGAAGTTGTTGTAGGCCATGATGGTCGTGCCGTTCTTCCAGTCGTGGATCTGCAGGCAGCCATACCCAGGATTGGGGCCGCCGGCCGCATCGTTGAAATCATACCGCTTGCCGTCTCCGCCGATGCCAGCCAGCTTCGCAGCTTGGGCGTAGTTGGCGTTGAAGAACTCTATCACGCCCTCCTGCGGGCCCTCCTTCACGCATTCGCGGTTGGAGCGCACGACGAGGTCCCCAACCTTCTGCTGGAAGAACGCCTTCGTGACGGCTGGAACGCCCAACATCGCGGCATTGTTGGTGAATGCATCCATCGAGGCGACCGCCCAGTCCACGGAATCGTCCTTGCAGACGAGCTCCATCACGTACGCCACGCGGGAGAAGGTGCCGGCCTTCGACGCGTTGTCCACGGAATAGTTCCCCGCTACGAACTTGCCGGACTCCGGGATATCGGCCACGTAGACCGTGCGGAAGCCCTCCAGCTCGGGCACCTTCAGCGCATCGCCCAGCTTGGACGGCAAGTCGCGGCGGCCATCTGCAGGATTCCGCGCGTCGATCTCGAACGGGCCGAGCGGCAGACCGGAATCGAACGAATACAGCGCGCCGATCCAGGGCTTGGACGCGAGATAGCGCAGACGGCGCGGCTTGGTGATTCCGTCCGCCTTGACGACGAGCTCCGCGCCCTTGAGCGTCCCGGAACCGCCATTCACGACTTTCGCCGGCTTGAACGCGCCCTCCGGCCCGGCGATTTCAAAGCCCTGCACGCCGGAACGGTCCGCGTTGTAGACGTACCACGAGGTGGCGTCGTTGAAGGACATCTTGAACGTGTCGCCTTCGATCTTCCATTCCTTGAGCGTAGGCGAGTTGTCGATGATGCCGTCGAATCCATAGTCGCGCTTGAGGGCGTGGAGGGCGAGGCGGCGCGCGACGGATTCCTTGTCGTTGGGATGGATGTCCCAGGAATTGCCCACGTCGCACGTGACGGCCATTCCCGCGTTCTTCTCCTCGCGCTCGAAGATGGCCTGTCCCTGCTGCACCTCGAACCAGCTGTGGCTGTATGGGGCGAGCTGCACGAAGTAGAGCTTGAGGTCGGGGTTCTGGAACTCCTTCGCCCAGCCGTCGTAAAGCGCGTGCATCCGCTCGCTGTAGCGCCGCCCCTGCCCGGCGTTGGAGCATCCCTGATACCAGATGAATCCCTTTATGGCGAACGGGGCCCACGCCGCGACCATGCCGTTCCAGAGCGCCGTGGGCTGCTGATGGGCGCGCTTGCCCGTCGCGGAGATTTCCGGCGGCGTCTTGAAGCTGCAGAGCGGTGTCCACGTCTCGATGCACGTGCCGCCCCAGGACGAGTCGATGATTCCCACGGGGACGTCGAGCGCGTCGTAGAGCTCCAGCGCATAGTAGAACGCCACGGCGGAGAGGTTGTAGCCGAACGTCTCCTTGAACGACTTGGGCGAGAAGTCGCGCCACACGGCCTTCCAGTCGTAGCGCGGCTCGACTTTCCAGACCCTGCCGTTCTTCGCGTAGCGGATGAACGGACGGCGCGCCGAGGCCGTCATCACCGCGCCCTGCCCGTCGCGGTAGCGCGGGCTCGGTCCCCAGATCGGACATTCCATGTTCGACTGCCCGCTCGCGAACCACACTTCGCCGACGAGCACATTCTTGATCTCCTCCGCGTTGGCGGGACCGGACACCTTCAGGATGCGGTTCTCCTTGGACGCGGGCAGGGGGTCGAGCATGACGCGCCAGGCGCCCTTCGCGTCAGCCGTCGCGGACTTGACCTGACCGGCGAACGAGACCGTAACGGCCTCGCCCGCGTCGGCAGTTCCCCACACTGGGACCGCGCGACCGCGCTGCAGGACCATGTTGTCGGCAAACGGCGTCGCCGTCGCCACCTTCGCATCCGCGGCAAACGCGGACAAAGCCGCCGCAGCGGCAAGAATCGCCTTCATGGAAGTTTCAACTGTTTTCATGGCCGAGATTATACCACAAACCACACCGCCGCGACACGCAGAGGCCCGGTTTCATGCGGCTTGCACTCCGCTGTTTTATGGTATACTACCGGCAACCAAGGAGAAGCTACGCAATAATGAAACTGACGTTTCGCAGAATACTTGTCGCCTTCGTCCCGCTCGTGACGCTGATCGGAATGATCGTTGTGGGCGTCACCGTCTTCGGCCGCGACGCCGGAGACGGGCCAAGCCAGATATCCCTTGTTTTCGCCACCGCCATTGCAGCCGTCTTGGCAATGGCGGTGGAGCGCGTTCCCTGGTCAACGCTGGAGCGGGGCATCTCGTCGTCCATATCCAAGGCCGGAGTCTCGATCATGATTCTTTTCCTGATCGGAATGCTATCCGGCGCATGGATGATCGGCGGCGTCGTGCCGACGCTGATCTGCTACGGCGTGAAGATCATGAATCCGATCATCTTCCTCGCATGCGCCTGCATCATCTGCGCCATCGTGTCCCTGATGACGGGCACGTCATGGACGACCGTGGCCACGATCGGCGTGGCGCTTCTGGGCATCGGCACCGCGCTCGGAGTGCCTGCGCCGTGGAGCGCGGGCGCGATCATCTCCGGCGCGTATTTCGGAGACAAGCTCTCCCCGCTGAGCGACACCACGATCCTTGCGAGTTCCTCCACTGGCACGGACCTGTTCGTCCACATCAGGTACATGCTCTTCACCACGTTTCCGTCGATGACGCTGACTTTGATCATCTTCCTTGTGGCAGGCTTCTTCCTCGTGGACGCCACAGCGGTCGACACGCAGGGTTTCGCGGATGGGCTTTCCAGCACTTTCCACATAACGCCATGGACCTTGCTCGTGCCGCTCGCCACTGGCGTTCTCATCGCCTTGCGCCTGCCGTCGCTGGCGGTGCTGTTTCTCTCCGCACTGCTGGGCGGCGTCTCGGCCGTAATTCTTCAGAGCGACCTCCTGCTGTCCGTGGTCGGGGAGAAGCTGCCGTCCGCCGCCGGATACTACAAGGCCCTCATGACCACGTTCTTCTCGTCGACGCACATCGCCACCGGCAGCGAAGCCCTTGACCGTCTCGTATCCACGCGCGGCATGTCAGGCATGCTCACCACCGTGTGGCTGATCCTCTGCGCCGTGTCGTTCGGCGGCGTCATGTACGCGGGCGGGATGCTCAAGACGTCGCGGGCTCGCCGGCCTCGTCGGGGCCACAGCGTTCACCGGCGCGCTCATGAACGTCGCCGCCGGCGATCAGTACATCTCCATCCTCATCACGTCCGACATGTTTCGCGACGCCTATCGCGAAAAAGGCCTTGAATCACGTCTTCTGTCGCGCACCATCGAGGATTCCAGCACGGTCACTTCCGTGCTTGTGCCGTGGAACACGTGCGCGATGGCGCAGTCGGCTTCGCTGGGCATCGCGACTGCGGTGTACCTCCCTTACTGTTTCTTCAACATCATAAGCCCATTCATGAGCGTGTTCGTGGCGGCACTTGGCTGGAAGATCGTCCTTCCAGAGAAAGCAGGCCGGCCTTGTTCTTGATGCCGCCGCCATAGCCGACGAGGCTACGGTTCGCACCGACAACACGGTGGCATGGGACGATGATGCAGATCGGATTCCACCCGACCGCCCCGCCGACCGCCTGCGCCGACATCTTCGCGATGCCATGCTTCTTCGCCAGCGCGTAGGCGATGTCGCCGTACGTGGCGGTCTCTCCGAACGGAATCGCGAGCATCGCGTCCACGACTTCCCGGCGAAAAGGCGTAAGGCCGTCTATGCGATAGCGTGGCGTGAAGCCGGGCTGGCGACCGGAGAAGTAGATGTCGAGCCAGCGCCGCGTCTCGCGGAAGACCGGCAGGTCGCGTTCCTCGCAGTCTAGCCGATGTTTAGACTGGCCGCGCGACCCTTCGAACCAAAGTCCCGTCAGCACGTCGCCGTCGGAGTTCATCCACATATCGTCAAACCCCTGCGGGGTCTTGTATCTGCACTTGCAGACCATCCTGCATCACGCGTTCGATTTCAGCTTGAAGCCCGTTCCCACGAACTGCGCGATGTCGCGCCCATTATCGTCCGTGACGTCGACGTTCACGACGCAGGAATTGCGGCCGTCTTTCCTGTAGCGTGCCGTGGCGACAAGCCGCTCCCCCTTTGCCGCCGACAGGAAACTTATGGATACCTGCTGGGCCACAGTCACCCTTTCTCGGTCGTTCGTGAGCGCGGCGAAGGCGAAATCGGCAAGCGTGAATATCGCGCCACCCATTACGCCGCCAAATGCGTTCCTGTGGCGTGGCGACAGTGTCATGGACGTGACGGCATGCTCGTCGTCAAGCTCGTCAAGCGTAATTCCGTTTTCCGTGGCGAACCGGTCGCAGGAAAAATAGGCGTTAGCCTCTTCTATTGTCTTGAACATTCCCATTACTTTATCCTCCATGTGATCTTCGCGTAGCCGGACGACGGAACGGCAAGCCGCACAAGGCCCACTCGGGCCTTGGTCTCGCCGGCCGGTTTCCCGAACACGTCGAAGAACTCGACCCGCCCCGGCGCGGCCAGCTCGGCCAGCACGCCCGCACCGCCCGTCGCGTTGACGAGGTAGACGGGACGGTCCGCGGCTCCGGAGCGCGCGCAGACGTCGTTCGCGTAAACGGCCACGACGCGCTCGGCCGCGCTCTCGCCTTCGATCCACGTGTAGCCGTTCTCCGGATGGTGCGGCGTGAACTTCCCCCGCTGAAGCGCGTAGAGGTGCTTCTGGGAGAACGCGAGCCAATGGCGAATCACGTCGTTGTGCGCTGGCGGGATCGTCTTGAGGATCATCGAATACTGGATCGTCGAGAACAGCACGTTCAGGATCGGAAGCGCCGCGCCCTCCGGCGTCTCGTCACGGCTCCAGACGAGCATGTCCGAGTGCACCGCGATGCCGCCGGACGTGAGACGGAGGTCGCAGACGCGCTTGCGGTTGGCGGTTGGGTCTGCAGGGCAGTCGGCGCACCGCATCATGTTACCGTACTGGAGGATTGCCGTCCCCATGTAATGCTGCCGGAACTCCACCAGCACGTCGGGCTTGATCTTCTTCAGGCGCGCGAGGACGTCCTTCATGAGCCGGTTCACCGCGTCGGGAAGCGAGCGGTAGTCGCGTCCCGCATAGTTGTCCTTCAGGGCCGGGTCGTTCTTCGGCAGCACGAAGTTGTCGATGAAGTCCAGCTTGACGCCGTCGAAATCCCACTCGCCGACGACGCGCTCGTAGGTGGAG
>CACXPT010000249.1 GCA_902769585.1 uncultured bacterium
GCGGCCTCGCCGAGGTAGTAGAGAGCCGTCGCGCGGATGGAATCGTCTGCCGAGGAGCGGTCGAGCTCGCGCAGCTCCTTGTCGCGCGCCGGACCTTCGAGCAGAGCGGCCCTGTTCAGGCGGGCGTAGTCCGTGAAGCGCGATTCGGGGACGTCCTTGAGGAGCTCCTCGTAGCACTTCAGGGCTTCTGGCCTCCTGTCGAGCAGGCGATACGTCTCGCCGAGACGGAACAGCACCTCGTCGTGCGGGACGTCCTTGCTGCCGCGCAGCGCCTCGTACTCGTTCAGCGCGTCCGCGTATAGGCCTCGCCTGGACAGCTGGTTCGCCAGCGCAAGACGGTCCGCCGGCAGCGCGGACGAGAGGGCGGACGAATCCTTCGCCGCGAGGCAAGCGCATGCGGACAGCGCCGCAATCATGACAATTCGCCTAAGCATAGGTTGCTATTTTACCACAAACCGCCCTTGACTTCCACGGCCAAATGCGCGATAATATCAGCCGTTTCCTCAGGAGACTGGGGGTGATTTGGTTTCGACGGGACGAGTGGAGACCAGATTGCGCGCCGAGGACCCCTGTTGGCCTCGTTAAAAAACAGGGAAAAAAAGTAATTGCGAACAACGATTACGCTCTGGCGGCCTAATTAACCGGCCACCGGCCAAACCGCGGACGCCTGCTAGGCGGCGAGGCCTCATCCAGCAGGTCCCCGTGCGGGGTTTGACGTCTGGACGCCGCACGCTGTACAATCGGACGCATGTCGCCGGATAAGCCCGGGCATCGGCATACCGGCGACGAGATCAAAGGTGCAATACGCGCGTAGAAGTTTGGCCAAAGCCGTTTCGGACAGGGGTTCGACTCCCCTCACCTCCACCATCCTTCGCTCGGCTGGCGCCGAGCTACGGATGGCAAGCCGCAGGCTTGACAGGAGTAGCGGCGTCAGCCGAGCGAAGGATGGTGCCCTCCGTAGCTCGGAACGAGCGGAGGAGGGCCAAAGAAAGGAATAAAGCATGCACTACACCTACATCCTCCGTAGTCTCTCCCATCCCGATCAACGCTACATCGGCAGCACTTCTGATCTCCGCGCTCGCCTCACCAAGCACAATTCCGGCCAAGTTCCCCATACATCCAAATTTCTACCATGGAAGGTAGAGACTTACATTGCATTTGAAACTCTCGCAAAGGCCCAAGCCTTTGAACGTTACCTTAAATCAGGCAGCGGACATGCCTTCTCCGCAAGGCATTTTGATTTCCAACCTCCCCCTTGTCGTCGAATAAGAGATATTTTATAATAGCCGCCATGCTGGATAAGTACAACATCAAATGTGATGGAGAACGGATTGTTGCAGGTTTGATCGGCCTGCTTCTTGCCTGTTTTATGGCAGTTCGCCTTTGGAGATGGTTTTCGGGCGTTGGCATGCATAAGACGTTTTGGGGCGCGATAGCGGGACGTTCCGTCCTCCGCGGTCGGTTCTGCTGGGATTGCGGTCTATGGGAGCTGTTCCCCGACGGACAGCTAGCAGCGTGTGCAATGCTCATCCTTGTTGCTTCACTAATAGTTGGGGCGCTTTTGAATTGGCGGCAGCTTTATTTTGTGGCCGGAGGCGTGATTCTTGGAGGTTACATGGTCAACGCCTATCTGATGGTGAGACTAATGGCGGCATATTGATCATCTTTTCCATCTTCCTAGTGTGGATGACCTATCGTCGCGCCATCAGGCAAAACAACGATTCGCGATCTCGGTGACTTCGTATTGACACGTGCGGAGATTATATGGCATAATGTCCGCAAAATCTGCGGAGAAAACAGATGGCAAAGTATATCTACGAACATAGCGATTGGCCGAATTGGCGTTGGAATGCCACCGAAATCTCGGAGGTGCTTTGCTCTGCAGCACTAGAACTAGGCAAGTTCTTCGGACGGCTTTCCTCAATCGGCTTTGCCGTGCAAATGGAAGCCGTACATGAAATGCTTTCAACAGAAATTCTCGAGTCGGCGGCCATAGAGGGTGAACGTCTCAACCGCAATGACGTTCGCTCAAGCGTCGCGAAAAGGATGGAAATCGTCCTCTCTTCGGCGCCTTCAGTGACATCGCACGCATCCGAGGCAAGGGCGGACATGCTCCTCGATGCGACCCGGAACTGGGTGAAGCCAATGACTTTGCAGCGCCTTTTTTCGTGGCATGCGGCTCTATTCCCGACAGGTTATTCGGGACTTACGAAGATCGCCGTAGCCCGCCTAAGGGACGATGCCGACGGCCCGATGCGCGTCGTTTCGCGACGAGGAATCATGGAACGGGTGCATTTCGCGGCACCCTCCGCCGCAACGCTTGCGGACGAAATGGCACGGTTTATTGTCTGGGTGAACAGTGACGTTTCCGGCATGCCCTGGCTGGTCAAGACCGCCCTCGCCCACCTCTGGTTCCTGACATTGCATCCGTTCGACGACGGCAATGGGAGGCTTGCGCGGACGCTCACAGAACATCTGCTCGCCAAGGGCGAGAAGTCACATCTGCGCTTCTATTCGCTTTCTTCGCAGATCCAGAAGGAGAAGTCGGATTACTACGACGAACTGGAACGCGCTCAACGCGGTTCGATGGACGCGACACGGTGGGTGAAGTGGTTTCTGGACTGTCATCTACGCGCCGTCAAGTCGGCGGAGGTGCAGCTGAGCGGGATTCTGGCAAAGGCGGAGTTCTGGCGCATCCATGCGGATGATTCGTTGACAGCCAACCAGCGCAAGGTTCTAAACATGATTTTCGACGGATTCAAGGGCAACCTCACCTCCTCAAAGTGGGCCAAGATGTGCAAAGTCTCTCAGGATACCGCCTCACGAGAAATCAACACCCTTGTCGCTAAAGGAATTCTTCGCCAGGAAGGGCGCGGCCGCTCAACGCACTATCTACTGACATTAACGCAAAGGTGACATGATGAAAAGGGCAATAGTCAGACTTGTGTTGATCGTCGTTTTCCTTGTATTGCCACTGTCGGCCCTGGTCTGGGTTTTCAATAACGCAACGTTGTTCTTCGCTCGGTTGGACCCTGATGGAGAATGGGACTTCTATGCAACTCGTGAGGAGATGATGGCAAAGAAATATGATGGGGCTGTACATTGGTTCCGCGGATGGCGGGCGGTGCCAAAAGGCGCAGTCGATATTGCGTATGTTGGAGTCACAACTCCCGAGGGATGCGGCCCTTGGGAAACACGATTGACGTGTCGTACGACGAAGGATGCATTCCTAGAGATGGCTAAAGAGTACGGATACAAGGTTGCGACAAATTGTTTTGAGAACGTTCTCTCCGAAAAGGATGGCGGATTTTCCAACGACTCGCCAGCGTATGTGGAGGTTCTACCCGAATTGTGGCCGATTACGATGTCTAAGGAATATTTGACGTTCACTTGCCTCACTACGAACTATACGGGCATGGTCTTGCTGCTGAATTGCCGAACCGGGAAACTGTATGCTCGGCTTATCAACAAGTGGCGGTTTGGAGATGCCAACGACTGGAGTTGGCTGAAAGCTGTGCCGACAGTTGAGTACCTGATGCGAAATGAGTATGATGTCAAATAATTCTTTGTTTTATTCTGAAGAGGAAGACTTTTCATATGAGCACAAAGGCTAAAGTCTCAGGATCGGTCGTGGCGGGGTTCCCCTCGCCGGCCGAGCAGTACCTCGAGCCACCACTCGACCTCAACGAGCTGCTGGTCAAGCGGCCCGCCGCCACGTACTTCGTGCGCGTCCAGGGCGACTCGATGTCCGGCGCGGGCATTTCCGACGGCGATCTGCTCGTGGTCGACCGCTCTCTCCGCCCCGCCGACGGCGACGTGATCATCGCGAGCGTGGACGGCGACTTCACCGTGAAGACCTACCGCCGCGACAAGAACGGCATCCGCCTCGAGCCGGCGAATCCGGCGTACCCCGTCATCAGCCTCCGCGCAGGGCAGGAGCTCGACTACTTCGGGAAGGTCACGGCCTGCATTCATCGGTTCGTGGGGAAGAAATGATTGGACTCGTCGACGGCAACAACTTCTTCGTGTCCTGCGAGCGCGTGTTCAACCGCCGCCTCGTGGGACGGCCGGATGGGGACGCCTTATTTCCAGCTGAAGAACCGAGAAGCGACCGGCGAGCTGTCCTTCTGCTCCTCGAACTACGAGCTGTACGGCGACATGTCGCGGCGGATCGTCTCGATCCTGCGCGATGAGGCCGTTGACGTCGAGCAGTATTCCATCGACGAGGCGTTCATCGTCCCGCCCACGACAGCCGCCGAAGACTACGCCGCGTACGGTCGCCGACTCCGCGCCAAGATCCTCCGCTGGGTGGGCATCCCCTGCGGCGTGGGCTTTGCGCTCACGAAGACGCTCGCCAAGATCGCAAACCACATAGGCAAGAAGCGACCCGACGGCGTTTTCCTCATGCCCGACGACCCGACGGAGATTCTCGCGTCCCTGCCCGTGGACGAGGTCTGGGGCGTAGGTCGCCGACTGCCTACCAAGCTCCGCGCCGAGCGCATCCTGACCGCCCAGCACCTCCGCGACGCGCCGGACGCAACGATCCGAGCCGTGGGCGGCGTGACGCTCCTCCGCACTGCGATGGAGCTGCGGGGCGTTCCCTGCTGCGAGGACAAGGACTACGACGCAGCCCCCGACACCGTGTCCTGTTCCCGCTCGTTCGGAACCCCCGCGACCACATTGGAGGCGTTGGAGGAGTCGATGGCCTCGTTCGCCGCGCAGGCGGCGGCAAAATTGCGCCGACACGGGCTTCTCGCCTCCGGGTGCAACATCTACGCCCAGATCTTTGCGGCGGGCGGTGGGGGCGATTTCGTGGGCAGGACGGTGGCGTTCCCCATTCCCACGGATGCGACGAACGAGATGCTACGCGCCTTCCGTCCGGAGGTGGCGGCTTTGTACACGCCGGGGCTGCGCTACCGCAAGACCGGCATCGTGTTCTTCGGGCTTGAGAAGCCGGGTGCGCCACGCCAGACCGACCTCTTCGACTCGACCCCGACTACGGAACGGTCGCAGCTCTACAAGACGGTAGACGCGCTCAACGCCCGCTACGGAAAGGGAAAGGTTTTCTCCGCCGCCGAGGGCATTGGCGAGAGGTCGTGGCACATGAAGCGGCAGAAGCTCTCCTCCCGCCCCACGACGAGGTGGGACGAGCTGATGACGGTAAAATAACCAACCAGCGCAACGAACACGAAAAGAAACATCATCGCCAGTCCCAATGGTGATGCGGTAAGCGTCTCCGCAATGTTGAGATAGCATGACCGGATACGGTCGTATGCGTTGAGGATATCCAGTTCAGCCAGAACGCGCAGGGGCGAGGTAGGGTCGTCCGGCCCTACGCGGTTGAGCTGTATCTGTCGGGTCGCACGTATGTCTGCGGCGAGTTTCTCGGATTCGGACTGGACTGCCAGAAGGTCAAATGCCGGACGCGGCGATTTGATGTACTCAGCGATGCCGTGCGCGAACGGCACGACACGACTATGAACCGAAAGAAGCGCCTTCTGGGACACATGCGAGAAGTTCTGTCCGCCCTTGCGGAGCCGACGGACGGCCTTTACGATGTCCGCAGCCTCGTCGGAGATGGTTTCAAGTTCGTCGGAAAGCCTCATCAGCCGCTTTACTCGCAACGCAACATCTGTCGGCGCACGCTTGATTATAATCTTTCCAAGAAACTCCGTCACTTCGCGCTGAACGTTGTCAAGGACGTCTTCACGATGCAGGATGTGTTCCTCTGTGCGTTCCGTGGCTTCGCCAGATAGGACATCCTTGACTCCTGCAAGGAGTTCAAGGTCGCTGTCGCGCATGAACTGGACTTCGAGAAGCACTTGGTCGCACGCGATGATCGGCGAGAGCCAAGGCGTCATTTTGAGTGCGCTCAGATGAGGCTTCTCCGCCGCGTCAGCCTTGATGACATATTCGACGAGACGGGCGAACTGCTTCGAGAACGGAAGGAATAATACGGTCGTAATCACGTTGAAAAGCGTATGTACCGCCGCTATGGGCGCGGCGATGTGCGGATATGATGCGACGCCGTTCTCCATGACGGAATCCATG
>CACXPT010000250.1 GCA_902769585.1 uncultured bacterium
CGCCACCTTGTAGATGCCCGCCGGGAAGAACAGCGCGCCCTTCGCCGTGTTCGCGTTCACGATCGCGCTCACGTCCGCCGAGCCGTCGTTCTTCGCGCCAAGCGACAGCACGTTGATCGTTTCGGCCCGCACGGCCAGCACGCCCGCGCAAACGGCTAGCGTCAGCGTAAGTCCATGTCTCATGATTGCTTCCTTTCCGTGTGCGGTCAAGCGCCGAAGCCCATGTCGGCGAGGATGGATGCGAGCTGCCCCTTGATGACCGCCATCGAGAGGTGCTTCTCGAAGAAGTCGCGCGCCGCGGCGAAGTAGAAATCGCGCCGGGCCCAGTCGTCGCGGTAGGCGCGCACCGCGTCCGCTATCGCCTTCGCGTCGCCCGGCGGCACGAACTTGATGGCGGGGCAGTCCTTCGCCTCCGGCGGATAGCCGGTGCAGAACTCGTTGATGGTGGGCCGCGCGCAGGCCATGCACTCGTAGACCTTGTTGCCGATCACGCGCGACGCCTTCGCCGTCGTGCCGAACACTCCAAGCACGACGTCGTGCGCGCATATGACCTTCGGCACGTCAACGTACGGAACCTTCTCCAGGAACCGGACGTTGCGTATGCCGGCGGCCTTCGCCTCCGTCTCCGCCTTGTACGCGCCCCAGCCGAGGAAGTCCCACTGTATGTTCTCGTCCTGCGTCATGCGGGCGGCCTCGACGATGTACTCCGTGCCGTGGAGCGGCAGGTATGCGCCGTGGTAGAGAACGGTGAAAGGTGAAGGGTGAAGGGAGAAAGGTGAAGGTGAAGGTGAAGGGTTTTCATCATTCGGCTTGAAGACGGCCTCGTCGGTGCCGGTGAGGAGGACGCGCATCTTCTCGCGGGGGACGTTGAGGGTCTGCGCGCAGAAGTCGACGTGGCACGAGGTGTCCCACGTCACCATGTCCGGCGCGTTCATCATCTTCGTCTCGCGGGCGAGGAGCTTGCGCGCGCGCGACTCCTCGGCCTTCCACTTGCGCTGCTCGAGCACCTTCTTGTCCCATGCGGAGATCATCGGGTCGAACAGCACCTTGACGCCGCGCTTGTGCGCCCAGCGGCAGGCGGCGAGTATGTCGCGCTGCCTGGCGACCGGCACCCACACGAGATCGGGCTTCGGACGGCGTCCGAGTCCGCGAACCGCCGCCTCGACGTCGCCGAAGCGGGGGAACCACTTCACGAAGAAGTAGTCCACCTCCCAGCCAAGCTCGCGGAAAAGCGCCGCATACACGCGGTTGCGTGAATAGCCGGGGTCGAACCGCCCCCAGAATAGGACGCGCCTCGTCATCGCTGGCGTCAGCCGAAGAGCTCGTCCAGGGAGTCGCCCATCATCTCGACGGCCTCCTCCAGGTGGTCCTCGCGGATGGAGAGCGGCGGCAGGAAGCGCACCACGTGCGCGCCGGCAGTGCAGGTGAGCACGCCGCCGTCAGCGAACGCCTGCACGACGTCCTTCGCCGCCCCCTCGGTGACCATGCCGAGCATGAGGCCGAGGCCGCGCACGTCGAGGATCTGGTCGTACTTCTCCGCGAACGCCTGCAGGGCGGCCTTGAGCATCTCGCCCTTCTTCGCCGCCGCGTCGAGGAGCTTCTCCTTCTCGATCACGCCGATCGTCGCGAGCGCCGCAGCGCAGGCGAGCGGGTTGCCGCCGAACGTGGAGGCGTGGCTGCCGAGCACGAACACGTCCGCGAACTTCGCGTTGGCGATCAGCGCGCCCATCGGCACGCCGTCCGCCAGCGACTTCGCGGAGGTGAAGAGGTCGGGCTTGACGGAATAGTTCTGCCAGCCCCACCACTTGCCGGTGCGGCCCATGCCGCACTGTACCTCGTCGCAGATCATGATCAGGTTCTTCTCGTCGCAGAGCGCGCGCACGCCGGCCATGAACTCCTCGGTGGCGGGATTGACGCCGCCCTCGCCCTGCACCGCCTCGAGCATGATCGCCACGGTCTTGTCCGTGACGGCCGCCTTGACGGACTCTATGTCGTTGAAGTTGGCGTACGCGAACCCGACCGGCAGCGGCTCGTAGCCCTGCTGGCACCAGTCCTGGCCCGTGGCCGTGATGGTGGCGAGTGTGCGGCCGTGGAAGCTGTTGCGCATCGTCACGATCTCGTAGCGGCCGCCGTTCTGGCTGCCCCAGCGGCGCGCGAGCTTTATCGCCGCCTCGTTCGCCTCGGCGCCCGAATTGCAGAAGAACGCCTTGCCGCCGAGGCCGGAGATCTCCACCAGCTTCTGCGCCAGCTTCACCTGCCCCTCGTGGGCGAACAGGTTCGAGCAGTGCACGAGCTTCTCCGCCTGCTCCTGGATCGCCTTCACCCCGTCCACGCCAAACACCTTCGACCCCTTGCCCTTCTCCAGCACCACTTCGGGCGCGTAGGTCGGCATCAGGTACTGCTTGTAGGCGTCAATGATCTCAGTCTTGTTCATCGGTGATCTCCGTTCCCACCCCTTCTGGGGTGAATATTTCCAGCAAAAGCGAGTGCGGCATGCGCCCGTCCACGAGCTGAACCTGCTTCACGCCCGCACGGATCGCATCCTCGCACCCTTCGATCTTCGGGAGCATGCCCCCCGAAATTACGCCCTCCTCCTTCAGCGCGGCCACGTCGGAGAGGCGGAGCGTCGTCATGAGCGTCGAGGGGTCCGACGGATCCCGGAGCAGCCCGGGCACGTCCGACACCACGACGAACTTGCGCACCTTCAGCGCCTTGGCGAGAGCCGCCGCCGCGCTGTCGGCATTGACGTTGTAGAGGTGGCCGTCGCGGCCCGTGCCGAGCGGCGTGATGACGGGGACGATCCCCGCGTCCAGCATCTCGTTCACGGCGCGCGTGTCCACCGCCACCGGCTCGCCCACGTAGCCCCGGTCGGGCTTCGCGATCTTCTCGGCGGTGAACATCCAGTTGCCGTGCAGGGGCCGCGCGTTCGTCTTGTACGACTGCAGCCGCCGCACCAGGTCGGCGTTCACCACGTTGTTCAGCGTCCGGCGCACGATCTCCATCGTCGGCTCGTCGGTCACGCGCAGCCCCTCCACGAACTGCGGCACGAGGCCGCTCTCCTTGAGCGCCTTCGAGATCGCCTTGCCGCCGCCGTGCACCAGCGCCACGCGCATGCCCACGGCATCCATGAACGCGATGTCCGCAAGGAGCGAGGCGAGGTTCGCCTCATTCTCCATCACGGACCCGCCCACCTTCACCAGCACGGTGGAGCCGCAAAAGTCCTGAATGTAGGGCAATGCTTCCGTCAGGACGGCGGCCTTCTGCATCGCCAAGTCAATTTTTTCCATGGAAGTTTGGATTATACCATATTTTGCGGCCCCACGGGGAAGAAATGTAATGCGTCAGTGAAACGCAGGTTGATTTGGCCGTGTAGAAGTGTAGAAAATGGAGAAGATGATTGGGAGCTGGGGCTCTGCCCCAGGCCCCGGAATCGGGCCAATCACAGGCGATTGACTGGTGTTCGGGGTATGGGGTGGAACCCCATCTTCAAATCTTCTTCTACATATCTACATTTCTACACGGCAAAAATATGCCCTGCAGGTGCGCCTCTGCCGATTAGTGACCGATTACGAAGAAATCGCGGGAAGCGCGATTTTGTCAGCGGCAACCGAGAGCCGCTCTGCGCGGGAGAGACGGCAGGACGTAGCGCACCGTCACGCTCTTCGCCGCCGCCTCGTTGGCGGCGCGGCACGCGTCGCGCAAGGATTCGCCCTCAGCAAGCCGCACAGCGAGGACGGCGTTGAACGTGTCGCCCGCGCCTGTGGAATCCACCACCTCCCCGCACGGAACCGCCGGAACCACCTCGCCGGTCGAACGGATGCGGCATCCCTTCGCGCCAAGCGTCTCCACCACCTCGCACCGCACGTCCTCCAGCCACGCAGTCTCGAACTCGTTTGGCGTGAAGAGGAATACGCGGCGCTTCAGGGCATCGGGAAGCGGACGCGACGGCGCAGGGTTGAATATCACCCTCACCCCGTTCTCCTCCGCAATCTCCGACGCGCGAAGGTTCACCTCCTCGGGAACCTCGTTGTTCAGCAGCAGAAAATCCGCAGCGGCTATCTCGTCCCTGAAGCCCGAATCGACGTCCGCCCCGTCGAGCTCTGCGCCGCGCGCCACGGTGACGCGCGTCTCCCCTGTGCCGTCCGTCAGGATCGCCGCGCAGGCGGTCGGCAAGTCCGAGGGCCCAGAATGACAGATGATGGGCCTTATGCCCTCATTCTCGCAGAAGGCGCTCACGGCAAGCGAATCGGACTCGCTTCCGACTTTGCCGAGGAACGCTACGCGCGCACCCTGCCGCGCCGCGGCAACCGCCTGGTTGAAGCCCTTCCCGCCCCATTCCTCGTGGAAGCGCTCGGCGTGTATCGTCTCGCCGCCCGAATGGAAGCGCGGCACGTCGAAGAACATCGACCTACCCACAAGCCCAATCACTGCGATCCGCGCCATTGTTTTAGCCGTGTAGAAGTGTAGAGGGTGTAGACGATGTGGCAGAACGAGGAATTACGGTTCGGACCTCGAACTTGTATGAACCGAAATTGATCAAAAGACCGGCAGGTGCACCCGTGATCTTGAGGTAATTCAGAATCTGCGCATAATGTTCATTGGCGATATTCCGAACTGCCTTCAACTCTACTATAATTTGACCCTCGACTATCAGATCCGCAAAATATTCACCGAGACAGAATCCATCGTTATCATAGACTCTCAACGGCTTTTGAGTCTCAACATGAAATCCTTCCTTTTGAAGACGATGTACCAAACCGTTTTCATAGACCTTCTCCAGCAGCCCCGTACCAAGGTAAGCATGTAGATCATAGGCGACCTGCCGAATCCGCGCCACCAGCATTTTGATGTCTGTCTCTTTCACCTATTCTCCGATCTCTATTCTCCGATCTCTACATTTCTACACTTCTACACGGCTATTTTCCCCACGGCTATTTCACAACTGCTTGACCCTCCCAAAGTAGCGTTCCTCCAAGGCGACGTTCTTAGCTGTACCGCCATCGACGTTGCCGCTCGCGTAGATCGGCGGCTTCACGCCGCGCGCCTCGGCTTTTCTGGCGCCATCGATGAGGACCGAGTTGAGGATGAAGAGCGAGGCGTAGGTGGAGAGCCCGCCCATCTTCGCGTCGCCGACATCGATCACGGCGTCGCCGTACGGCACCTTGCAGTCGATGGCGACGTCGGCCTCGTCCAGCAGCGTCGCGCCGTGTGCGCGGTAGGCCGAAGACGAAATGGCGACAGTCGTCACGCCAGCCGCCTTCGCCGCGCGCAGCATCTCCACGGGCGCGGCGTTCTTGCCGCTCGCGGAGATGACGACGAAAAGGTCGCCCGGCTTCACGCCCTGGCGGCGATACGCCTCGGCGGCGATCCCGGACATCTTCTCCATGCGGCTCGACTTGGCCGCGCCATTGTGGAGCATGAGATCCTCGTCCAGCACGGGAGAGACGCACGCCAGCCCTCCCGCGCGATAGAAGGTGTCGAGCGCCGCAAGGTGGGAGTGCCCGCAGCCGAACACGTGCACAAGCCCGTCGCGGCAGATGACGTCGGCCACCATGTCCGCAGCCCGCGCCATCGCCCCCGCCTCCTCGCGCTCAATCCGAGCCAGAAGCTCCGTTATCGCATCCAAATACTCGCCCATCGTCTCGCCGACCGCCCTTCAAGCACTAAGCACTAGGCACTAAGCACTAAGCACCAAGCACCCGCCTATAGTTCTCCCCTATCCTGTCCCACAGCTTCAGCGCGTCGGGCGCGCCCACGACCGTGCCGTAGCCGCCACGGTAGGTCCAGGCGGCGATGCGGTCCACGCCCTCCTCCACGGCGATGTCCACCCAGCGGTCGATCTGCGCGAAGTCCTTCGGCTGCTTGTAGTAGCCCATGAGCCAACGTTCGGAGAGCTTGCCGTACTTCTTCGCGATGGCCACCGTGCGCTTCGTGATGTCGCGGTAGAAGTCCTCGGGAAGCGCCCAGTTTACGATCGTCGTGGAGAACACGTCGAAGTACGGACACGACCCCACGAGGTCCCAGTTGTCGTAGCCGCGGTACTCGCTCACGTAGTAGCCGTTCTGGGTGGCGTGCACGCAGCATGTGATCTCGCAGTCCTTGCGGATATCCTTGATGGCCTTCGACGTCTCGCTCAGCACCACGAGCGCCTCGCGCCAGCGGAACTGCTTCACGTCGTTCGTCATGTAGCGCGGCATCTCGTAGCCGTAGTAGTCGAGGAAGCGCTTG
>CACXPT010000251.1 GCA_902769585.1 uncultured bacterium
GCCGTTTGCGATGTTGACGGTTCCCGAACTGCCGCTCCTGTAACCAAGCGTCAGCATCGAGCCAGAAGCCGCCTCGCCGCCGTCGATGATGTTGAGCGTGCCTGTGCCGTAATTGCCCACGATGAGCTGCGATTGGCATGCGTATCTACCACCGTCCCGTATGGTCATCTCGGCGGAGTTGTCAACGGTCAGGTAGTTTGCGGCATTCGTGATCGAACCTCCGCAAAGATCGAATATCGCAGAGTTCCCGACGGTGAAGTAGTTGCTAATGACCATCGTTGAGTTGTAGAAGTCGAAACTTGTCAACTTGCCGGCGGTGTTGCCGACGATCAACTGACCGCCGATGTTCACGGTAGCGTTGGAGACGGCAATCGAACCTTGATTGAAGGTAAACTTATATGTGCCGGTGGTCGCTTTGAACAGGGTGTCGACACCTCTGTCATTGCCTATTATGAGATGCCCGGCATAGCCGGAACTGCCGATGATGACATCACGGGTAAACTCGTCCCATTGTCCGCCGTTAATCCAGACCCAGGAATCGCAGGTAGAAGCAACGGTAAGTGCTGATGCATAGTTGTAGGTCGAGCAATCCGGAGAAACGAGGGTGCTGCCTTTGGCACAGTAGAACTCAAGCGGCTGAGTCTCTGTTCCAGCATTGATGGTCCATGTGCCGCGCGCATAGCTGTTTTGGCCGAACTCGATGCGATACGATACGATGTCGGCGGTTTCGAAATACATTGGAGTCGAAGGCCAACGCCAATATGGAGCACGTGTCGCAACGGCGACATGGTTGGAACTCCAGTTCTCCGCCGTATTGTAGTCGGTGCTGGTCGCGCCCGTCCAATAATACGGGTCCGCCGCACATGCGGCACCTGTCGCGATTGCAGTTGCAATTGCAAGCACCGCAGCGAGGCGGTGCGCCGTCTGTTGAAGTTGTTGAATGTTACCAATGTGAAAATGTTGCCAATTTCAAATTGGTATTGGGCATTGGTATTGGCAACACTGGCAACATTGGCAACATTTCCACACTTCCACATTTTCACATTCCCCGTTCATTTCTGGAGAGGTAGCTGCAAAACCCCTCTTCCGCACCATTCGCGAGCCAAGCCACGCGGCTTGACGAAACCCGCAGAAACGCCTCTGCACGTCTGAAAGGTTCAGCGTGTTAATTATGCCAAAACCTCACCTCGGATGCAAGGGGGAAATGAAGCTTTTCATTTACAAACTGAGCGCAAACCGAGCGCTAATTTCGGATGCGATGGATGAAGGTGACATGAGACAAGAGACGAGAGACCTGGTCAACCTTGGCGGCGGACGGCGGTGGAACGCCGTCCCTACCGCCGCCCCCCCCCATGGTAGGGCCGCCGTTCCATCGGCGGCCGCGCAGGAGCGCGGCCCTCCCATGGTAGGGCCGCCGTTCCATCGGCGGCCGCGCAGGAGCGCGTCCCTACCGCATGGGGAGCCGCCATCTTGGCGGCGGACGGCGATGGAACGCCGTCCCTACCGCACGATAATGCAGGCACCAGAGGGGATGGCCGTGACGACGATGTTGTCCACCAGCACCCGGCCGCGGTCGTAGAGGTTCCACGGCTCGAGGCCCGCGACGCCGCCGGCGGCGATGAGGATTGACGAGATGCCGCTCGTCGCGCCGCTGCTCCGCCGCGCCAGGCCGTCGACCGTCGCGAGCGGCTCGCCCGGCAGCGGCGTATCGATCTCCGGATGCGCCGTACCCATGTCGTACACGCGGAACTTCCACGTTGCGGAACCGGAAATCGTGGTGCCCTCCAGCCGGTACCAGTGATCGGTCTTGAGTGGCGGCACGCCGGCCACGGAGTAGGCGCCGCTACCGTCCTGCGCGCGAACGACGGTGTTCGTGTAGCGGCCAAGTGAGGATGCTTCGTGAGAGAGTCCGAACGCCATGACGGAATCGTCTAATGGACGGGCGTCCCGCGCGTCGGAATACTGGCACATCTTGTCGCCGCCCAGGTAGATGTTGAGGAGCTGTCCGCCGACATTCAGCCACCAGCAGGGCGGACGCACGTCCGCGCGGAACGTCACGCGCCGCCCGTTCGGCACCTCGTCGGGTAGCGGCTGCGTCAAGTAGAGAGAGTAGTCGGCGGGCGCCTTGATGGCGAGGAACCGGTTCGAATCGCCCATGATCCATGCCGTGCCCTCGCCCCTGTTCACGTGCTCCCACGCATCCACGCCCACGCCCGTGTAGGCCCCGTGCACGAGTTCCGTCTTCTCCCGTTCGACGTACCGCTTGCGGTCGTTGAAGTCGTTGACGTAGATGAGCGTGCCCGTGCCGGATGTGGAGTCCCAGTTCTTCCAAACCTGGATGTTGTCCCACAGGACGTAGGAGTTCCAGTTGGTGCCCGCCCGGTAGGCGAACAACGAGAAGGCGCCGATGTTGGGGAGGTTGCCTTTGCTGTTGCGGAACGGGATGCTGTTCGTCGCGTAGACGGGTTCGGCCGGCACGTCCACGCGGTCGTACCTGCCGGCGTTCGGCCCGAGCGCGTAGAGTTCGTAGTCGTACTTCCGGGCGTCCAGATCCGCCGTCACCACCATCCGGTACCAGTTCGTGGGCGTACACGTCACGTCCGCGCTCTTCGTCGTGACAAGCCCCCCGCTCGCCGGCAGGTAGGCGGGCCGGAACTCGTTTGCCGACTCGCCCACGATGGCGCCGTAGCCGATGTGGCGGGACGTGTACGTGCTCGGATCGCCCGACCAGTACGTGTCGCTGCCGAGCGCGAGGCACACGCGCGCGTCCGTCGTTGACGTGAGGCGCCATTCGCCCGGCAGGCGCACGTCGCTGGAAATGCGCACCTTGCCCGACGTGATCGTCTCGCCGAGCGTTTGCGCCACCACGCCGTTGCCAGCGCTCGAGACAGGCGTGAAGGCACACATCATGTTTCCGCCGGCGGTCTTCGAATCGACCACCGAAACCCTGTTCCCGGCAACGAGGCGGACCCAGTTGTCCATGCCCGGATCGCCCAACGCAGAGTTGCTCACCAGGTATGTCGGGGCCGCGAGTTCCGTCACGTTGCTCGCCATGGCCGCGTAGGAGCTGAAGATGTCGACCGGCGAGACGGCGACGTCCCTGGGATAGGCGGCCGTCGTGGCGGGCGTCGGCTGGATCCGGCGGAAGCGGCGCGTGTTGAAGTCGTTCTCGTAGAACGGCACGTACTCGCCCGAGCCCGGCGCCTTCCAGGCGAGGTAGATGTTGTCGTAGCACGGCGCGTTGGTGACGGCCAGGCTGGCGCCCGTGCCCGCGAGGAAGCGGTAGCCGTTGAGGCCGATGCCGACGATGCCGCCCGTTTCCTCCGTCATTTCGTCGTGGAAGAAGTAAGTGTTCTTTTCCACAACACGCGTTGTGCCATCGTGGTCATCCAGCGTGTTCCGCCCGTCCAGCTGGTTCTCGCCAGCGTCCCAGATGTAGCAGGTGCACCGCTGCTCGTCCAGGTTCACGTACACGCGCCAGCGGTACCAGTGGTCGTTGCAGACGTAGTTGTCGCCGTTCTTGCCGGGATAGAGCGTCTTGATTTGCCCCTCCTCGCGGGAGTAGTATTGGAACTCCAACCTGTTCTTGTCTTTCCCATCCCAGTACGCGCCGAACAGGCACGGGAATTTGGTGCTGGCGAGTTTCGTGTTCCAGACGGGATCCATGTACTTGCGGTACACGAGCAGGGCGCGCACGGCGTGGGTCGCTTCCTCCGTGTTGCCCCACACGGACGGACGGCGGATGTCGATCTCGAAGCGGATCGTGCCGTTCGTGAACTCGTTGTGGAACGGATGGATCGCGCAGCCCGAGCGCGCCGTGCTGCTGCGGAAGAGCGCGAAGTAGTTGCCGGAGGAGCCATGCACGGGATCGGTGGCGACGGCGAAGCCGGGCGGATCTGCCATCGTCGCGCTGTCCATGTACGCCTTCATCCATCCGTCCTGGATCTGGTCCGGATAGTTCCAGAAGTTGAGCGGCAAAGGATTGCCGTTCCCGTAGTTCCGGTAGAGGGTGCGCGTCGGGTCGTAGTCGTACGACATCCAGCGGTCGCCCGGCAATGTCGCCGCGCTCGTGCGCGTCGAAAAGTCGTTGCGGTAGATGTCCTCCGCCAGCGTCGCGCTTGCCGCAACCGCCACCGCGCACGCGACCGCCAGCCGCATGAACGACATGCTCTTTCTCGTCATGGTGCAGTTCCTCCTTGAAATGTCACCCGAATTTTACCATGACGCGCCGCGACCTTCAACCGCAAATTTCGGATGGGTGGATGATGGTGACATGAGACAAGAGACGAGAGACCTGCCCAATCGTGTCCCGGGGTGACCGCCCTACCGGATGATCACCGTCAGGCCGCCGTACTTGATTACGGCGAGAAGCGTCACCGTGCCGTCCGCGTTCGCGCGTTCCTCGACGTCCGTCACGTAGCCCTTGAACGGCGGCTTCTGCACCTCCAGCATCCCCTTCACGCCAGCGGCCTTGTCGGCAGCGACCGTGCAGATGGCGTACCGCGAGATTTCCTCGGGCATGCCCGTCAGGTCTCCCGTATCCACCATGACCGGCACTTTGGCCGTCACGCCCTCCGCCCGCGCGAACGGCGCTGACCACTTCGTGTTCCAGAAGCCGTATGTGGCCACGCCCGCGTCCGTCGGCGCGCGATCGAGCTTGATGCCGCCGCCCGCGAACTCCACCGCGAGGCCGTCCACGCCGTTTGTCGTAAGCGGCTTGATCCACCCTTCCGTCACGAGTAGCCCGTTCGTGCCTGCAAGCGGCGTGGCGCTCTGCGCCGAGCCGCAGAACTTCGGCTTCACCGTTCCGCCGAGCGCGAGCGTGCCCGCGCCGGACTTGCGGACGACGCCGGAG
>CACXPT010000252.1 GCA_902769585.1 uncultured bacterium
GACGGTGCCGATGGACGAGCGGTTCGTGTTCGGGACGGCGCGCACGTTCTTCGTGCGGGCAAAGGTTCGTTTCAAGGCGGCGGCGGAGCCGCGCTTCCGCCACTTCGTGACGGGCGCGTATGAGGGCGCGCCGCTCGGATTCGAGCTGTTCGTCGACCGCGACACGCCCAAGTTCGGCGTGCGCGAAGCGTCTGGCCTCTACATGGGCGTGGTGTCCGACAGGCAGCTGGAGAACGGGAAGGAATACGTGCTGACGGGCGTGCGGACGCATGACCGCATCATCGTCCGCGTCGACGAAGATAGGCCGTGCGAGCTGCGCTTCTCGGCGACGTATCCGCTGGATCGTCCGTTGAAGATGTCGGTGGGGCCGACGCTGGGCGGCACGGGCGAAATCCTCTGGGCGGAGGTCGGCACGGGCTGGCCACGCGGCCTGCCTCGCCCGGCGACGCGGCACGAAATCTTTGCGGGAGGGTCGCGCTCCTGCGCGACCGATCCAAAAGCGGGAGGGTCGCGCTCCTGCGCGACCGATGCGAAGGGGGAGGTGGCGCCATGAAGCGGCTTGTTCCTGCGATCGGCGCGGTGCTTGCCGTGGTAGCCGCGTGCGCGTTCGAGAAGATCGCCTACATTGACAGCTTCGACTATCCCGCCGTCCACGAGACGGAAACGGTGGAGGGGACGCGGCGCATCCTCGACAACGTGCTGAAGACGGGCGCGACCACGATCCTCTGGCGCAACCAGTCGGGCGCCGTGCCGCGCTACCCGAGCGCGGAGGAGGCGCGTCCGCTCAAGGAGCCGCCGCTCGACAAGCGCCGCATCCCGCTCAGCGAGCCGGTGCGTGGTTGGGTGCGTTTCGACGACTGCGGCACGAACCTCATCCAGGTGGCGGCGGACGACTGCGCGCGGCGCGGCGTGCGATTCGGCATCCACCTGACGACGGAGGAGAACCACTGGGAAAGCTGGACGCTCTCGCCGTGGAACCTGGAACATCCGCAGTTCTGGTGCTGCGCGCGCGGCGGCGTGCCTTGGTTCGGACGGTGTTCGCTCGCGTATGACGAGGTGCGCGAACACAAGCTGCGCCTCTTCGACGAGTTGCTTGCGTTGCAGCCGTCGATCGTGTATATCGACCTCTGCCGTTCGGGCGGCTGGGCGCCGAACCTTGAGTACGTGAAGCCGACCGAGGATGAATGGCGGCGACTGTACGGAACCGAGCCGCCGGCTGACTGGCGCGACCCGCGCTGGACGGCAATCGTCGAACGCTATACGCGCCGCTACTACCGCGAGCTACGCGAGCGGGCCGAGCGGACCGGACGGAAGGTCGAGATCCTCATGGCGATCGAGCGTGCGGGGGAGCCGCACGACTTCAACTACGAACAGCGGGCGGTGGACTGGCGCAGGCTGTTGCGCGAGGGAATCATCGACGGCGTGGCGGTGGCGTGCGTCCAGCCAGACTGGAACGACATGTGGGGTTCGACCGCGCGCATCTACGCGGACATCGTGCGCGGCGTGCGCGCGACCGGACGTGGGCGCGTATTCTTCCCGATCATGGCGTACAACTTCTGGCTACGCCCGGGCTATCCCGAATACGCCAAGCGAGCGAAAATCTCCGAGGCGGAGGCCGTGCGGCGGCTTTTGGAGCTGGCGCGCGACGCGGGCGGCGACGGCATCACCATGGAAGTGGTCGACGCCAGCAACTATTCTCCGGACGTGTGCAAGGCCATAAAGGAATTCTGACGAAGAATCGACGTAACTGTAACGAGGAATGAAGAACATGTGTAATTTCCTGCGGTTTATTCTGTTCACGACAACGGTTGTCGCATTGACCGGCTGCCAATCGGTAACGCCTGTGGCGGGTCCACCGCCTGACGCTTGGCACATTCCCAAGATCAAGGTGGCGCTTTACCTCGACATCGGTTGCCAGGGAGGTGGCGTCTTCCACTGGGCGCAGCTGCTGAAATCCTCGCCCGACGTGGCGTGTACGTTCATCAATGCCGAGGACGTGCAGGCCGGGACGCTGAAGGTGAAGGATTTTGACGTGCTCGTGATGCCAGGCGGCAGCGGGTATGATCGGTATACCCAATTGGGCGAAGTGGGGTTCGAGAAGATCAGAAAGTACATCCGCGAGGGCGGGAAATACTACGGCGTATGCGCGGGCATTGCGCTCGCCCTCAACGATCCGAAGCGGCTCCGCCTCATCCCCTACACGCGCGAGAAGAATCCACCGCGCGGCGGATTCTCGGGGGCGGTGAAGCTGAATGCGCGCGCGGAAGAGCTGCTGGGCGTACCGGCGGCGACGCGGTACTTCCGCTACCACGACGGTCCGCTGCCCGCGAAGGGCGATCCGGTGCCCGATTCCGAGTACGAGGTGCTCGCGACGTTCGACAGCCACGTGATGCAGAAGGGCAAGTCGGTCACGCCCATGTACGGAATGCCGGCCATGATCTACGGACGCTACGGTAAGGGCAAGGTGCTCGTGACCGTGATGCATCCCGAATACTTCCCCTCAACGCACGACGTGCTGGGGGCGGGATTCAAGCCGCTCGTGGGACGCCCCGTCACGTTTACGTATCCGAAGAAGATGGCGCGTCCGCTGCGGGTGGCCTGCTATGCAGGCGAGTTCGACCGGACGGGCGATGCGCGCGCGACGGTGGAGGACGTGCTGACGCTCGCGATGCGTCCGGACGTGGACGTGACGTATGTATCCGGCGAGCAGATAGCGGAAGGCGCACTAGACCATGCCGACGCGCTACTCGTTCCAGGCGGACGGCGCGAAAAGATGTGGAAGGCGGCGCGTTCGCTCGTCGAGAAGTTCGCCGCCGACGGGCACAAGGTTGCAAGTTCCGCCGCCGAGCTGTGAGCAAACGTTCGCGGTGCGCCCCACGCCGCTGGTTACGCGCCAGTCCAGTGCCGCTTGCGGTAGCGGGAGGGCGTGATGCCGACGACGGACTTGAACGTCCTGATGAAGTGTGCGTGGTCATAGAAGCCGGTGGCGGTGGCGATTTCCGTCACCAGCATGTCCGTGGTTTCCAGCAGGGTCCGCGCCGCGTTGACGCGCGTGCGGGCGATGTACTGCGCCGGTGTGGTTTCGGTCTGGCGCTTGAAGATGCGCGTGAACTGCGCGGCTGAGAGGTTCGCACGGAACGCGAGGTCGGCGACTGAGATGTCGGACGCGTAGTGCGCCGAGACGTAGGCGATCGCGTCTTTGATGGTGTCGTACCAGTTGGGGGCGGACTCTTTCGAGCGGGCGCGGTAGTGCGAGGTCATGAGGCCGATGATGCGGCCTTTCGTGTCGCGCACGGGGAAGACGGAGACGCGGTTCAGGGCAGTGGAGAGGTCGGCCACGTAGCCGTACACCTTGTCGATCATCGGTTCGCCCGTGCGGAGCGTGGGCTCCTCGCGGTCGATGTAGACGCGCCAGAGGCGGCGCGGGTATAGGTGCTGAGAACGGTGTCCGATGACGGAGGAGTCGTCGGAAAGGTTCATCAGTTCCAGCGCGCGCCGGTTCTTGAAGTAGATGTAACCCTGCGCGTCCTTGATCGTGACGCCGGTTTCGGGAAGGGTTTCCGCGAACTGCATGAGCATCTGCAGGTTCGCTCCACCCGCCTTGAAGAAAGCGGTACGGCGTCGAGCCGCCTCGTCTGGCGGCAGCGGCGGCAGGTCGTCTCGCTTGAAGTCAGTCGTGTCCATTTTGTGCCTTTGCGGACAGTATACCACAAAAGATGGCGCGATGCGCGGATTATACACAAATCAACGCGAATTATACAAGAAATGGCGTGACAATTATGGTATATTAGTGCCACAACTTTCGCGAAACAAAGGTTCACGCATGAGGAGAAAGATGATGGACAGTCTTAAAATCGCAAAAACCCGCCTTTTGAGGGGGGGGGTACGAGTTATGCGTAATTTTGCAGGGATTGGGCTGTTTGCGGCCGCGCTGCTGGCCGCGGCACAGGCGCGGGCCGACGTGACGCTCGGGCCGGGCGAGACGCTGACGTGGGCGACCGACGCGCCGGCGTCGGGCGAGGCCATCACCGCCACGGGCGGCACGAT
>CACXPT010000253.1 GCA_902769585.1 uncultured bacterium
TTCCCTCCATGTACAGCCGCCGGTTCCCGCCCATGTTGCTCGTCACCGTCGGCGAATCGGGGCCGTCGTTGGACCAAGTCGACTTCGCCGCGCCGTTGACGCCGAAGGTCACGTAGGACATCGTCCGCCCGGCGATGGTGTCCTGCGCCAGATACGGATAGACGTGCGTGAACACCGTAAACTGGTCGTTGTTGTAGTAGCGGCTGTTATAGAAGTACCATGTGCGTTCCGTGCCGCGCACGTCGTACCACGCCTCGACGAGCGGATAGTTGTTCGTGAAGAAGATGTTGCCGAAGTCGTATCCGGAACGATTCACGCCCGGCGGCGCGTAGTACGGCGCACCCTTCGTAGAGGTGTCGTACGGCTGCGACGCATCCACCCACAACCCCACGTCATCCGCCCAATCGGCCGCGCCGACGGCGATCGTGCCGTCGCCACCCACCACCGTCGGGACGGATCCGCCGTCAAGCGCAAGGTTGACAACGGCGTTGTTCGTCACGCCGATCTTGGCGTGGCAGTCGCCCGCCGCCAGCGTCACGTCGGCACCGAACGGCACGAACGCGGTGGTCGCGTTCTGATGGGCGAGATTCGCCGTGTCCAGCGAACCGTCTTCTGCCGGAACGAACACGTAGGTGTCTAGGCCGTATGTCGCCCGGGAGGCAGTCGCCGGGAGCGCCCCTTCCTCGAACACGAGTTTCACAACCCCGCCGCTGCAGCGCAGACGCGAGCCGGGATTCACCTTCCGGATTACGACCGTGCTGTCGCTGGCCGTCGAATTCTTGAAGTTGAACGCCCCCTCGATTTCGTTGATTGTGCGCGGGTTGGGGCCCTGCAGGTCAATCGTCCCGGCACCCCAGATCTTGCCCGCGAACTCGTACGTGGACCGCGTCGTCTCCAGCTCCAGCGTACCGCCGGAGAGGTTGATGTCGAACGGCACCACGCCGCATCCCTCCTTCGGCCGCCAGAACACGCGCACGTTGTTGAAGACCTCGTTCGTGACGACGACGTCCGAGGGCCGTATGCGGAAGGTCTTGCCGCCGGTGATGACCGGCGTCACGCCTTCCGGGATGTACGATTCGTCCAGCAGGACGATTTCGGCCCCGTAGTCATTGAAGTTCACCCGTTTGGAGGACCACACCGTGCGGTTGGACACGATGCCCTGCCCGGCGATGGCAAGCCGGGCTTTGTTGGGGATGAAAGTGATTCCCGGGGAATTAATCCCCGGATTGTCGCGCAAAGTCGCTTCGCTGCTCAGGGCAATCGTGCCGCTGCCAACCGCGAACGTGATGTTCGGCATGTCGTACAGCGGGTAGTCCTTCGTACGGTTCGGATCGTCAGAACCCAACCAGATCTGCGACCTATCGGCCGAAACAGCGAGCGTCCCATTCGTGGCGATCACGCTGCGCCTAAACGACGGCGTGACGCTGGCGGCCAAGTCAGAACCGTCGTACGTGACCGTGCCGTTGATGAAATAGTCCCGCCACAGGCGATGATACGACTGCACCGTACCGCTGTTGTCGGCTTTAACCGCCTTGATCGTGCCGCCGTTCTCGAACGTGACGGTCACCCCCTGGCTGTTGTTGGTCGAGGCGCCGTTCGGACCGACCGTGATCTCGCCGCCGGCCGCCACCGTGACGTCGCCGTTCGCGTCGTATGTCACGCCGATGTCCTCGGCGCTCGCCGCGAACAGGCCGCACGCGGCCATTGCCGCTATCAAAAAACTCCTCATTCTGCGCTTCCTTTCATCGGCGCGCACCGCTTTCGCGGCGCGCAGACTTCACCTTGCTACAATTTTATGTGAGGGTATCATACCATATTCCAGACAGTTCAGCCAAACGGAAATTTTCCGGCTTGGCGTGAACCCATGCAATCACCTTGTCAGTTGAATCGTCGATTGAATACCCTCGATGGGACATCGTCCAGTCGATGATTTCGTATCTACAGACGGAGGGATCCTTAAGGAGCATCTCAGCGAAATCATCCTCGTTCGTAATCCCCATCGCCCATTTTGCCCATCCCGTCCAGACGAGCAGATTGCAGTCCGTCATCTGTTCGCACCAAAAATCGTCCGCATGCGTCTTCGACGATTTCTCCGCATCTATTATCCGAGGATCCTCAAACGTCAGCATCTTGTCAGATTCCCTCACGGAGAAGTCGCTGAACTTCAAGCCCGCTATGCCGACGATAATGGCCCTGTCGCCGTTTGGCATGACGAACATCGACTTTTTGCCAACGCCAAATTTCAGGTGCGCCCGTTTCTGATCAGCCGCGAGGCTGTCTGCTGCCATCATCGATGCGACGGCGAGAATTGCAATGAATGCTTGGCGCTTCATCGCGCTACTCCTTCTCCTCGATCAGAATCTCGTCCACCCAGACGCTTTCGACCGCCGCGCCGACCTTCTTGTCGAACTGCCCCACGCCGATCCAGAAGTACTCCTCGCGTCCGGGTTTCCATGTGGCGACAGTATACCATACGTATCCGTCATCATGCAAGGCGTCGGTCTTGACCGTGATCTGCCCACACCCCTTCCGCATCGCGTTGCTGTAAACGCCCGCCCAGAACGCCTTGCCGGATGCGCCCGGCTTCTTCTCCACCCGCACGCGCGCCCTGAGCGTGTAGGTGTGCCCGGGACGGAATTTCACGTTGTCCATGTGGAAGGTCACGCACCAGCCGTAGTGGACGTTCGAGATGCGGATGGCCCGTCCGTCCCGCGCGGTGGGATCGTCGCGGTAATCCGCCCATTCGCCCTCCTTCGCGATGTGGAGGGACGATTCGGGTAGGGTGCCGAAGGGAGGGGGTGCGGACGCGCAGGAGCGCGTCCCTCCCACGGGAGGGTCGCAGCTTGCTGCGACCGCCTTCCACGCTCGTACCGTCGCCGCGTGGCGGTCCTTCACGTTGCCGGAGGAGAGGCGGATGTCCTTCGCCTCGTCCATCCGCGCGAGGAGGGATTGCGCCAGCGTTTGCATTTCCTCTTCGCGGGAGGGTCGCGCTCCTGCGCGACCGGACGCGCAAGAGCGCGTCCCTCCCGTGTTTGCGGACGCGCAGGAGCGCGTCCCTCCCGTAAAATCCAGCGCCTTGCCGCGCCGCAGGCGTTCGAGGCGGATGTAGTCAAACGAAAACGCCGTCATCCGCACGTTGTAGGAGTAGACGGGCGGCTCGCCCGCCACGGCCTCCTCCGCTTTCTTCATCTGCTCCTGTGCCCAGGCGACGAAATCGTCGTCGAGCACGTCGCGGCAGCTCGCCGACGCCACGTCCTCGTAGATCTTCAGCGTGCGCGAAGGGTCTGTCCCCACGTACGCCGCCTCATCATCACTAACGGCATCACCCATACAGTCGGCAGCTTCACCTTCGGGCGCGACGGCTCAACCGACTCGCCTTTCCTCGGTTTCGGACCGAACGCGCGTCTGGACGTGACGGGCGTCTTTCACCTCGGCGACCGCACCTCGGCGCCGAAAATCCACCTCTTCGAGAAGCAGGGCGGGACCACCCCCCTCGTCACGGCTGGCGACTACACGTTCCTCACCGCACGGGAGGAGGACTTCGCCGAACTCGGCCGTCTCTCCGGCTGCGCCACGTTCCCGCTCAAGCCGGATACGGTCGACTACGTCTGCACGGCGGATGTCGCGGACGGGCGCGCGCGTCTCCGCGTCATCGTCGCGCCCGCCGGTTCCGCGCCCGCGGCATCGGGCGATCCGCTCGTTCTGAACAACACCGTTCTTGGCTCGACGCTCACCGCGACGGCGGAGCAGCTCGCCGCCGCTCACACGATCTACACCAACCCGGGCTACGCCGAAAACCAGCACGGTCCGGTGGAGCTCGGCGCGCTCACCGGCTTCGCCGCTGGCGGGAAGCTCATTGCCGGCGCCGGCACGACATACGCCTCCGACCTCTCCTTCGCGAACTCCGCCTCCGACATCACGCTTGCCTTCGGCACGCTCGCGTACACCGGCGGGGACGCCACGATTCCGGGCGTGACCATCGACGCCTCG
>CACXPT010000254.1 GCA_902769585.1 uncultured bacterium
CGCCCCGGACGCGCCCCGCCCCAGCCGCCGTTCACACCGGCCTCGAAGTAGAACGGCGACTCGGTGAAGAGGAACGGCACGAAGTGCTTCCGCATCGCGAGGTAGCATTCGCGGCGCACGTCAAGCGCGTCGTAGCCGGGGTGGGCGGCGCACCAGGCCGTGAGGTCGGTCTCGATGCGCTTGTAGCTTGCGAGGGCGCGCGGATCCTGCGGCGTCATCTTGTCGCCCTGCCCGTCCGGCGGATAGAACGCGCGCAGCTGCTTCCTGAGCGCCGCATAATCCTCCGCCCGGTAAGGCGTCGCCCCTTGGGCCGCCGCTTGCCCCGCGACCGCCACCGCGCCGAACATCGCGCCTGTGCCGATGAAATCTCTTCGCGTCATCGCTTGTCTCCTTTGGATCCCAGAATCATGAACAATATCATACCATGTTTTCGCGGCCTTTGTATTGTATGATTCTGCCAAAAAGATGCACGAAACTGTTTAAATGAGTCCTTCGTGGCGGCAAAAGCATGGCTCAACGGTTCTACGCCCTACTTCGTGGAATTGTCAGGTGAAAAGATCCGCAAGAACGACTTCGGACTGGACTCGACCTGAATATTGGTTGCGCAAAAGGCCGTTGGTCATTTGATTAGGTTAACGTATCAGCTGAAACCACACGATTTCGGTGCCGAATCTTTGCAATCCGACCAGATTCGGCACAAAAATCGCCATTCATACGGCAACAAAGTATGGGCCTGTCGCGTTTTCAGACGGTCCACATCGCGGCGGAGGTCGACGCGGTTCGGCTCGTCACGCCGGTTCGATGATCGGCAGGTCGATGTTGCGCTTTCGCGGGTTGAAGTTGATGCCCACGAGCGTGACGGGGCGCTTGCCGCCGATCCACTTGTCCGCGTAGCCGCGCGCGCGGATCTGGCGGATCGCCGCCTTCGCGCTCTTCGCGTACTTGAACTCGAACACGCAGACCGCCTTCGGCGTCTCGATGACCGCGTCGGCATAACCGAGCATCGTGGCGAACTCAGGCTGCGGATTGGCGCCCGTCATCGACGCGAACAGAAGGAAGTACCTCTTGGCCTCCGCCTCATTCTTGATCCGCCAGTCAGGGGGAATGGAGGCGTAGAGTCCGTAGAGCGATTCGTACAGGTAGCCCTTCCAGTCGCCGGACGCGACCTGCCGCTTCGCCGCATCGACGAGCGGAGTGAAAGAATCCTCCTCCAGACCCATGACCTGCGAAATGTAGCCGCTCTTCAGCGCTTCCCGCACCTCCAGGTTCGGCGGCGCGAGAATGTACGACTCGCTCCCGATCGGCTGTCCGTCAGGTTGCCTGGGTGGGGAAATGACCTCCTTGATCGTGAGGTAGCCGCCCTGGTAGAGCAGCGAGGCCATGGGCAGCGTCTCCGCGTCGCAGACGTCCAGCGTCATCTTGTTTGCCCGGACGTTTTCGAGGTCGGCCGGCATCTTTCCGGCCTTCTTTATTCGGTTGATGATGAGCGTCGCCCTGCCGGTTGTCTCCCAGTAGCCTTTCAGTTCTCCATCCTTGAACGCACAGCCAATGGAGACTGGATTGCAGACTCGGTTTTCATTCCTCGGAGAAAAACGATAGCCGTCATACCATGACAGGATAGCGGCCTTCGCGGCGGCAAAGTCCATTCCGCTCTTCTTGCCGAACGCCTCGACGTTCTCGCGGAGCGGTCCGTCAAGCTCCTTCGGCGTGTAGCCGAGGAGCGTGGCGTACTCCGCAAACGAGGAGATGTCCGTGAGGTGGTTGAGCCCTGAGAACACCGAGAGCTTCGTCAGCTTCGTGACGCCCGTCATCAGGAGGAACCTGATCGATCCGGAGTTGTTCTTCAGCTTCTCGTAGAAATCGTGGAGAACAGACTGCACCCTGTTCAGAGTTTCGATGTCATCGAGGAACTTCGCGATGGGCTCGTCGTACTCGTCAACGAGAATGACGATCTGCTTCGTTTTGGATTTCGCCGCGGCGGCCTTGAGGAACTTGCCGAATTTCCCCGCGACGCTCCCCGTCGTCGGGAACGGAATCTTGGCGTCCGCGTAAAGTTGCCGGACGAGATCTGCCAGCTGCTCCCGGAACTCGTCAAACGTGTCGCCGACGGCATCCGCCATCGTGAAGCTGTACACGGGCGTCGGCTGCTTCCATCCCTCCCACGGCAGCTTGTCGATGGCGAGGCCCTTGAAGAGGTTACGCCGCCCTTCGAACATGGCCTTCAGCGTGGAGAGCATGAGCGACTTGCCAAAGCGGCGCGGACGCGAGATGAAGAGCTGGCTATCCGTCTTCCGCCGGGCGAGCCCGTAGAGAAGCGCCGTCTTGTCAACGTATTTCGCCTCTTCGTCGAGAATCAACTTCTCAAAGTCGTTCACGCCCGTGGTGGGCACTCGTATTGTCTTTTGTCTCTTCATGGGCATTCTCCGGACACGCGTCCTGTCCACGGCGAAGATTATACCAAAAACGAGTCTCCTGCGGCGACAAAATCATGGTTCAAAAAAATGGACGGAACGGAATCACAGCCCGCCATGGACAGAATATCCAATTTTTTGATTTTCTTGTGCAATTACTTCTTGCCGTCTTTTTGCTATACTAAACTTGTCTGCTCGCAAGTAGACTTGCAGTGAAGGAGTTAACCGATGAAGAGAACGACAAAAGCCACCAAAAGATACACATCCGTGTTGGCAGCCACGCTGTGCGCGAGCGTCGCCGCCTTCGCGACGCCCGGGTTCACGACCGTCTATGAAAACGACTTCTCCGCGCGCACGAGCCTCACACCCGTGCCCGCGTCGCGTTGGTCGACCACGACCTACACGCCAGACGCCACACTCTACTACAACTTCTCTGGCGAGGCTGGCAACGGCGCAGGGTATAGGGCCGCCGCCGCGAATGCCGCATACGCGCAGGATTGCTGGCAGAAGGTCTATGACCAGTCCCGCACCAACGAGGCTGACTGCGTCGTGAAGTCCGGCGGCGGCAACCCGTATGCGGCGTTCATCAACGACGGCACGCTCTCGGACATCAACACCAGGCACCGCACGCACGTGATCCATCCGTTCTTCAACATCATCTCCAACGGCGTCCTGCGCATGTCGATCGACATCTGCGCGCCGCGTGCATATTCCAGCGGCACCCTCAATCTCAATTTCTTCGTCGGACCCTTGTATCAGACCTGGATGGGCGGGTACTGGAAGAACAACAGCTTCCAGTACCCCGGTCTGTTCGGACCGAACCGCTACGGTTCAACCAATGACATTCGCGCGTACAGCTTTGGTGGCAACGGCAATGCCGGAAACGTCTATGCCGGTTCGTACGAAGGCTCCACCCTCACGGCCGGCAACTGGTACCGCTACGTGGTGGACTACGACTTCGACAACAAAAAGCTTTCTGGCGTTGTCTACGACATGGGCTCCACCACGCCCTCCCTCGACAGCACCGGAACGCAGTGGGCTACTTTGCGGGAGCATCCTTTCTGGAAGAACCCCGATGCCAACACGGGGCCCGTGACAGGCTTCATCATCCGCGACGTGGGCAGCATCTCGGGCAAGGGCGACGCGTTTGACGAGACGCTCGCGCCGCGCGTCGACAACATCCGCTTCTGGTGGCGGGCAAGCGACACGGCCTTCACGGACAACGACCTCTTCTACGAAAACGACTTCGCGACCTGCCGCGTGCGGACACTCGTGCCGAATGGAACGACATCGTGCAACTATCCGCTCACCAGCACCACGAAGACATTCGAGTGGTCATCGATTTATCCCGTGAACGAAATATCCGGTTCTGGACTGCCCGGCTATCAGCTGGCGCCGAACGCCACGGGAAGCCATCCGGGGATACAGCCGATCGGCGTCGATGGGTGGCGACGATTGAACGGCAACGGCTACCAGCACGGATCCGTCGTCAAGAGCACCGAAGGCGCCGGAAACTGGATGATGGCAGTCGCCGCCGATTCGGGGGACCACAACCGCTACAGCATCTTTGCCCAGCCGCATCTCCAACGGATCCGTGCGACTCTCCGTCGACTTCCGGACACCTAACAAGTGGAACAGCAATAGCACATCAGGACGGAACATCCGCATCATGCTCGCCCCAGAGTCTTACTACAACTCCTCTAACGACTCCCAGCAAACGACGCTCTACGCGTCGCGCGTCGGCATGGACGGCACCGACGGCGTGAACGTTTTCAAGTTCCTTCGGGCCGGATCAACAGTGACTACTGCGTCCGGCGGTGCCTCAAACCACTGGTACCGGGCCGTCATGACCGTCGACATCGACGCGAAAACGTACGACACGATGATCTTCGACATGGGAGAGACTTCGGCCGCCTACAACGCCGCGACGCCGGCCGACTCGCAGGCCGTGTTCTCCAGCTCCGGCGAACCACTTAAAAACGGGCAATTGCCCGAAATCTCCTGCTTCGCGCTCATGACAATGGGCGCGGGCGGCGAACTGAACGGCACCTTCAACGAAAAGGGCATCGTCTACTACGACAACATCTTCGCGTGGCGGAAGAACCCAGGCGAGACCACGTGGCATCAGATCTACTACAACGACTTCAACACCCGCCGCTACTACGACATTCCGTCCACGGGCCTCGACCTCACCGCCACGCTCAACCGGACGGACGGCGCGGACTGGTGGAAATCGCTCGGTGACGGTCCGGATCAGCTCGTGGCACGTTCCGGCATCGGCAATCCATTTGCCCACCGGATCGACCGCGCGGCGCCAGCATGGGACAACGCCAAGCACTATTACAACTCGCGCTACGTCTTTGGCGCGCAGCCGATCGGCACGAACCTCACAAAGGGCGTCGTGACGATGTGGGCCGACATCCGTCCGCCGCGCAGATGGGCAAAAAACGACGGCTCCGCGCATGTGACGTTCGGCACGGACGATTTCTTCCGGGGCAACATGCTCGATCAGTTCTACAACACACGGTAT
>CACXPT010000255.1 GCA_902769585.1 uncultured bacterium
CTTATGGCATTTATGCGATTACGATTAAATTATATCATAGGCGCGGAGGCCGTGCAAGGGGAAATGTTGATTTTATTGGAAATTATTTATGCGTACCTCATCGGGTGCTATCGACGAAGTGGCAAACTCGGGAAATGGACTGCCCTTCGTGCCTAGCGCAGGTCGGTTGTGATATAATGGCGGCATGAAAAACGCAACCATTATCGTCGCCGCGCTCGCGGCGCTGACGTGCGTGTCGGCGCCGATCGACCGCGCGTTCCTGAAGGAGCTCGTCTCCATCCCTTCCGAAAGCGCCAAGCCCGAGCGCGTCAACGAGGCCATGGCCTTCGTGCGCTCCTACCTGGAGAAACGCGGCGTGCCGTGCGTGACGGAGCATGACGGCCCGCGCGACATCCTCTACGCCTCCACCCGACCCGGCAAGGTGCAGGACTACCTGCTCTGCGTCCACCTCGACGTAGTGCCCGCACCAGACCCGAAGATGTACGAGCCGCGCGTCGCGGGCGACCGCCTATACGGCCGCGGCGCGAACGACGACAAGGGCAACGCATCAGTGGCGGTGCAGACGCTCGTGAGCCTCCTCGGCAAGGCGTCCGTCGGCGTCATCTTCACGGCCGACGAGGAGATCGGCGGCATGACGACCGCAACCATGGTGCAACGCGGCTACGCGGCCCGGCGCTTCGTCCTCGTCATAGACGCCGGCGCCTACAAGGTCACTGTCGCCCAGAAGGGAACGTCCTACATAACCGTGCGTGCCGTCGGCAGGGGCGGACACTCGTCCCACCCGTGGACGCTCGACAATCCCATCGACAAGCTCGTCGATGCCTACGCGAAGTTCCGCGCCGCCTGGCCGAAGCCGACAGCCGACCACTGGTGCGACATCGTATCCGCCACCATGCTCTCGGGAGGTGAGGCGCGCAACCGCATCCCCGACACGGCCGAGATGACGCTCAACCTCCGCTTCGTCACCAAGGATGGCGTAGAGCGCGTCTGCAAGGCACTGAAGGACGTGGGACTGGAGATCGCCAACGTCGTGACGACGGGCTGCCCCGTCTCCAGCGACCCGTCCGCGCCGGAAATCCAGCGCCTCCTCGCCGCCATGCGCGCGAAATGGCCCGAGAAGAAGCCGTCGATCGACCGCATGATCGCCGCCACCGACGCCCGCCACTTCATCGACATGGGCGTGCCCATCGCCATCATCGGCGCAATGGGCGGCGGCGCGCACGCAAACGTCGAGTGGACCGACATGCGCTGCCTGGACGAGTACGCGGACCTGCTGGAGCAGTTTCTTGGCAATTAGCGGTCAGCCGCCAATCGTGTATAATGTTCGCTGCTCATGCGAAGCGTATCTTACAGGGAAATTCTGCGGCTCGTGTGGCCTTTGGCCCTCGGGATGGCCAACAACGCCATCATGCAGTTCACGGACCGCGTGTTCCTCGCGCGCGAGTCCACGGCATCCCTCGAGGCGGTGCTGCCTGCTTCCATCCTCGCAATCCTCTTCATCGGGTTCTTCCAGTCGGTCGTCGCCTATTCCGGCACGTTCGTGGCGCAGTACCACGGCGCAGGCGACCCGGAGGGATGTTCGCGCAGCTGCCGCGCCGGGCTGATGCTCTCGCTGGCAAGCGGACTTGTCCTCGCCCTCTTCATCCCCCTCGGCCGGCTGGTCTGCGACTGGAGCGGACACTCCCCCGACGTACTCCTCCGCGAGAAGACGTACTACACGATCGTCATGTCGGGCGGGTTCTTCCTCTGCGCCGCCATGGCGGTCCAGAGCTTCTTCACCGGAATCGGGCGGACCCGCATCGTCTTCTGGGTGAACGTCCTCGGCAACGCCGCCAACATCCTCCTCGACTACCTGCTCATCTTCGGATGCGGCCCCATCCCTGCGTCCGGCATCGCCGGCGCCGCCGTGGCCACCGTCGCCGCCCAGGCACTCCAGTTCATTGTCCTGCTCGTCCTAGCCCGTCCACATCTGTCATTCCGCACCACGCACCAAGCACTAAGCACCAAGCACCAAGCACCAAGCACCAAGCACCTTCTCACTCGCATCATTCGCTTCGGCTCGCCCGCAGGCATCTATTCCGTCCTCAACATCCTCTCGTTCGCGATCTTCGTGTTCCTCACCGGGCGCGTGGGCGACATGGCGTTCGCGGTATCGAATTCCGTCTTCACCGTCAACTACCTCCTCTACGCCCCGATCGAGGGCTTTGCCGTAGGCGTGGGCACGCTCGTGGGGCAGTGCCAGGGCGCAGGCGATCCCGACGGCGCGGTCCAAGCCTGCCACCGCACGCTGTTCCTCGCCGAGCTCTACATCACCGTGGCGTCGCTGTCCGTGCTCGTGTTCTACAGGCCGATCCTCGGCCTGTTCATGTCGGACGCCGCCACGTTCGATCCGGCAGCTTTCATGTCGCTGGGGTTCGTGCTGTTCGTGCTGATGGTCGCGTGGCAGTGCTTCGACTGCGCCGACGTGGTCCTCTCCGGCGCGCTCAAGGGCGCCGGGGACACGCGCTTCGTCATGCTCTGGATGCTGTTTGCCGCGTTCGGCTTCTGGCTGCCGCTCCTCTTCCTCGTGTACTGGAAGTGGCCAACCATGCCCGCGCTCTGGTCGACGATGATCGCCTACGTGGTGCTGATCTGCTTCGGCACCGCATGGCGCTGGCGCCGCGGCCCATGGCGCTCCATCCGCCTAATATAAGCTTGTGGCGACGGCGCCAAGAAACGCCGTCGCCACGCAGAACGATCTGGCCGTTGCCTATCAGTCGGCCGGACCGTATTCCATCGGGAACCAGACGCGGTAGGCGTTGGACGGCTGCCAGAGGTCGCCGGCGGAAGCGTAGTCGCAGAAGAACACGGTCTGCGGACGGCGCCCGTCAGGATGCTCGTGGTGCGAGCCGATAGGCAGCGATGCGGAGTACGCCATCCAGATGTCCTCCGACGGCGCGCGGACGGACGCGAAGTCCATCGCCTGTCCGTCCTTGATCGAGCGGCGGCGGAACACCTCGTTGATGTCGCCGTCGTTGAAGCGCGTGTCGCGGGCGAGCGCGATCGGGCCGCGCGTGAACGCGACGTGGTTGTTCATCACGTGCGCGCGCGTCGTCATGTCGAAGAAGATCTCCACCACGTCACCGATCGTCCACGTGCGCGTGATCGCGCAGTAGGTGCCGGCCTTCACGCCCTCGACGGGCTTGCCGTTCACCTTGACGGTTGTCTTCGCGCTCCACGCGGGGATGCGGAGCTTCACCGTGAACGGCATCTGCTTCACGGTGTGGTTGACGATGCGCACGTTCCCCTCCGCCGGATAGATGGTGTAGATGTCGAACGCCACCTTCTCGTTAAGCTTGGGTAGGAACACGGACTCGCTCGAGGACGCGTAGAGGTTGAAGATCGCCGCCTCGCCGTCCGTCTGGAAGAGGGCGCGCAGGAACGCGAGGAAGCCGCGCGGGCCGTTGGCGTTGCAGCAGTTCGTGTGCATGGCGCAGTGGTGGTGTCCGCGCGAGCGGTAGCCGTTGAGCGGCGTGTATGCGGCGAACTCGTCGGCGTTGCGGTTGAGAGAGGCGAGGTAGATGTTGTAGAACGCCTTCTCCAGCTCGTCCGCGTACTTGGGGTCGCCCGTCACCTGCAGGAGCTTCTCGACAAAGCGCATCCATGTGGTCACGACGCAGGTCTCCTGCAGCCGCTCGTACGGGAGATGCTGCTTCCTGATGCCGTGGAACCAGGCTTCCGACGATGCGCTGCCGCCGGCGATGTTGATCTCGTCGCGGATGATCTGGTCGCAGGTGGCGACTGCCGCGTCGAGCAGGTCCTTGCGCCCGGTCGCCTCGTAGTACTCGATGAATCCCTGGTAGCAGCTCATCATCTCGTATGCCTTCCAGCGATTGCGCTTCATCACGTACCCGCCGTGCGTCTCGGCCTTGTTGCCGTAGCCGTTGCGGTCGGCCACCGACACGCCCTTCAGCGCGAGGTCCAGGAGACGCGGGCCGCTTTCCTGCTCGGTCGAGGTACTTCTTGTCCTGCGTACGGTTGTAGAGCCACATCACGGGCTCGAGGATGGAGGAGCTCGCGTAGCCGCACCAGTTGCCGGTCTCCCACAGCTCGCGTCCGCGCTTGCCGTTCGGGCCGATCTCGCCGATCACGTAGTCGCACACGCGCCGGGCGCCGTCAAGGGCCTTCTGGTCCTTGGTGCCGTCGTAGTAGTGCAGCAGTCCCATCATCGTGTACTTCATGCCCCAGACGTCCCAGCCCTCGCCGCAGCGGAGCTCGTCCGGGTAGTTGCCGATGTAGCCGTTCGGCTCCTGCGAGGCGAGGATGCGGGCCACGCCGCGGTCGACGGACGCCTTCAGGCGCTCTGATCCGGTGTACGCGAGGTACGGCATGGCGGAATGCATGTACTTGCCCCAGAACTCGGTCTGCCACCAGCGCTTGCGCTCCGTCTTCTCCATGAACGGCGCGGTGATGTAGTCCACGTCCGTTCCGATCACGTGCCGCTCGATCATCATGTCGAGCTTGTCGCCAAGGAATCCCTTGAGCGTCACGTTGCCGATGTTCTCCATCGCGTCCGGCGCGGCGGCGCCCGCGACGAGCGCCACCCCCGCGATCCCCGCCCAAAAAACAGTTCTCTTCATTTCCTTAACCCGTCTTTCTTCATTCTTCTTTAGTCATTCTTCACCCGATCTTCCCCTTGCAGTACTCGCGGGAGATGTTCACCTCGCGCACCGCGTCGGAATCCTTCGGGATGGCGTACTCGAGCTCGATGTCGCACGGGAACTTCCACCCTTCCTTCACCATGAGCGCGAAGAGGCCGGTGAGCGGCGTGTCGCCCTGGCCGAACGGCAGGTTCTTCTGCCCGCGCGCCTTGGTGCAGCGGTCCTTGATGTGGATGGAGACGATGCGGTCGTGGTACTTGCGCACCATGTCGAGCGGATCCGTGTCGTTCGCCGCCGTGAAGTGGCCGATGTCGTAGTTGATCATGAACCGCTTCGAGTAGCCCAGGAGCGGGCCGTCGTACGTGGTGGCGTTGATCTGGAGATGGTTGTGGAAGGCGATGTTGACGCCCCACTTCTCGGCGAACGCCGCGAGGCGCTTGCCCTCGGCCTCCCACCAGCCGGGGATGTTCTTCGGATCGGGGATCTCGCGCGTGATCGTGTCCGCGCCCATCGCGCGCGCCACCCTGAAGCGGTAGTCCATCTCGGCGTCGGAGAGGCCCTTCGAGCCGATGTCGCCGTACTTGACGATGTGGACGGACACGCCCGCGGCCTCGTACTTCGCGCGCACTTCCTCGAACCGCTTGATGTCCACGGTCTGGCGCCACGCGGCGAGCGCCGCCTTGTCCTCCTTCGACTGCTTCCAGGAGAGCTTGTTCATCGGCGCGCCCGCGTCGATCTCCACGTCGTTCGACATCAGCTCGATCGTGCTGAGGCTCGAGCCCAGCACGTTCTCCAGCGTCTTGCCCACGCCCGCCGGCATCGACCGGTAGGAGTACGTGATGACGCCGATCGGGACGCCCTTGTAGACGGAGCACGGCGCCCCCAGGCAGGACAGGCTGCCGCCAAACGCCGCGAATCCGGCTGCGCTTCCAAGAAAACCTCTGCGTGTCATTTCCATTGCTGTTCCTTCTTTCTTCTGTTTGGTTGATGTGTTTGTTGTTCGAAGCCTACATGATCGCGTTGTCGATGAGGCGCGTCTTGCCGCACCACACGGCGAGCAGCACCGCCACGCCCTTCGCGAGCGCCTTGACGGGCACGAGCGTCTCCGCGTCCACAGCCTCCACGTAGTCGACCTTGAGGCCCGCCTTCTCCAGCGCGCGCGCGATCTTCGCGCTGTACGAGCGCCAGGGGAGCGTCCCCTTCTCCGCCACGTCGGCCTTCGCCTGGCGGAGCACCTTCGAGAGCGCGACCGCGCGCGCGCGCTCGTCGTCCGAGAGGTACGTGTTGCGCGAGCTGCGCGCGAGGCCGGACGGCTCGCGGACGATCGGCGCCACGACGATCTTCAGGTCGAAGTTCAGGTCGCGCACCATCCGCTTGATCACCGCCGCCTGCTGGAAGTCCTTCTGCCCGAAGACGGCGAGGTGCGGATGGACAAGGTTGAAGAGCTTCGCCACGACGGTGCAGACGCCGCGGAAATGTCCCGGCCGGCGCGCCCCGCACAGACCCGCCGCGAGCGTCTCCTCGGTGATGTACGTCGAGTGTCCGTCGAGGTACATGTTCGCGGGCGTGGGGAAGAACACCGCCGTCGCGCCCGCCGCGCGGCACTTCGCGAGGTCGGCCTTCTCATCGCGCGGATATTTCTCGTAGTCCTCGTTCGGGCCGAACTGCACCGGGTTCACGAACACGCTGACGACGATCTCGTCCGCGCCCTTCTTCTTGGCCGCCGCGATGAGGGAGAGATGCCCCTCGTGCAGGTAGCCCATCGTGGGCACGAGCGCCACGCGGCGCCCGGCCTGCCGCCGCGCCGCGCACCACTTCTGGAGCTTCTGCGGGTCGACGAAAGTCTTTAGAGTCTTTGCCATGCGGCGTATTGTACCAAAAAACACAGCCAACAGCCAACATGCGACATCCCCGTGTGTTTGGCGCGGTTATTCTCTGACAAACACGGGGATGGAATCAACGGGGACGGAAAGCGTCAGGCGCAGGCCGGATGCCGGGGCTGTGCGGACCGTGCCGGTGGCGAGCTCCCGCCACGTGCCTTCCGGCAAGTAGACCTCGCGCGAAGTCGCGTCCGTGAGCACGGGCGCGACGAGATAGTTGTCGCAGAAGAGGTATTCGTCCTGAATGTCCCACGTGTTCGCGTCGTCCTGATAGTCGAACGCGAGCGGACGCACGATGGGCACGCCCGTCTGGGCCGCGGTGTGCGCGGCCGCGGCGATCGCGCGTTCTGCCTCATGCAGGGACTGTACGCCGTGAACGCCGCCGCGCGAGAGAAGATCGTCTGCTCGACGGCTGCGGACGTGTCGCCGCTCATGCGCCGGTAGACAGCGGATTCGCCCTGGCCGGGCGTCGTGCGCGTCGTGTCCACCGTGCCGGTGGCGTCGTTCTGGACGGCCACGACCGTCTGCCGCGCGGCCGTGTACTGGTAGCCCGCCATGTCGTAGGTCATGAACGGCACGCCCGACACGCCGGAGTTGAGCATCGCGAGCAACTGGTCGTCCAGCTTCGCGAACGCACGCTTCTGGTCGCCCGCCCAGAGGAAGGTGGCGCGCTGCGCGCCGATGCCGCCGCCACGCGCATGGATGAGGAACCTGCTACCGTCCATCGCCGCCAGC
>CACXPT010000256.1 GCA_902769585.1 uncultured bacterium
GCGGTGAACAGCTCGCCCTTCCACCAGCGTCGGTAGTAGTGCCCCTCCACGGAAAGGGTCCGCCCCGCCACCACGTCCGAGTCGACGTACGGCGAACTCGGCAGGTACGGGTGTGTTGGGTCGAACTCGCGCAGCACCTCCGGCAGGATGTGGCGCGAGAACACGTCCTTGTTCGGATCGGCGCCATACGCCTTCCACGGCCCCAGGCGGAACACGGAGTCGTTCTCGTTGTTGCCGCACCAGAGGGCGAGCGAGGCGTGGTTGCGCAGGCGCTTCACCACCTCGATCGTCTCCTTGCGCAGCAGCTCCTGCAGGGCCGTGTTGTTCTGCGGGTACTGCGTGCAGGCGAAGCAGAAGTCCTGCCACACCATCACGCCGTTCTCGTCGCACCAGTCCCAGAACATCTCCGGCTCGTACAGCCCTCCGCCCCACACGCGGATCATGTTGCAGTTCGCCTCGCGGACGAGCTCGAGCGTGGGGATGATGCGGTCCTTGTCGCGGCAGTGGAGCGCGTCCACGGGCACCCAGCTCGTCCCGCGCATGAAGCACGGCTTGCCGTTCACGACGAACTTCATCTCACCCGGCCTCTTCGTGGCGATGTCGTAGTCGGAGAGGATGAAGTCGACCTTTCGCACGCCGAGGCGGAACGACTTCTCCGACAGGACCTCCTTCGTGGCGATGTCCCGCCATGCCACCTTCACGTCGTAGAGCGCGGGCTCGCCGAACCCGAGCGGCCACCAGAGGTCGGCGTTCCGGATGCCGAAGCGGACGCGCGGCGTCCAGTGGTACACCCGGGTGCGCGGACGCGCGACGACCTTGCCCTTCCGCGACACAGTCACCTCAATCTCCGACGTGTCGAGGCGGCGGAACGGCCCTTCCAGACGGAGGTCGAGCATGTACTGCGCGGAGCGCCGCTCCACGTCGATGTCCAGCTGCGCGCAGAAGAAGTCGCGGATGCGCTCCGTCCGGCGCACCACCACGCGCGCGTCGCGGAAGATGCCAGCGGAAATGAAGCGCGGCAGGATGTCCCAGCCGATCATGTGCGAGGGCTTGCGGAATGCCTCCAGTTCCGAGGTCGAGCCCGCGTTGCCGATCGGAGCGATCTCGCTGAACTGCGATTCGACGACGGGCGAGCGGAAGAGGACGGCGAGCTCGTTCTCGCCAGCGCGCACGAACTTCGTCACGTCGAACGCGTGCGGGATGAACATGTCCGCCGCCTCGCCCACCTTGCGTCCGTTCACGAACACGTCGCACAGCGTGTCGAGCCCGTCGAACTCCAGCACCGCCTTCTCGTCGGACGGCACCGTTCCCAGCGTGAACTTCCGCGAGTAGAGCCACTGGTGCCCCTCGTACTTCCGCGCGACGTACTGGTTGTTCGCGTAGAAGAGATCCGGCAGCAGGCCCGCCTCGCAGAGGTCGAGCTCGTAGCACCCCGGCACCTTCGCGGGAATGGAAATCGTCTCGGCAGGCACCTCGTCAAGAGTGCGGATGCTTCCCCTGTCAGGAGTGGGCCATCCCTTAAGCTGCCATTCGCCGTTTAGCGACAAAAGTGCTGCAGCTATCATCAGCATAGAGCTCATTTCATGTCTCCTTATTCCGCCAGGCGTGCAGCCAACTCAGCGCGCGTGGCCGTACCAGTAGTCTTGAGTTTTTTGATCGTGACGGCCGAAGCCGCGCAGGCAAGCGCGGCGGCGTCCGTGAGCGGGAAGTCTCCCGCCGTCGCACACGCGAGGCAGGAGAGGAACGTGTCGCCCGCGCCGCAGAAGTCGATCGCGCCCGTCACCTTGCAGGCCGACACATGCGTCACGCGCGCGTTCTCCGAGACGAAACACCCCTTCTCTCCAGCAGTCACGATCGCCGGACGTTCCGTGCGGGCCTCCAGCAGCTTCGCGAGCTGTTCGAAGTCGGTCGGTTTGACCTTTCCCTTGAACACGCGCGACGCCTCGATTTCGTTGGGTTTCACGATGACGTTGGAGTAGAGGCCGATCCGGTCGCGGCTGTCCGCGATCACCGTGAGGCCCGACTCGCCCAGCGCGCAGATCCGTTCGCGTACGGCCCAGAGCACGTCCACCTTCTTCGCCATGGCGTCAAGCGTCTTCAGGAGCTTCGCCTCCGTCGCGGCAGCGAGCGGACCGTAGTTCGTGAAATCGAGACGTGGGTCCTCGTACACCACGTTGTCGGCATAGCCCTTGCGGAGCGGCTTGATGTACGTGTTCGTAACGCGGTCAGAATCGGTGACGACGCCCGAGATGTCCGCGCCGCCTTTTTTCAGGAGGTCCTTCAGCGCGGCGCCGCGCCAGTCGTCGCCGAACACGCCGATGGCATGGACCTTCTTCGGCTTGAGCGCCAGCAGATTGGCCACCACGTTCCCCGCGCCGCCGGGCGAGAGGCGTTCCTGCACGATCGGCAGCGGGAAATGCGGCGTCTCGCGCGAGAGCTCGCTTTTCGTCATGTCCGCGTGCCAGTAGACGTCCAGGCAGAAGTCGCCGATCACGCCGATCCGCCCCTTGCCAAGTTTATTCAAATCGTATTTCATAGCCTTTTTTCTTTCTCGGTCGCGCAGGAGCGCGACCCTCCCGTTAAGATTGTGCACAGAGTCTCTTCCACAGATTGGCGATGGTGGCCTTGTGGTCGCCGACGAAGTGCCATCCCTTACCGCCGCAGGAAACCGGACGGTTGACGATGTTCTTGCGCGGGCGGTAGTAGTAGTTCGGATCCTCGTAGCCGATCTTGCAGCGGTAGTCGCCGAGCGGCTTGAGGTCGAAATCAGCCGTCGTGATCTTGAACGTCGGATGACCGAGATTGCGGCTGATGGAGAGCGCCTTGAGGAACACCTCGGGACCGATCACAGCCGAGCCGAAGTTGAGGTACGCGCCGCCGTCGAGCTGCGAGATGGCGTTGCACATCGTGTGGAAGTCTCGTCCCGAGGCGACGCCGATCGCGCCGAAATCGACGATCGGATGCTGGTGGATGATGTCCGTGCCGAGCGCGATATGGTAGGTGGCCGGGATGCCGAAGGTCCACGCCTTGTAGAGCACGCACTGCTCGCGGTACGGGAAGCGCTCCTTGTGCGCGTCCGCCGCCGCGCCCTGCTGGATCGCCTCGTTCATCCAGCGTCCCGTCTGCTCCCACATGCCGAACGAGCCGTCCTCGATGGCCGTCGGCACGTCCTCTGAGGTGCCGCCCAGGTACGCCAGCTCGAAGTCGTGGATCGAGCACGCGCCGTTCCCCGCGATGTGCGTGATGATCCCCTTCTCCATCAGGTCGATGAGGTAGAGCGACATGTTGTTCTTGATCACGTGCGCGCCCATGGAGAACACGACCGGACGTCCATTTCGGCGCGCCTCCGCGACGCGCGTCACCAGCTCGTCGAAGCCGTCGTCCGTCCACTCCGGCACGGGATCGATGCCCGGACGGAACATCGACTCAATCGTCACGAGGTTCGTACGGTCGTGCGCGTCGTACGTCTTGATCTTGTCGAACGCAAACGACGGATTCGCGCCCAACCCGAGGAAATCGAGGATGGGGCGCAGGTCGCGAAAGTCGCCCACGATCATGTCCGCCCCCGCCTTCTCGAGCCGCGTCTTCTTGGCGGCGTTGAGGATCGAGAAATCCGTTTCATTGGTGGCGACGCCGAGCGTGCGCGCGCCGAGCGCCTTGCCGAGCGCGATCTCCACCTTCCCGTCGCCGATCACCGCCAGCTCATCCGGCGCCACGCCCGCCTGTTCCACAAGGCGCTTGAGAGCGGCCTCCTTCGCGCAGGACTCGCTCTTCGGGAGCGCGCCCGCGATGCCGTCTGCGAACCCGGCGAACCCGAGCGCCGCGGCCTCGGCCTTCACGTCCGCCTGGTCGGTGCCGCTTGCGAAGAAGATCTTCACACCGCGTGTCTTGAGCGCCTGCAAGAACAGGAGCGCACCCGGCACGTGGTAGGTCGCCGCAGGCACCTTGCCCGCCACCACCTCGTCGCGTTTCACGGCCACGGATTCCATGAGCATGTCGTTGTACTCGTTCTTGAAAAACCACGGATCGTCGGGAGGGACGCGCTCCTGCGCGTCCGAAGCGGGAGGGACGCGCTCCTGCGCGTCCGCGGCGGTCGCGCAGGAGCGCGACCCTCCCCGCCGTTTCAACTCCTCCAGAAACCCCTTCATCTGGAGGATTGTCTGCACGCCCGTCGTCTCGCCGATGAACTCGTCGATCCACGCCTCGTCTGGCAGGTACTTCATCATCATGCGCTTCATCACGGACTCCCACCCGCACCGCAGTGTGGAGAACGTGCCGTCGAAGTCGCAAACTACAGCCTTTACCGATTTGTCCATGTTGGATATCCTGCTTAGTCCAAGCGCGCTACATTGTATAGCACAATCCTGCGCATTGCAAGAAACCGTTGCGCGTTCTTTGGGGACCGAACAGAACGACGCGCCTGAACCGCAGGAGAAAGATTTCACCCCGGATGCATGGATCGCGAATGTGTGGTATACTGGCGGGCATGAGACATCCGCATGATTTCACGGCTGGCAGGTTCCGTCGCCAGGAAGGTAAGGCTGCGCAGATTCTCGCGATGGCGTTCTGGATGGCCGTCGCGGTTGGCGCGTGGGCAACGGAACACGAGACGGCCGAAGCGAACACGTGGACGTTCAACGGCGGCAAGGCCAGACTGGAGGCCGACGGCATCGTCGTGGAGCAGGGGAACAGGACGCTTTCGATAGATGCCTGCTTCGTGGCGAGGGGGTGGGGATTCCGGACGATCAAGGACGCGATCAAGGGCGTGTCGTGCGACGACGGCTCGCTTCGCATCGCCTTCAAGGCGGTTTCTCCCTCCGACGCAAAGTGGCAGAACGACCTGCCTATGCTCATCGTCGTGAAAGGCGTCTCCACCGGATATCCCGATGGAAGCCTCAAGCTCGGTTCCGCGATCGCCTCCTTCGACAAGGCCAACGTCTGGGGATTCGGTTCCGCGATGGAATCCGACTCCTTCGGCTACCGGTTCTCCACGACACGTCCACTTGTGCAGTCGTTCTGGAACAAAGCCAAGACGGGCCAATGGGAAGTGCGTTTCCACACGAAGGGCGAGAAGCAGCCCGACGGCTCTGTGCGCTACGACGAGACACTGACCATCGCAAAGGCGTCCGTCAAGATCACGAAGAAAATCGACATGGTGGCGCAGAAGCGCGTCCAGTACGGACGCGTCCTCTATCCGCCGCAAGAAAAAGGTTTCAACCCGGATGCATGGATCGCAAAGATCGAGTCGCCGGACATGAAGCGCGGGGATTTCGACCTGATTGAAGACCTATTCGACGCGCGCAGCCGCCTCTACGCCGCCGCGGAACGCCTTCGCTGCCGACCGGCGCGCGACGCGCAGGGCGAGGAACTCGCCGCGCGCGGCTACGACGCCCTCAACCGCATGGACCTCTCCGCCGCCACCAACGCGTGCGCCGCGCTGGAGGCGCGCCTCGGCGACAGCGGACGCTGGATGCCCTACGCCTCGTTCAACCCCTTCAACTGGGTCAAGTGCTTCACGCAGTGGGGCTACATGCGCGCACCCGACGGATGCAGCGTCTCCGAGCCGAACCCCTGGCTCGTGATGTGGCAGGACGGTTTCCGCATGAACCTCGCGCAGGACGCGCGCGTAGTCGCCGCCAACACCGCCGCCAACACCAGATTCTACGAGACCCGCTATCTCAAGCCCATGACGGACGTGAAGTTCGAGCGCTCATGGGTGGACACGCGCTGGTTCCTCCCCGACAGGACGATCACCTTCTCCCTTCTCACGCCGATCATCGACGTGGACGGCGTGGAGACGCTCACGCTCTCCGGGTTCCCGTCCGAACCGCAGCGCCTGCGCTGGATCGGCGTCAGCGGCGGCACCGCGAGCGTGCAGCTCGTGAACATCCCTCCCGCCGAGCCCGAAATCGTGGCAAGCGCGCTGATGGACTTCAAGACTCCGCCGCCGAAGCAAAGAGGATGGGCGCGTGGCGTACAGGACATCGACCCGTCGAAAGTGGACAGACCCTACCTCTGGCTCGTGGGCGACGGCTGGTCGCTTGCGCTCTTCCCCGGCGCGCGCCCGGTATCGGCCGTTTGGGAGAAAGGCGTGTTCTCCCTAAAGCTCGAGAAACGCAGCTGGGTGGGCGTGATACGGCTTAAGGACAACCTGCACGACTGGGAACAGCCCGCCGTGTGCGAGTTCTTCGCCCCGACGGCGCTCGCCTATCCCACGTCATGCCGCAGCGAAGTGAACGGATCGCGGGCATCCTGGAAATACGATCACAGGATGCGCGAGAACGCGTGGGGAACCGTTCCGCACGTCATCGCGCCGGTACCGCCGCTCCTCGACTACGCCGACATACCCGTGCCGGGATCGAAACATTTCAAGTATCCGACGAAGTGGGGCATCTTCCGCTACTGCGAAGGCGACGAGGCCGTCTGCGAGCTGCCGCCCCTTCCGCGCGAGCCGCGTCTGCGCGGCGTGAACGTGGGCCTCTGGGACCCGGACGAACTCTGGGAGGCGCACGCCACCAACGGGGCGCACTGGGTGCGCGCCGCCTTCGGGGGAAAGGACAAGACGCTCGACGAGCAGTTGGTCCGCCTGGAGGAACGCCTCGACGCGTACGGACGGCGCATGAAGTTCCTCGTCGATCCGCATTGCAAGTTCTTCCAGGTGAAATGGGTCAGCTACCTGATTCCCTCGAACGACGTGGCGTTCGTGGAGATGTGGGACCGCATCTCGCGCGTCGGCGCGAAACACGCGGAGGCGATCGAGGGATACGACCTCTACAACGAGCCCGGACTTGTGGCCGGATCCGAGGAACGCTGGCGTCTCCTCTGCGAACGCGTCGCCCGCGTCATCCACCGAAACCATCCCGGCGCGAAGATCTACTATCCGGCGATCTACGGCGGCAATCCGAACGGGCTTTTCCGCACAACGCCGGCGGCGACACGTGCGTGTTCTACCCCGCCTGGTCCGCGCCGGTCGATTGGAAGGCCGGCACGCACTTCGGCGGCACGACGGTGGACTGGTACGACCGCTGGACGCTCGGCGCCATCCTGCTGCCGGTGTTCGA
>CACXPT010000257.1 GCA_902769585.1 uncultured bacterium
CGACCTTGACCGTTTCGAGTGCACGGCCGGAGCCATCGACTGCTACTGCATCGACAAGGAGACGGCCTGGCCGTTCCTGAACGGCTCGCTTTCGCTCTACCGCATCACGGGCGACGCGAAGCATCTGGAGCGTGCGGAAAAGGCGGCGGCGTACTTCACGAGCTGGATGTTCTTCTTCGACGGCGTGTACGGACCCGAGACGGACATCGCGAAGCACGGCTGGCACACGACGGGCGGAACATCGGTGAGCGCGGAGCATCAGGGAATCGATTCATGGGGATCGATCGCCGTGCCCGACCTTGCAGAGCTTTCGGAACGGACGGGCGATGCGAAGTGGCGGCGGATTGCGGGCCTCATGTGGGCGAACGCCATGCAGTGCATCACGACGCGCCTCGGCGAGTTCTACCACGGCCAGCAGCGTCCGATCGGTTCGCAGAGCGAGGCCTGCTTCCAGGCACGGTTCACGAAGTACCGGCCCGTGATCGAGGCGGGATATTTCAGCGACATCCTTGCGCCCTGGCCGAGCGCGTTTCGCATGTGGACAGTGGAGCGCCTTCGCTCAAAAGGCATTCGAATGCGATGAATCGGGAACGGCGATTTTCACAGAAAGGACAACCAGTTATGAATGACATGATGATTGCTATCCGCAAAACGCTGAAGTTTGTGTTCTGTGCGGCGGCGGTTCTTGGCATGGCGACCGCCGAGGGCGCGCTTCGCGCGTGGGAGCCGAGGGACTACGTGCAAGATAGCCTCGCGCTGCATTACGATGGCATCCGCAATGCCGGCGACAACGCAGCGCACGATTCCCATGCGACGGTGTGGAAGGACCTTTCGGCGTCAGGCAACGACTTGACGCTACATTACTACGACGGCGAGGGCGGCGTGGGGGACGGCCTGAACGGCGAACGGTGGAACAGCGACGGGTTCGACTTTGACGCCTACAGCTACGGCGTTACCGAGAATCCCCAGAACATCGGCACCGTCTACACCGTGCAGCTGTTGTGCGATGCGAACAAGACGGCGCTCTCAAACCTCGGATTCCCGACAGCCGCCCTGTTCTTCAGTGCAGGTGCCATGAACCAGGGGAGCGTGTGGGCAAAGAACAATTCGCAGGTCCAGTTCTGGGCCGACGGCATCGTGGGCACGGATTGGGACTCGCGGTCCCGCCTGGGCAGCGCGACCTGGAAATACATAACAGCCGCGCGGAACGGTGAGAAGACGACCTTGACGGAGTCGGCATCGTTGCCGGCGGATGACAACCTGGACAAGAGCACCGGCTGGGCGGTCGGTAACAAGAACGTCTCGGCGGGTTCGCAGAATCTGTTTGTGGGAGGTCGTTCGTCTTCTGCCGATTCGGAAGGCAAGGTGTGGCGCGATAACGGATATATGCTCAAGGGTGCGATGAAGTCCGTGCGCGTTTATGGCAGGCTGTTGACCGACGAGGAGATGACGTGGAACCGCGCGCTCGACGAGGCGAGGTTCTTCGGCAATGCTGTGTGCATGATATCCGCACAGCCAGTGGCATCCGCGATCCCCGACGCGGTTGTGGCAACATCGTTGCCAGGCGCGGAGGGTTTGGAGGCGTGCGGTTCCTACGCGGTGGACGAAGAGAATGGACACGTGTTCTCTGCGGTGTCGGCGGTGGTGGGCGGCACGTCTTACGCCTGCACGGGCTACACGCTAGAGACGTGGAACGCGGCAGCGGGCACGTGGGGCGCGCCGGTTCCTCATTCCGGCGAGTACTCCTGCGCGGTGGCTGCCGGCGACAAGGTGCGCATCACCTGGCAGTGGGGCGCGGCCGTCGGCACGCTCGCGCCTGACACGAGTGCCTATGTCCAGAACGGCCTCGTCATGCACTTCGACGGCATCCGCAACACCGGCGCCAACGCCGAGCACGACTGCGCCGCTACGGTCTGGAAAGACCTCTCGGGCTCGTGCAACGACCTCGCGATGCGCTACTACGACGGCGAGGGCGTCATCCACGATGGTCTGCAGGACGGATGTTGGACGGACGATGGCTTCTACTTCGACGGAGCTAGCTTCGGCGCGACGGTGCGAAATCAGAATCTCGGGACGAACTACACGGTGGAGATACTCTGTGACGCCGACATGCCAACCCAGCAGGCGTTGAACCTGCCGGACGGCGGCGCGTTCTTCTGCACGGACAACATGGCCAACGGAAGCGTCTGGTACAAGAAGGATACGCGGATACAGTTCTGGGCCAATAACACGGTTGGTACCGCGTGGGACACGAGATCCCAACTTCCCGACACGACATGGAAATACGTCACGGCCGTTCGCAGGGGTGACCGCACCACATTGTTCAGCGGAATATCGCTCCCGGCGGACGACAACCTCGACAGGGAGACAGGGTGGGCGGTCGGCACGAAGAGCACATCGGCGGGAAGCGTAAGATGGTATGTGGGCGGACGCACGTGCGTCGGCACAGACTACACGAACAATAAGGGGTATTGCTTAAAGGGTTTCATCAAGTCTGTGCGCGTATATGATCGTGTCCTCACCGACCAAGAGCTGGCGCAGAACCGCGAGATCGACGAGGCGCGCTTCGGCACGGTGAGGATTCCCGGGCCCGGCTCGGTGACGGTGGCGGAATCGTTGCACGGGTGCGTGGGGCGCGAGCATTCAGGCGTGTATGTGGCCGACGGCTGGACGTTCTCCTCTGGAATCCGTACGAACACCTTGGTTGGCATAAGCTGGGCGTGCGACGGATGCACGGTCCAGACGTGGAATTCCGAGACTCAGAAATGGGGGGATGCCACGGAGTTGTCCGTGACGGAATGGACGGCGCCATCCGGGACGGACTATGCGCCCCGCCGCCTGACATGGCACTGGAAGCCGGTGCACGGAGTCCGTTCTGCCGCAAGCTACGACGTGGCGGACTACGTGCGTGGTAGCGTGGTGTTGCACCTCGACGGCATCCGCAACGTCGGCGCGGACGCGGCACACGATTCGGCCGCGACGACGTGGGCCGACCTTTCCGGCAACGGCCGCGACGCGATGCTGGACGTGGCGGACGGCGGAAGCGGCAATGACTGGAGCGAGAACGGATTCTTCTTCAACGCCAGCGCGGACTTCCACACGACCGCTGCATTCGCGCTGGGAACGCAGTGCACGATGGAGTTTCTCGCGGATGTGTCGTACACAAGCCAGGGAACCGGGACCTTCGGCACGTTCATCGCCCAGTACGGCGGCGTGAACAAAGGATCCGTGCTCATCAAGAGAGGGGACCGCACCCTGCTGTACCAGACTGACGACCTCATTGGAAACGTGTGGGACACGCGCCCGGGATTCTACGAGCCGCCGCGCATTAGCCGTCTCGTCACGGCGCGCGACGGGCAGAGGGCCTGCATGTTCACGGGCGTCGAGTATCCGACGAACACGGAGAACGAAAAAGCGAATGCCCGTTGCATCGGCTGGTCCTACGGCACGGTCTGCAACGTGGCGGCGGCGAGCAGATGGACGGTGGGCGGGTATCGCGACGCTAGCGGCAGTTCGGTTTCCAACCGCTATCTCAAGGGCACGATCAAGTCCGTACGTGTTTACAACAGGCTGTTGACCGAAGATGAGCTGGCCTGGAACCGCAAGGTGGACGAGGCTCGGTTCTTCGGTGCGCTTTCCGTCACCAACGTGGTGGTGGCTGGCGGCAAGTTCGACGACTATGCCGGAGACGCGCCAGGGGCATACGAGGTGTTCGGCTCGCACACGTTCACGGCGTCCGACGCGACGGACAACAAAGGCAAGTTGCGCAAGATCCTCGGCTACACGGTGCAGGCGTGGGAAGGTAGCGACTGGGGCGCGGCGGAAGAACATGCGGGCCCGCCAAGGTTCTGCTCACGTGGAGATGGCAATCCGCCGGCACCGTCGTCATTATGCGGTAGCCCCATACAGGCCAAATCAATATCGAAAATGAACAGGGAGTCGAGATAAAAATGAAGAACATTCTTGTGTGCGCAATGGCGGTCGGATTGGCGGGGACGCTCCTCGCCAACCCGTTCGACGACGTGAAGTACATGTTCAGCGGTGGCGTGGACGCCGACGGCAACGGCGTCCTCACGCACAACAGCTCGGAGCTGCGCTGCATCACGAAGGCGGGCGACCCGACGCACGCCTGGCACACGACCCAGAACCTCGACGTGCCCTGCACGTACGCGAACATGACGCTCGCAAACGTGCCGTGTCTCGTGATGCCCCAGCCCGTGACGACGAACGGCTGGGAGGAGATCACGGTCAACGGCAACACGTTCGACAGTCCCAACGTCACGGTGAAAGCCAACTACCTCAAACTGCCGGACCTGCTGAGCGACTGGACGGGCGACCGCGCGAACATGTCCTGCAGCAACTACACGTTCATCGCCCGTTTCCGGCGTGACGAGGCTGTCGCCGACCACCTGAACCTGATGAGCGACTTTTTCATGCCCGGCTACGATTGGGGTACGCAGAAAGGCATTTCCGTCATCTTCATGGGGCAAACCGGAGCAAAGACGCGATACCTTCAGATCAAGGGCGGCAAGGACGATCGACGGCAACCGCGTCGCGAAGCAGCATTTCGCGACGGGGCGCACGGGCGTCGTCTACGTGCCGGGCTCGTTCCTCGCCGCCGGCTCGCACACCATCGCGTTCCGCCGCACGGACACGGAGGGCGGCGACTTCGCGATCGACGCGTTCGAGATCCGCGGCTCGTGGCAGGTGGGTTATGACAGAAACGGCGGCGCGGACGCCGCGTTCGTCGCCGAAACGGGCAGCAACCACACGCTGTACCTGACGGACGGAAACTCCAAGCACCTGAAGCGCGGTTATACGAGCGGCTCTGGACAACATACCACGTGGCTCTACTTCGGCGTGCCGCGCGAACTGTGCGATGCGGAGGGGCGGTGCCGCGCGGACGCCACGTTCTACTCGCGCCCCGACCAGGCGGGGTCGTCCGACCCGCATTCGTTCAGCCTTCTGGTCAACGGCGAGACGTTCAGCAACGTCACCTGGACGGCCTACATGACCAATCCGAAGATGCAGTTCACGATTCCGTCCGGCACGCTCACGAACGGCATGAACTGCATCGCCTGGCAGAAGACGAGCAGCGCCAACTGGATCAAGTGTGCCTGCTACCGTCTGACGTTCGACAGGATTCCAAACGGCACGATGCTGCTCTTCAGGTAGCGCGCGCGTTGGCACATCGGTGCCGCCAACATGGCGGTTCTCCACATGGGGATCGGCCGTTCAGAATCGGAGAATGAAGTTGTCGTCGTCTTTGAAGGCGTTTGCGCTTTCAAGCTGGCGACGCATCGACGAGAAGTCGTCGCCAACGAGTTCTCGGCTGAAATCCCGGAGGCGCGTCATGGCTTTGACGAGTACGCTCGGGTCGCCGTTGCGGGAAAGACGGCGCAGGGCCCCGATGTAGTCTGGTCGGAACACGGTTGGCACGATGACCTTTGCCTGTCCGGCCGCCGTGAGCTCGGCGTTCATCATGATTCGCGAGATGCGTCCGTTGCCGTCGGCGAACGGATGGACCTCGCTCGTCACGAACAGCACAAACACGGCACGGGCAAACGGATGGCGGATTGCCCGTGACATCTCGAATCCTTTCCGGAGCGTGCCGCGCACGCGGTCGGATGACACGAAGTGCGTCTCGCCGGCCCGGTTGTCACGTGTCTTGAACGTGCCCGGCGCGCTTGAAGGACGTCCGACGAGAATGGCGCGATGCCGTTCCTGGAGAAGTTCCATGAATTCTTCCGCCGTGGCCGCGACGCGCGACATCTCCTTTCGGTTTGACGTCACCGCGTATGTGCCAAGGATGTCGTGGCTATCGGCATCGCGCGTGGGGACGGCCACTCCGGTCTCGACGATCTGGCGGGCCTCGTCCAGCTCAAACTCCGTCCCTTCGATGTAGTTTGAGAAGTAGCTCTCGAAAAAGGCAAAGGTCGCAAAGGCGGACTCGGACTTGTTGGGATCCGGGAAGTCGGGGAAGGCTGTTTGGGAAAGCTGTTCGAGAAGAGTTCCGAAGAGTTCGACTCGTGCGCTGTCGAACGGTTCGCCGGCGGCGCGGGCAAGGGCAACCGGAGACTTCAGGACATTGGCTGGGCGTGTCGAGAGGAGCGCGCCGATCATCTTGTCAAGTCGAGCGAATTCAAAACCATGCTTTGACTTCGCGGCAATGACGCGGGCTTCGTCCCTCAGTTTGTTGAGCGAATCCTCGCCGCCTGTCGCGAATTCGGCTTCAAGGCGTTCTTCTATGGCTTCGGCACTCAGGCATTTGTCAATGCCACCTTGCGTTCGATCCGGTTCAAGGCTCTCCAGCATGGCTCGTGCGCGGGATGAAACGCGCAAGCCTTCGATGAACGAATAGTCGGATGCCAAAGTGGGTGCCGTAGCGAGGAAATGGATTGTCACGCCAGGGAGATTCACCTTGCGCGTGTATTTGTATCCCAGAAAGACGTGCCCGTCATGTGGCGCATATTCGAACGCCGTCCTGTGGCTTAGCCGCGCGCCGGGCCAAAGCCAGCCGATGATCGTCCACAAGTTGCGGCGAACTATGTTCTCTGCCGAGTCGGTCAGATTTGTGGTGTAGACGCGTGGTGCCAGGCGAATCACCCGCTTCTCGCTCTTGAGACGAGCAAGAAGTTTGGCCACCGCGGGATTTTTGGACCCCACGATGACTTCATTCAGAAGTTGTAGATTTTTTTCCAACATGGGCAGAGAATCACTATGGATGGCAAATAATTTTCCAACATCATATCACTTTCGCAGACATCGTTCAATCATCTTTTTCACACGATTCTATTTTGGTGACCGAGTTTCGGCTTGCGGGAAAAGGCTGGAATGTGATATGATAACCCCGTGTAGTACTGTAAGAAAGTGAAGTCTGCGCGCCGCGTTAGCGGTGCGCGCCTAAGAGAAGGAGCGCAGAGAGATGAAAAAAATTGCCTTTATGGCGTATGTGACGGCTGTCGCGGCATGTGCGACACTCCCAGTAGTGGGCGTGACGACGAACACGTTCTACGTGGCCGAGGGCCAGACGCTGACGGTCGACCAGGTGGTGGCCGCGAGCAACTTCACGTTCGCGGCGGGCGACTGGCTTCGCAAGACGGGGCCGGGGACGCTCGACGCCGTCACCACCTACGCGTCGACACAGCTGAACATCCTCATTGAGGAGGGCGTGTACTCCGTCAGTTGCAAGGCCCATTCGAAAGGTGGCACGCTCATCATCAAGAACGGTGCCACCTTGATGCATTCGAACTTGTCAAACGCCTTCGAGGGTGGGTGGAACGTCTCGTTTGAAGGCAACGGCACGGGTGTGGGCGATAACCAGGGGGCGATTTGCGTTCGCGGTTCGAACACGAATGCGATTCTCGGCAGCTCTGGAACGTGGACGATGACGGGCGACGCGACGATCTATACGATCGGGACGAACAACCCCCTCTTTTCAGGTACTGGTTCTGCTTCCACTGATGGTCCGTTGCTTAACATGCAGAAGTACACGCTCACGCTTCTGGGCAAGGAGGGCGTCGCTGCCATGTTCCGTCCGCGCTGGAGATGGGGCATCACTAACCCCGGGCACATCATCGTGCGCCGCTGCATGTTCGCACGGCACAATACGACAAATGACTTCTCATCCAACATCCCGCTCATTACCTTCCTCGACGGCGCGTCCATGGACACCTACGGCACATCGTCGATCTGGGGCAAGGTAGACGCCTTCGAGTTCGAGGCGGGCACTGCGATCAAGAAAGGGAGCAACGGACAGACCGGTGTGGAGCTGACGATGAAGAAGGTGACTGGACCGGTCTCGATGTCATCCGACATCACGGTGACGATCTCGCAGGAGTTCGGCGTGCGCGGGACGGACGTGGTGAACGGCGACAAGCTGACATCCGCGAACGCGCTCACGTTCGCGGACGGCTGCAAGGTGTCCGTCACGAATTGGG
>CACXPT010000258.1 GCA_902769585.1 uncultured bacterium
TGGCGCGGCACTGCGGCCAACTACACGCGCATCCAGACGTACAACGCCGCCTTGCCGGGCATCGTCTCCGCCCAGCAGGCGAAGGGGCAGAAGATCACGCTCCTCGACATGCACGCCGCCGTGGGCAACGATCATGCGAACTTCGACGCCGACCTCCTCCACCCGAACGCGACGGGCTACGGCGTGATGGCCGAGGCCTGGCTGGGCGCGATCCAGGCGCTCTATCCCGACCCCGAGAATTTCGAGACGGCGAACGCGCCGGCCGTCGTGAAGGTGGACCGCGAGGCGGCGGCGGACAGCCTCGCGCTCACCGTCCGCTTCAACCAGGCCGTCGACGCGGCGACGGCGGGCGTCGCGGCGAACTACGTGGCGAGCGATCCGACGCTCGGCACGCCGGCGGTGGCCGTGTACGGCAGGTTCGTGCAGCTCTTCTACGCGGGCGACCACCGCAGCAAGGTCTTCGACCTCGCGGTGAACGGCGTGAAGGCGGCGGGGAACGCCAAGACGACGAGCCAGACGGTGCCCGTGTTCTCGAACACGCTCGGACCGGAGAACCACGTGCCGACGGAGGAGTTCGCCAAGTACCGCCTCGTGTACGACCTCGACGTGCCGCGCCAGATCGACCACAAGGGATGGTACGCCCTGCCCGTGCCGTACAAGACGGACAAGTCGAAAAGCGTTGCCAAGGGCGGCTTCAGCCGCGTGGCGTACTGGTTCGAGACGGTGAGCGCCACCAACGGCGCGCACGAGTGGGTGTGGGTGTCGCTCGACGCGTTCACGGACGACCCCGGCGCAATCGGCGTGCCGACGCACCGCACGGGCAAGTGGTTCCAGCAGAAGGTGACAAACCTCCGCATCTGGAGCAACAACGCGACGATCTTCCACGGCGACGGCACGCTCGTGGACGAAGGCAACATCGAGTTCTGGCCGGACAGCTACTCGGGGTCTCCGGGATTGGGCTTGCCCGGCGCAAATACGCTCCCCGGCGGCAGCTACGACTTTGACGATACGCGCACAGGCAGCAACTACGGCTCGATGCAGATCCACGACTACAAGGCAAAGTCCGTCCTCTTCGGCATCAACCACTGGGAAGGCGGCGGCAAGATCCACATGGGCATCGGCACGAACACGCGAGGAGGAAATTCGGACTGGACGGAGGTCCAGAACTACCTGCCGCTCTACACCTATTCCAACCTGAAGGTGTACGTGATGGACGACGTGGAGGCGCAAACGCCGCCGCCGGAGTTCGTCGGGGCGACGACGCGCCTGCGCGGCTCCGAACTGGTGCTGGAGTTCTCCGCGCCGCTCGCGGCGGACCAGGACTTCGCGTCCGCGATCACGGTCTCCGGCGCGGCGGCGACGGACTGGACGCTGGACGCGGACAACCCCACGCGTCTCGTGGCGAAGCTGGCGCGTTCGACCGAGGCGACCGGCGACGTGACGGTGACGGCCGAGGGACTCCGCGACAACACGCCGCGCCGCACCGCGATGGCGGCGGCGCAGACGCGCACGGTGGCGGGAAGCGACCTGCCGGACGAGGTGAAGCGGTTCGTGCCCGCCGCGCTGCGCGACGGGTACGACCTCGTCTACGCGCTGGAGATTCCCGTGGAGGGCTTCAGGTCGACGGCACCGTACTTCGTCGCCCGCCGCGACTACCCGCTCGCGTTCGACCGCGTGGCGTACTTCTTCGAGATCGACGGCGCGAACGGCACGACGACGAATTGGGTGTGGACAAGCTTCGACGCCTGGACGCAGGACGTGGACAAGATCGGCGTGCCCGACACGGCGGCGCGTTCGTCCAATGGCACGTTCGTCTCGAACCTCGACGTGGCCTCGAACGTGACCGGCATCCAGACCGGCACGGGGATGACGGGCGGCTACATCGAGTTCTGGTACGAGGGCTTTTCGACCGCCAACGCCTACAACGTGCCGAACGCCAGCGGTGCCGTGTACGACTTCGGCGACCAACGCACAAGCGGAAACTGGGGATCCATGCAGGTGCACAACTACGAGGCGCAGCAGACCATCTGGGCCTACAACAAGTTTGCCGTCTCCTACGACAACTGGATAGCCGTGGGCATCGGCAACAACACGACGAGCACGGGCAGCCCCGACTGGACGACCGCCAGCGCCAACAGCGACTGGACGATCAAGGACACGCGCCGGCGTCTCCTCTACGTGATGGTGCGGCCCGCCCTCACGCCTGCGGTCGAGGCGCCGGCGGCGATCCGCGCGAACGTGGCCGAGGCGAAGGACTACTCGCTCCTTTACAAGGTGGAGATTCCCGCGACGGCGATGGAAATCCAGAAACCCGCCAACTGGACGGCATACCACACGGTGGACAACCGCGCCGCGCACGCGGGCAAGTCCATTCGCCGCGTGGCCTACTACATGGAGCTGGTGCCGAAGAACGGCGGCGAGACGCAGTGGGGATGGACGAGCTTCGATGCGTTCACGCAGGACCTGGACAAGCTGACATTCCCGACGAACACGACGCAGGAGACCAAGGGCCGCGTCGCGAACATGAACGTGCGCGTCAGTCCAGGGGTGAAGGCCACATATAACATTGCGGAAGGTGACGACATCCAGACGGGATGCATTGAGTTCCTGCACCAGTCGATGAGCACGCCTTCTAAGATCGGCATTCCCAACGCGGACATCGGCGGAAATCGCTACGACTGGGACGACAACCCGACGGGGAACGCCTGGGGGTGCCTGCAGGTGGCCAACTGGGGCGCGACGCAGATGATCTTCTCCGTCACGGCCAGCACGAAGACCGAAGCTTCGGGCGAAGCGTCCGGACTCGGATTCGGCAACCGTCCGACCAGTCATCCGGACTGGACTTTCGCAAAGAATGCGGGCGACTATTCGGCGCGAACGTTGTACGTGTTCGTGCAGGAAGGGGGAGCGCCGGAGAAGGCGCCCACGCTCCTGAACGCCGTGGCCGAGCTGGGCGGACGGCGCGTCTGCGCCGAGTTCGCGACCAAGCCGCCGGACGCGCTCCTCGACAAGTCCTTGTATCGCATCAGCTCCGGCACGATTGCGCGCGTGGAGCGCTCAGACATCGACCCGCGCGAGACGATCCTGACGCTCGAGGAGCCGCTAGAGGCGGGGCACACCTACGTCCTTGAGGCGCACACGCCGGGACTTATCGGCGGCATCGTCGGCAAGTCGTTCACCGTGCCGGACGGACAGCTTCCCGCCGTGCTGAACGCGGCGAACGTACCGGAGGTCGGCGACTACGAGCTCGTGTACAAGTTCACGCCGCCGACGGCGAATTCGTACTGCGGCATGCACGGCGCGCCGTACACGCAGGACGAGACGCGCTTCCGCTACTTCGGGTTCGACCGCGTGGCCTACGCGCTTCATCTCGTGGGGACGAACGGCGTCGAACAGTGGGTGTGGGCCTCGATGGACGCGTGGACGGACGACGCGTCGAAGATCGGCATCCCCTGCGTGCGCCGCGCGAACACGTGGCAGTGCTACGTGGACAACCTCTTCGTGGCGAGCGGCCACACGGGCGGCACGGCGCCCGACCTCCGGACGGGCAGCTTCCCGCGCGGCAACATCGAGTTCTTCACCGCGAGCTACAGCACCGCGAGCGCGAAGGGAATTCCCGGCGCGGACGGCAGCGTCTACGACTTCGGCGATTCCAACGGTTCGCAGACCGAGGGCGACACGTACTGCTCGCTGCAGGTGCACGACTACCTGGGCGGCAAGACCGTGTTCGTCGTGGACGAGCTGGGCGGGCACCTGAGCAACGGAACAGCCAAGCCGGGCACTCCCGGCGTCGGCATCGGCAACTGCCCGGCGGCGACCTCGAAGCACAAGGACTGGACGTTCATCCACAACGCCGCGCAGTTCTCGACGCGCGACCTCTACGTCTTCGTGCGGACGACGGCGGACGGCCTCGTGTTCAC
>CACXPT010000259.1 GCA_902769585.1 uncultured bacterium
GACATGTAGCGCTGGATCACGCACTGGTCGCTCGTGTACGTGGAGAGGTTCTCGATGATCGCCAGCACCACCACGACCCAGAGGACGGGCTCGGTGGCCGTCAAACGCAGGTCGAGCAGCGTGGTCTTCCCGTTCGCGGACGCGCTGGCCCACGCGCCGGCGAGCCCGCCGTCTGTTCCCATGATGAGCGCGGTGAATATCGCGATCGCCCCAGTGACGAGCACGATCCCCTGCACGAAGTCACTCCACACCACGGCCTCGAAGCCGCCAAACGCGCAGTAAATGATCGTCGCGACGCCGCAGACGAGAATGCAGCCGTCGATCGAGACGCCCGTCATCGCGTTGAGCGCGAGCGCAGGAAGAAGCGTGACGATGGCGACGCGGGAGACCATGAACACCACGTAGGCCCCCGACGCGAAGAGGCGGACGGCCGCGTTGAACCGGCGCTCTAGGTATTCGTACGCGCTGGCCACCCTTAGCCGACGGAAGAAGGGGAGGTAGAAGTAGATCACGACGGGCGCGAGGGCGAAGATGCCGAGCGTCAGCGGGAAATACCGCCAGTCGGAGATGTAGAACTGCGCCGGGAGCGCGAGGAAGGAGATCGACGAGAGCATCGTCGCGAAAATGCTCATGCCCGCCACGTACCACGGAATCTTGCCGCCGCCAGTGAAGTAGTCGTCGGCCGTCTTCTTCTTGCGCATGAAGTACCACGCCATTCCGGCCATCAGGAGGAAATACAGGGCCAAAACGCTCCACGCCACGGGACCGAACCCTTTCTTGAACGCCATCTTGTCGGCCATCACCCAGCGGTCGGTCACGAGATGGTAGTAGCAGACCGGCTTGCCCGACGCGTCGCTCAAGACGAGATGCTGGTCGCCGATGGGCGACAGCGTCGCCCCCGCAGGCGGCATGACGGGAACAGATTCACACCGTTTCCCACGGTAGGGCGCGCTCCCCGAGCGCGCCGCATCGCCAACCTGACGCGACCAGCAGTTCGTACCGTCGACGGTGACGACATACCTCGCCTTCTGGTCGCCGTTCTGCTCGGCAGTCAACGGCTCCGCCCCCGCCACAAGCGCCATCGCAGCGGCCAACAGCGCAACTATGAAACTTCTAATCACCAGTTCTTCCTCGCCAGATCTTCGCCGCGCAACGCCACCAGTTCCGCGTATTTGGCCTCGGCAAGCGACTTGTCGCGAAACACCCAGAACGCGCACTGCGGCGTCTCGCGCCCGACGAGATCGTACACCATGAAGTGGTCCGCCATGGCGATGACGCGCCCTACCCATCCGGGACAGTGGTCGCAGTAGCGTCCGCACGGCTCCGCGTCGTTGTCGAGCACCTTCGAAAGCGATGGACACGTGTTCATGTGGCAGTGGTAGCACGTCTCGTTGTATTCGTGCGTCATGTCGCAGTTCTCTTCGATGCGGATGCGCTCCCAGTAGTCGTACATGCCCTTCAGCCCGTCGCGCTTGAACGCCTCAAGTGTGAAATAGGCCTGGCGGTCGGCAACGCGGGCATAGTAGCGGTCGAGCGCGTCTCCGCCGCGCCGTTCGAGATACTTGAAGATCTCGTTGTAGAACTTGACGAAATGATCGCTCGGAATCATGATAGCGAAGAGTTAAGAGTTAAAAGTTAAGAGTTAAGAGTTATTGTTTGCGGCGGAGGATTTGGACGCAGGAACGGTCGCCCGTCTCCTCGAGGACAATTTCGTAGGGCGAGCCGGAGCAGAACGCCTCGTTCAGGATGCGCGTCGCGGCGCAGAGGCCCTTCCCGCCGCCGATTTTGCGGTTTTCGAGGTGTTTCAGGGCGGGGCATTCCCGCACCGTCAGGACGGCGCCGTCCGCCGTCTCCTCGAGCGAATAGTCCGCGCCCTCGCGGTCCATGTAGTAGCGCCACCAGGCGAGCAGCTCGGATTTGTCGCCGGCCACGAGCTTTTCATGCATCGTCCGATAGACCTTCGTGCCGGTCTCGAAGAGCACTTCGCGCAGCGCCTCCTCTCCGTAGTTGTCGCGCACGTAGTTCGCGCCGTCGAGAATCGAGGCGTGGAAGTCGCGGTGCAGCTCGCCGCCGGACGCGTAGCGAAGCTGAGGTGTCTGTGAAGTCGTGTTCATAGCGTATATTATACTACTCGCCTTGTACGAATCCAATGATTGAATTGGCGTATGGGATGGAATTGATGTTCGCCGCGCCATCCAGCGCGAGGTCGAAGAAATACGCAATCTCCCGGAGGCAGTATTCGTTGCGCTCCTCGGCGAGGTCGATCCGCCGTCCGCTCTTGAGGAACCTGATCTCGGCCTTGATGAAGTCGCACACGACGACGTCGTCTTCCGTGTAAAGCTCGATCTCGCGGCGCGGCACGCGCCCGTAGTAGTCGAGATGCAGTTCCAGCGCTCTTCAGCTCGAGCGCGGAGAACTTGCCCTCGAGAAGATGCGCGGTCTGGGGCAACCCGAACAGGGTGAACAGGTAGTCGAATTCGTGGATGAGGTCGAGCTTGACGCCGCCCGAGCCCTCCTGCGCGGCGTACGTGCGGCGGTAGTCCGTTCCGGGACGCCACTCGGGCAGATACGACGAGCAGATGGCGCGCGCGCAGTACACCTTGTTCAGCGGCACGAACTCGGAGAGGAACCCGTAGACGCGCGTGTGGCGGATGGGACACGCCACATAGAACTTACGTTCATCGGCGTACGGCGCGAGCGCGTCGTCGTCCAGCGCCTGCGTGAAGACCGGCTTTTCAACGAAGAAGAAGTCCGCCTTGTCCCTGACCGCCGCGAGCGTCTCCGCGTGCAGCTGCGATGGATTGGTGACGAAGATCATGTCGTAGCGGCCAATGCCGTCCGGCGCGGCAAAGCGATTTCTGACAAGCGCGCGGGTTGCCGCGTCGAGATAGTCGAGCTCGCGCGGCTCGACGACGTCCGTTGCCACGTCGACGCCGCGTTGCGCCACAACGGCATGGATGTTCCTCAAATGCCGCTGTCCGATCGACCCCAAACCTATGATGCAAATATCCATATTGACTTCACGCGCCTTCTTTTTCGATCGTATCCACGACGGCGAGGGTATGCGCGTCCTCGTCGAACGTGTATGGCGGCATGTCGTCCTTCTGCACGTAGTCGAAGAACGCCCGAATCTCGTCGGCATACGCGTTCTCGATGATGTTCGCGTTGTAGCGGCCGTCCTGCACGACGTCGTCGTATAGCCGGACGGGCTTGAGAGCCTTCGCCTCCACGTCGTAGGCGGAGAGCGAATCGGGCGTTCCTTCCCAGAAAATGTGGTGCTTCTCGGAGAACACCTCCAGACGGCGCAGGCCCTTGCGCGAGACGATGTCCTGGCAGTACAGTCCCTTGCTGCCGCCCGCGTGCCGGATCGACATCATGTAGTGGTCGGGGAAGTCGATGTCGAGCGACGTCAGTCGGCCGCTCATCACGTGGACGGATTCGATCCGGCCGAACGCCTTCTCGATCCACGGCAGCTCGACGCACAGGATCTCGCGGCATCCGTTCGTCTCCTTCTTCGCCGCGAAGAAATCGTGGTAGTCCTCCCAGGGATGCCAGTCGGGCAGGTACTGTCCGCAGTGGTAGAGATAGTTCACCGGCTCGCCGCGCACCGCGTCGGCGATGAAGCGCATCTCGCGGCGGTAGACGGGCGTCGACGAAATGAAGAGCTTCACGCCCTTCGCTCGCGCCTTGGCCGCCGCCTCGGCGTACCACGGCCCGATGAGGTTGATCTCCATGAACACGTCGAGCCCCGCGTCGATGCATTCCAGCACGGTCGGGCCATGCCCCGCCGGTGCCGTGCAGACGAACGCCGCCTGCGGCTTCGCCACGTCGATCGCCTCCGCCAGCGTGGCGAACGTGCGGATGCCCAGCTCCTTCTCGACCTGCGCGCGCCGCTCGGCCGAGCGGTTCACGCCGACGATCTCGAAGCCGTCTGGCATGGCCTGCATGAGGCGGATTCGCCTCCGCCCCATCGACCCCAAACCTATCACCACGACTTTCATGCCTGCTCCGCACCCGTCACAGGCTGCGTTTTCCTTGAACGGCGGTCGCATGAGTTTTACAGGAAATGGGCGCATTCGCCCAGCCGCGCTTGTCGCGGTCGGATTTTGCCACCGCCTCTGTTCCCGTAACGCCTTTACTTAACGATTACCACCAGGCCCTTGGGCGGGTCGCGGTAGTCCCACGCGCCGTCGGTCGTCCAGCGGATGTAATCGACATCGAACGAGCCGCCGGCCACTGTCTGGCTCGTGACGCCCCAGCGCAAGAGATTGGGGAATCCAGAGGAAGCGTATTGATTATACACGGTGCTACCCTTCAAGTTCGTCCCGATAACCACATCATCGCGCCAGAGGGCGTAGGCGTAGGGGCGTCCACTCTGGGACGCCCCGCTGTAGGTCAGGCGGAACGTGTGCCATGCATCCGTGTTATCGGCAGAGTTGATCGTCGTGTATGTGGCCGCTCCGCTCGGCTCCCAGGTGACGCTATTCTCGCCGATGTAGAACACCGCCGCGTCGCGCGGGTTGCCGCAGATGAACTGGATGACGCGATCTCCCACGGATGAGAGATTCCATTTGCCAGTAATCTTGACTTTGAACTCCACAGTGTAGGCCGTGTCCGCACCGACATTGGCGTTCCAGATGGAATCGTTTACCTTCCACCACGCCATTTTTCCCTGCGCAAGAGTCACCGAAAGCACCCCGTTGTCCTGCGTTATGGGCGAGCTGCTGTCGGTACTGCCCGACCAGTCCGTTCCACCAGCCGGTTTCCCGACGAAGCGCGAGTCGCCCGCATCCATTTCGTACTTGACCGGGAACTCGCCCGACCACATCTGCGCCGCCTTGCCAGTGACGGGGACAGGTGGCGCGAAAGCGCCCTTTGCGAAGCGCAGATACGCCACCGTTGCCTTGCCCTTGTAGCCGGCACCGGGCGAACCGATAAGCACTCGATTGATGGTTGCGCTGATTCCGTTTCCAAGCCCGTCTTTCACAAGAACGCCATCGGCATAGACGGAAAACTTGTTTGCTTCGCCGTTTCCCTCGCGGACGACACGGTAGGTGTGCCACGCAGTCGCATCGAGATTGGTGAGGAGCGTATCGCCCCAATAAATGCCGTTGGTCTTGAAGTTGAGGCTCGCATTGTAGAGCGAGGTGTCACCTGTTGAGGCCTGCAAGTTCATGACGTAATTAACCCCGGACGACTGGCTGTCGATCTTGAGGAGTGTCTCAATCGTGTAACCGGAGCCGCCAGTGGCCGATGTCGCTCCCATGGTGCGCCATGCGTCTCCGGCGGTGCCGTTCCCTTGGTCGCTATTGAGATACTTGCTGCCAGCTGTCATGTCCATGACCATCGTGCCGGCGGAGAGCGTGGTCCATGAACCACTACCCGTAAAATCGACGGCGCCAGAGTTGTCGACGTCTTCTGCGGTGGGCAAAGCATTCATCTCGTACTTGTACTCAAACAGCGTCGAGTCGCGTTGCGGCAGGTCGCTCGCCGCGCCCATGACTGACATTGCGGCAACCGCCGCGCAAAAGCAAAGTACCTGTTTCATCGTAAACGCTCCTTTGGGGGTGAAAGCCATCAATATTATACCATGTGCGAAAGACGGAAACGTTCGTAAAACAACTTTAGTTGTTTTGCATTCAACTGCTCGACGTGCGACGCCATTCGCCGGGGGATGCGCCCGTGAGCTTGCGGAACTGCGTGGCGAAGTGCTGGGCCGAGGGGAAACCCAGGGAATACGCGATTGCCGCCATGGAGAGCTGTGTGCTTCGGAGCTCCTGTTTGGCGCGTTCGATGCGGCATTCCAGCAGGAAGGCATGGGGCGGCAGACCGGTGGCCGCCTTGAATCGGAGCGTGAAGTTGGTCTCGGAGAGCCCGCTTTGCCGTGCAATGTCCTCGACCGGATAGCGGGCCTCCGGGTGTGCGCGCATCGCCGCAATGACATTCTCCACGTGCTCGAGCGGCTGGACGCGTTCGGGCCTGCGGGACGCCGTGATGATGTCAAGAAAGAGGTTCACCACGGCGGTGCGCACGAGAAGCCGCCGTTCTGGCGTGTCCTGCGGAAATCCCTCCACGACGTCGAACACGTGCTGGAACAGCTTGCGCGTCATGTCCGTTCCGTCGAAGAGCCGCTGGGGCATGTCCAGCATGCGGCCGCGCAGCCAGG
>CACXPT010000260.1 GCA_902769585.1 uncultured bacterium
CGTTTCGGCGAGATATTCGAGTACAACGATCCCGGTGCGATGTCCATTCCGTGGTGTTCGTCGCCGCAGGGCACGTTCGTGCAGGCGGTGAACGAAATGCTGTTGCGATGCGTGGGCGATGAAATTCGCCTCGCGCCCGCCGTGCCGCCGGGATGGAAGGATTTCTCGTTCCGTCTGAAGGCGTACGACGACCTGACCGTCGAGGCGGAATGGAAGGGTGGCCGTTGCGTCCGCCACCGCGTTTCGCCCGGAAAGGTGTACTCCGGTCGACCCAAGACGGTGGTGTTCCCCGACGGCCGCCGCCTGACCTGCCGTATCGGGGAAAAGCGTGGGGATCTCCCACGATGAAAATGCTGATCGCCATCGCGTCCTTTCTTCTCTGTGTCGCCGCGTCCGCTCACGGTGTCCGTGACGTCGGCGGCATGCCGCCGGATGGCTACTGTCCGCCCTTGATCTCAAACGGTGACCTGAACATGCTCGTCGACTGGTGGGGTGGCCAGGGCACAAACGACTACTACCACCTGAAGACCGAAGTCTACTGGCAGGGACGGCGCGGCGTGGCGCGGAACGCGGAACTGTTCGGTTTCGGGCGGTTCAATCCGACATTATCCATCGACGGCCGTGATGCCGGCCTGCCGCGCGAATGGTGCCAGACGCTCGACGTCACGAACGCGGTGGTCGTCTGCGAGGGCCTGTATCCCGGAGTCAGGGTTGAAACGGACGTGTTCTGCGCGTTGCATCGCAACATCATCGGCATTCGGCGTTCGTTCGCGTCAACTGACGGCCTTCCGCATCGGGTGGCGTGCGGTCTGGACTATGCCATCAAGCCCCACCTCCGTCTGGTGGGGGAATGGTGCCAGGCGGGGGAGGTGCGGCGGTATGTGGGGCGGACGTACGGGCATCGCGTGATCGACTTCACGGTTTCCGTTTTGTCGCCCGGCGGACCAGCCGCGCGCGAGTTTGTTCTGGAGCCCGGCGATCGCAAGACGGTCGAGTGGTTCGTCGTGTTCACCGACTCGTTCGAGGAGGCAACGGGATCGCCCGCCGCGCGTGCCGACGCTCTGTGCGCCGACTTGCGGCAATGCGGTTTCGACGGCCTGTTCGCGGAACATGCCCGGCGGTGGCGCGCATACTACGCGGAATCCCGCGTGAACGTGCCGGACGCGCGGATCCAGCGGATGTACGACGTGGCGCAGTACCATCTCAGGTGCAATGCCGGACGCTGGGGTTTCCCCGTCGGGATATTCCCCCACCATTGGCAGGGGAAGTACTTCGGCTTCGACGAGACGTACATGCACGACGGACTTGTAGCGTCGGGTCATTTCGACGTGGCACGACGCTGCCCGGACTGGCGCTATGCCGTGATGCCGTGGGCCCAGAAGCGGCAGGGATACTACCAGAAGCCGGGGAAATACGGCGCGCGGTGGATGTGGATGTCCCTTGAGGACGGCGACATCGACGTCGCCGGCATCGGGTTCTGGATGGATCACATCTTCGCCATGGGGACGATCGCCCGCAGCGCCTGGACGCAATGGCAGTATTCCGGCGACCGCGACTGGTTGGCGGCAAAAGGCTATCCGGTCATCCGTAACTGCGCGTTGTTCTTCCGGAACAACTGGATCGTCGAGGAAGGCGACGGCGTTGCACGCATCGGAAGGTGCACCGACCTGGAGCGGCTCGGACCATCACGCGACCGGGCGTTCATGACCACGTGCGGCGCGATCTATGCGATGCGCGCGGCGGCAGACGCGGCGGCAATCCTTTCCACGAACAGGGAAGAGTCCGTCGACTTTCGCGCCGCGGCGGATCGGCTGGAGAGGGGATTGCCCGTGTCGAAAGACGGGACGAGGTACGTGGCTTACGAGAATTGCGAGGAGGAAAGCGTGGGAACGCTGGCCGGACTCTATCCGTTCCCGATATTCGGCGCGGACAATGCGCGGCAGGTCTCCGCCGCACGTCATTTCCTCGCGGTCGGGAAGTCCGCCGGGAACATGTACCCGATGGGGAAGAGTGTGTGCCCGTGGTACGCGGGGAAGATGGCAGCCTCTTTGGTTGCTCTCGGCGATCGTTCAGAACCGTTCAGATGGCTCACCGAGGCGGCGGGCGCGCAGGGACTGTTTGGCGAGACATGGGAAATCAACGAGCCGGGACTGCGCATCCACCCGTGGTTCACGACCGCCAGCGGAACGTGCGCCTACGCGTTGGCGCAGATGCTGCTGGCCGAGATCGATGGTGTCTTGCACATCGCGCCCGGCGTGCCGACGGCTTGGAAGGACTATTCGTTCAGTCTGCCCGCGCCGAACGGCGTTTGGGTCGATTGCGAGGTGAAGGGGGGAGAGATCGTCAAGTTGGAATTTCGTGCGCTGCGCAAGGACGCGTCGGCGAAGGTTCCTTGCCTGTTCAACGGAAAGCCTTGCGGGAATTGAAAGTGTCATTATGAAAAAAAGTATTCTACTGAGTTTGTCGCTGGCGGCAGTCTGTCTGTCGCAGGCGTTTGAAGTGCGGCAGGTGTTCCGCGAAGAGCGGTTCACGCGCGGGAACGTGAATCTTCGCGTGATTCAGGCGGCGGACGCGGCCGATTGGATCTGGATCGCGGACGGCGGGCCGGCGAAGGGCGAGATGGACGCCGTGCGGTTCAGCAAGGATTTTGTTTGCGGCGCGCCGCAACTTGAAATTGACGTTTCAGCCGACGAGCGGTTTGTGCTGTTTCTTGACGGGCGCGAGATCGCGCGGGGGCCGCACAAGGGGCTTGTGAACCACTGGTATTACCAGTCGTACAAAATCGACGGCCTTGAGTCCGGCACGCACCGTCTAGAAGCGGTTGTCTACCGCATGGAGGCGGTGCGGCCGCGCGGGGTTCTGTCCGCCGGCAAGGGCGGGTTCCTGTTGAAGGCGGGCGGCGCATACGATGCGTTGCTGACCACGGGAACCGCGAAGTGGCAGGCCGTGCGTGTGCGCGGGACGCGCATGACTGGCTTCGGCGACAGCGAGGGGTTCGGCGGTTCGGGACAGTCGGTCGCGGAGGGGACGGGATTCCTCGATCCGGCGGCCGCGTCGGGCGCGCCGTGCGGCGTGAAGGTCGTGCGCCGCCGCGTTGTGGACAGCGAGTACGGCGTGCCGCGCACGGACTGGGCGCTCTTCCCCACGGAACGCCCCGACCAGATGTCCGCGCGCCGTCAGCCGGGCAGCTTCAAGGCGGGGCAGCCGCTGTTCCGCGCGGACACCAACGTCTACTATCAGGCCTCTGACGCGGGCTTCCCGCTCGTCGCGGAGATGAACGCCCTGCTGCGCGAGGGTAAGTCCGTCACGATCCCCGCCGGCACGTCGGCGCGGCTCGTCTGGGACATGGACGACTACTTCTGCGCGTATCCGATCCTCGAGACCTCTGGCGGCGCGGGGGCTGAAATCCGCTGGGGCTGGGCGGAGTCGCTCTACGACCGTGCGCACGCCCGCGCCGACCGTAACGCCTTCGACGGCAAGCGGTGCGCGCACGCGACGCGCGACACGTTCCGTCCGGACGGCCGCGCGCGGGCGGCGTTCACGTCGCCCTGGTGGCGGTGCGGCCGCTGGTGCGAGTTCGAGGTGAGGACGGCGGACGCGCCGCTCACGTTCACGAAGCTCGCCTTCGACGAAGTGCGCTACCCGCTCGCCGCGCGGGCGGCGTTCGCCTGCGATGACGCCTCGATCGCGGACATCTGGCGGCTGTGCCGACGTGGTCTGGAGAACTGCATGCACGAGACGTACATGGACTGCCCCTACTTCGAGCAGCAGATGTATCCCGGCGACACGCGCGTGGTGATGCTGATCGCGGACGCGCTGAGCGGCGACGCGCGCCTCACGCGGTTCGGCATC
>CACXPT010000261.1 GCA_902769585.1 uncultured bacterium
AACGCGGGCGGCACGCTGAAGACGCTCCGCGAGATCGCGCACACGACGGGCGAGTCGTACATCTACTTCCGGGGCGGCGTCTGGCAGCCCGGCCTCGGCCGCAAGCGCGGCGGGGGCGGCACGTTCGGCAGCTCCGCGGCGGCGAACCGGCACACGGGCGTCTACCTCGGCGCGGGCGGCCTGATCGTCGACCTCGGCGCGTACTGGGTCGAGGCCGGCGAGGACTCGGCGGCGTTCGAGATCCGCCAGCCGTTCCTGCACGACCCCGACTGCGCGGGCGATGACGGCGGCATCACGTTCCGCGGCAAGCGCACGACCATCTTCCGCAACCAGATGAACGGCAGCACGTTCACGGGCCCCGTCACGGCCGAGGAAGAGGCCGTCATCGGCGTGGAGAACGGGCGGACGTTCCTCGACAAGACGTTCGTGATGAGGGCCGGAACCGGTTTCCGCGCGTCCACCGAGCACATGCACGTCAACCACGTCACGCTCGGTGAGGCGGGCGGTACGGAGCCGGTCACCTTCGACTTCTGCGCCGACCGCGCGAAGATCGGCCTCGTCGTCTCGAACGAGCTGTCCGTGCTTTCGCCCGTCACGGTGGCGTTCCACCGTCAGGGCGGTGCCTCGAACATCACCGGCATGCAGACGGGCACGTACCCGGTGCTGATCTACCCCGCGAACCTCGACGACGAGGGACTCCTCGAGAAGTTCGTTCCGAACGCGCGGTTCCCTGAATACGCGATGACGTACGCGAAGGAGGACTTGCCGGCCGACAGCGCGTGGCCGGGCTGGAAGCAGATCACGGTGACCGTGACGGCGGCGAATCCGGCGACGACGGGCGGCACGTGGAGCGACGGCACGAAGTGGGACGGCGGCGTGGCGCCGAACGGCACGAACGCGCTTCCCGTGTTCGTGGCGGCGACGGCGGCGGACGTGCCCGTGACGGTCGACGCGGACGTGACGGCGGGCCGCATCACGCTGCAGGGCGCGTCCGAGACGAGCGGCTACGCGCTCTCCGGCGGCACGATCAACCTCGGTCGACGCGGACGTGACGACGGACGACGAATATGCGCGCAGCAGCGAAACCTACGCGAACGGCGGCTACACGGGCGCGGTGGCGTTCTTCGCGCAGTCGAACGCCACGCTCGTGGTGAACGGCGCGGTGACGGTCGACCCGAAGCGTCCCGTCCTGGTCAACCCATTCGGCGAGGGCGGCGGCACGACGCGGTTCAACGGCACGCTGGGGAGTTGCGCCGGCATCTGGACCCACTCCGGCACGCTGGAGATGGACGACGTGTCGACGCTCGACGGCAAGACGCTTACGGTGAAGGACGGCACGTTCCGCTTCACGGGGCATGACGGCTACACGACCGCGAAGCTCGTCACGACGCCGTCGGCCTCGACCAACGCGTCGATCATCCGCACGGACGGCGACCTCGTCGTCGCCGGGCAGGTGGACTCCACGACGGGCGGGTTCGTGAAGCGCGGCGCGGGGCGCCTCATCTTCGCCTATCCCGGCGACGCGTCCGTCACGAACCGCATCGGCCATACCGGCAACAACGCGACATGGAACAAGGAGGGGACTGCCTGGTACTGGCCGGCGAACGGCGACAACTCGAAGAAGCAGACGACGGGCTCGTTCGACCTCAACGAGGGCGAGCTGGTGCTGGCGGGCGACAACGCGCTCTACCACATCTCGAACAAGGGCACGGGAAGCGACGTCTTCATCGGCTCGCAGGACCGCGGCTGGGGCTACGCCACGAACTACGCTGCGCTCACGGTCATCGGCGGCACGGTGAAGGCGTCATACGTCGGCCTCGGACACACGTTCAACCGCAAGGAAAACGGCAATCCCGTCCAGACGCGCGCCGACCTGAACATCTACGGCGGCGACGTGACGTTCCTTGCGCTGTATATGGGCTACGAGCTGACGGCCTACGACTCGCACATCCTCTCGACGGCGAACATCTACGACGGATCCTTCACGATCACCGGCGTGTTCCGCTTCGGCCAGACGTATTGCAAGGCAAACACGGGGCCGGAGCCCCACGCCACGTTCAACCTGTACGGCGGCTCGTTCAGCCATACGGCAACAACGGGCGATTCTGGTACGCGCATGGGCTGGCTCAACAGCAAGGCCGACGGGGACAAGACGCAAGCCCGCGCATGCGACGCGACGCTCAACATCTACGGCGGCGCGTACAACGAGTCCGAGCGCATCCACATGGGCTGCAACGCCAGCACCTCGCGCATCAACCTGCACGGCGGCGTCCTGAAGGCCGAGAACATCTTCCTGAACGACGCCACGAGCAAGACCAAGTATGGCACGGATCGCACGTTCTTCGCGGGCGGTTCGGCCTACATCTACTGGAACGGCGGCATGTACGCGCCCGTGGGCACGGCGGCGGCGGACCAGACGCTGACGGGTCTCACGGAGGTGCTGGTCTCCACGAACGGCGCGGTGGTGACGACGGCCGAGCTGGCGGGCGAGAGCTACACGATCGCCCAGCCGCTCCTGCACGATCCCGAGCTGGAAGGGACGGACGGCGGCTTCGTGAAGAAGGGCGCGAAGCCCCTCGCCCTGACGGGCGCGAACACGTACACGGGCGACACCGTGATTGAGGAAGGGACGCTCTCGATTCCCGTTGGGGCGGACGCCTCGGCCCTCCCGGCCAATTCGGCGATCGTGGTGGCCGAGGGCGCGACGCTCTCGATGGCGGCCGGCACGGCCGCGCGCGCGGGCGGCCTGCGCGTGGACATGGCGACGCAGTCGGGTACGCTCGTGGGCTTCGCGCCGGCGGCAAGCGGCACTCTCTACGTGACGGGCGTGGGCGAGACGGCGCACAAGGGCCTCGTGCTGCCGGTCACGGTGACGGACGCGCAACAGCCGAGCAAGCTGACGCGCTGGGCCGTGTACGTGGACGGCGATCTGGACGATTCGCTCAGCGCCTTCGTGCGCAACAACACGATCGTGCTGGATGGGAAGCCGGGCCTGTACCTGATCATCAGATAATTTCCGGGAGGGCCGTCTTCCGCCGCGAGGCGCGGCGGAAACGTTTGTGGCGCCCAAAACGTTTGCGGCGCGCCCCGCGCCGCATCCGACTGCTCCCGTCGCTTCAGCGGCCGCCCCACAAACCTGCCGATTTGTGATATACTTACTGCCGTGGCAGAAAAGTTCATATCCAGAAGGAGCACAACATGAAGCAGATGATGCGTGTTGCGGCGATGGCAATCGCCGGTATGATGGCTTTGTCGGCGGCGGCCGCCGACGCCTACATCGAGTCGTCGGGGGCGCAGGCCATCGACACCGGCTACTACCCGAACCCCAACACGAAGATCGAGGTGGACTTCCAGTACACGAAGCTCGTTCACCAGTAGCGCGTGATCAGTACGGAAACCACCGACACTAACTACCTGACGGTCTCCCTGTACAACTCGGGGCAGGTGGACGACGCCGGCAACCTTTCGTGGGCGTTCAAGGACGGCACGGGCAACTGGACCGGGACGGGCTCTTTCGCCCAGAAGACGCGCACGCTGTTCGTGATCGACAGCCCCAACAACTACTATACCGTGGTGACGAACAACTGGACCGGCGAGAAGTTCTGGACCCGCGACTTCGCGAACATCAACCAGACCCGCACCAAGACGGCCAGGTTCTCCCTCGTTCTGTTCGCCGGCAAGAACAGCGCATCGGGATTAGTCAGCTCGTACTATGCCCACATGCGTCTCTACTCGCTCAAGATCTGGGAGTCGGGTCGGCTGATCCACTACTACCTCCCGTGGAAGAGCGGCGACGACATCGGCCTCAAGGACGTGATGACGGGCGAGACGTTCACCTCCGCCACCGCGACGCCGTTCACGTGCGGCGGCGACATCACGGACGACCCGCAGGGCGACCCGTTCGTCCTCGGCGAGGACAAGGTCATCGGGCAGGCGGCCGACGCCTCGCTCCGCGAAGGGGCGCGGTCGTTCACGCCGGGCGACGGCGTGGCGCTCTCCGTCCCCGCGTTCGGCGGCACGGGCGACGTGTTCGTGAACGACGGCTCCGGCGGCATCGTCACGTTCTCGCCCGCCAACTCGTACCAGGGCGACACCTACCTCATGCGCGGCACGCTCGAAGGATCGCGCTTCGTCGCGGACGGCGCGTTCGGCTCGCTCGGCGGCGCCGGCACGTTCCTCATCGGCCCCGGCACGTTCCGCTACGCGGGACCGGACGGCGGCGTGTTCAGCCGCGACATCGCGTGCTTCGACGGCTGGAAGGAGGCGACCACGTTCGACATCCAGAACGACCTCACGCTCACCGGCGAGTTCTTCTGGGAGCAGGGCGGCTTCGTGAAGACGGGTCCCGGCACGCTCACGCTCGACCGCGCGGGCACGCACTGGGTCTCGCGCTACGGCGCGGGATTCTCGCAGGCGGACGGACGCGGCGTCTACGTGCCGAACGCGAACGGCGACGGCCCGACGAAGGGCGTGACGGGCTTCACGCTGCTCGAAGGCAAGATGGTGGTGAAGTCCGGCACCTGGCACTTCAACGACGGCCTCCCCATCGCCATGCGGATCGGCGGCACGACGGTCGACCCCGCGAACCCGAACGGCGGGCAGGAGAAGGGCGCCGTCTTCCAAGTGGACGGCGGCTCGGTGCATTTCCACAACTGGGCGGCGATCGGCAACGGCAACGGCTACGAGACGACGACGCCGAACGAGGTGCCGTCCTCGGGCATCATCGTGAACGGCGGCA
>CACXPT010000262.1 GCA_902769585.1 uncultured bacterium
GACGAAGATGGCGTGGACGTTCCAGCCGTCGCCGCGGTAGCAGATCACGCCGTCCATGCCGACGCTGACGATGTCCACGCGCCCGTTGAGCCCCGCCGAAAGCTGGAGCGTGGAGTCGGTGCGCACGACCGTCTCCACGGTCTTGTCGGACGCGGCCGGCAGCGAGAATGGCACAGTCGCACGCTTGCCGTAGGGGAGGTGTCCGCAGGTGTCCGTGAACGAAAGGTCGGCGCAGGTGAAGTCGTTGGTGCCGACAAGGTCCTTCCAGGTGGTGGTCGCCGCGTCGTGCAGGCCACGCCCCGCGTTGTCAATGCCGTCCCACTGGGCGACGAGGCCGTCGGCGACGTACGAGGCGGAGTCGTAGCGGTCGATCAGCACGAAGCGCGCGAGATGCGCGGCGGGGTCGTAGCCGGCAGGCAAGGCCACGTCGGCGGAGGAGGAGTCCGCGGCGGCCGTGCCACAGGCGGCGACATTGTCCCAGCCGTTCGTGCCCCTGCCGGCGTCCGCCGCGCCCCACACGAGGTAGATGGTGCGCGCATACGGCACCGCGTCGAAGGCGAGGTCCGCGCGCGTGCCATTGACCGTCACCACGAAGTCGCCGCTCCCGGCAAACGCCGAGAGTGTCGCGCTTGCCGCAACCGTCACACATGCCCAAAAGGTCACTTTCTTCATCTTTCCACGCCTCTCTTGGATAACTCCTGTTTCACATGACGATATGATACCATAATCTCGCCCCATGCGAAAGCCCGTGCGAAAGCCCGCAAGCCCGCAGCCACTCGAACAACTTCAGTTCGTCATGTCGCCGGAAGTCGCATCGCCGATGGCGCGAAGCGTCTCCGTAAACTCCGCCGTATCCGCCTCCTGCCACCCAAGCCGACGGCCAAGGTTCTCTGCCGTGATGCGCAAAAGCGTGTTGCGCTCGACGGCCATGAGCTTTCGCCCCTCTTCGGCAAGCCTATACATCTCGTCTCTGTTCTCCTTGAACCGCGCGACCGTCATTTCGTCGTCATCGCAAAGTTCGGTCTCGCGCATAAGGGCATGCTTCCGCTCGTAGATTTCCATCATGCGTGCGTGGTTCTCCCGCTCCTCGTCGGTCATGGACGAAACATCAAGCCCCGACATGCGCGTTCTCCAGTTGTCATATTTCTCGAGAACATGCTTGGCATGTCCTGACATCTTGCCGTGCCACTGCTTCCACACATTTGGATAGCGCCGTTTCAGCTCCCCGTACGTCTCGCATTTTTCCAACGCTTCATCCTCGGATACTTCAGGCTTGTCCTTTTGCGAATCGTCGCCGACCTTCTCCTGCGCACCCGCCTTCGCCTTTCTCTCTCTGGCGGCGAGCAGATCTTTAAGTTCCTTGTCAAGCGATGCAGCCGTGCCCCGCAACGCCGCAAGCTCGACTTCAGTCACCTTTGGCTTTTTTGCGGCGGTCGCGGGGCGACTCGCCCTACCATTCGTCGCGCTCAGCGACCGCGCCCTACCATCATCGCATTGTCCGTCTGGTAGGGCGGGCAGCCCCCTGCCCGCCGCACCTCCCCACGCCCGCTCTGCGAACCATCCCGCCGCCGCGCCGATGGCACATGCGATGAAAACAACGACAATTCCGTTTCGCCCCAACATGGCCATCAATCCTTTTCCTCGAAATACATAAACCTGGTGACGTCCCGCACATCGTCCAATGTCGCACGCAGTTCCACAGCGTCTCCATCTGGCACTTCAAAGCTCTTGACCGTCTGCGAAATGAGCATCTCCCGCTCCTTCTTGACAAGTTCCGCTCCTCGTTTAAGGGTCGATACCACCTTTTCTATACATTCCCAGACTTCTCCCATCGTCATTGAATCGTTTTGGTCTATCATATTCACAAAGCCTTCTGGACATTCCGCGAGAAATTCCATGAACTCTGTGTGAACTTTTCTCTCCTCTTCGTTCAGTCCGGACGGATCGAATGCGTCGAGGATGCCGATGCGCCTTGCGGCGACCTCGGTCATTTTATCCAGCCAGCCAGGAGGCTCTGACAGGGCAAGTTCCGTGTGTTCAGGACAGAGCCGCTTCATCTCGCCCAGCGTAAACGACATGTTGGTTTTCCTGTCGAGACGCAAGAGAGCCGTCCAGCGCTCATTCTCCGTCGGCAGTTTCATCAGCCGCTCGAATATCTCGGCGTTTGTCTCGCGCTTTTTGGGGGAGGGCTTGGCATCGCACCCCTTTGCCACCGCGATGCACTTTTCAAGATAACTGATTTTGTTTTCAAGAATCCGCTTCTGCACCTCGGCGTCCGCCGATGAGCGTATCAGCGCCTTGCGTCGAGGTTTGGAATCGGCAGTCGCGGGGCGACGCGCCCTACCGTCATCGGCCGTTTCCACATTTGCACATTTGCACACTTCCACATTTGCACATCTACTCCACGACCGTGCCGCAAACCAACCCGCCACGCTGCCGACAGCGAGCGCAACCACCGCCACCATACTTGTTCCGAACCGTATTCTCATTATAACCACTGTAAAACCTATCCTTAATTGTTGAGCTACTTTTTACACTGCGCCATTAGACCACAGTCCTCTCACTCTTTGACAGCCGTAGCTGGCGGGAGGGTCATCACGCCGTCAGGGCCTTGGCCGTCGTCTTCGTGGAGGAGAATCGAGAAGCCGAATCCCGACTTGACCTCCGGCGGGGCGATCTTCAAATCCGCCAGCGGGAACGAGCAGTCGTAGCGCGTGACGTTCCCCTCGCGCACGGGCGCTGAGAGCGGCTTGCGCACCACGCCTGCCGACGTCTGGACCTCCACCTCCACGGCATCGCCAGGCGCTTGGACATCGTCCGTCACCTCCACCCGCACGCGCAGCGCGCCGTCCGTGCACACGAGCCACACCTTCGCGGAGAGGTCGTCCGCGCCCTTCCAGCAACGCGCCACCTGCGCGGGATCGGCCTTGTAGTAGTCGTTCATGTTGCGGTAGTCGTCCAGGACGAAATCCGGCGCGCGACCGGGCGTGTCGGCGGGAATCGCCTGCACGCGGCGCACCGGCATCGGCACGGCCGCAAGCGCGGCGGCGTCCGGCTCGGCGAACGTCGCGCCAACGAAGCAGATGGCGGAAGGGTCTGTCCCCAGCGCCCACGTGGTGACGCCGTCCTTCAGCGCGCACGGCGCACGGTTGCCCATGAGGTCGCACGCCTCCACGCGCGCGGCGTCCGTGCGGAATGGAATCGCCACCGACGCGCCCAGCCCCGCGTCCCAGCCCGCCACGACGATCTCGTTCCCCTTGCGGAAGCGGTAGGCATGGCGCGTCTTCTCGTCGATCAGGCGCGTATCGCGGTCGAACCCCTCCAAAAGCGCCGCGAGCGCGGAGAACGCGCAGTACGTTGCGCGCGGATAGTAGTCGGCCGTGATGAGGCCGTATGCCTGCTCGGGGTCGGACGCGCGCCACCCGGTGGCGCGCAGGTTGTACCAGATGTAGTCCGTCGAACCCCACGCCCAGGCGTAGAGGATCTTCTTCCACACCGTCCGTGCGGCCACGTCCTCCATGCCCCCCACCGTCGTGAGGGCCGTCTCGTTCGAGTACCACGGCTTCGTGATCCCGTAGCGCTTGAAGAACGGGAACAGCCGACGCTGGAGCGCGCGCTCGTACGATTCGAAGTGACTGTGGAGATGGACGGGGTGCACGTCGTACCAGCCCTGCGCCTGCTCGGCGAACGCCTCGTTGATGCCGGGGTTCGTGGGCGGACGCCCGTTCCAGCTGCCCGAGTCGGGAACCGTCCAGCCGTTCGGGATCACGCAGGCGTCGGGGCAGCCCGCCTTGATACCCTCCCAGCCCTCGCGCTGGACACGCA
>CACXPT010000263.1 GCA_902769585.1 uncultured bacterium
GTTCATGCACGGGAGCTACAACGGCAACACGAACAACACGCCCGAGCGCCTGCCGCGGTCCACGTTCCGCGTGACGGGCGGACACGTCTCGTTCGGGGAATGTTTCTCGATGGGCCGCAACAAACTCGACTACTCTGGATTTCCCCAGCGGTCAGCGCCGCGCCTGGAGGTGCATGGAGGGACGATGACCGTTTCGGACGCCATCAACATGGCGGACGACCGTGGCGCCTGCTCTGCCGTGGAGGTGACGAACGGGACGCTTGTCGCCGCCCTGGCGCAAACGGGACGCGTTACTGGCAATCCGGACACGACGAATACGGTCGATGTCTCCGGCACGGGCGTTTTGATGCTCGCGGGCGCGTTCACGAACCGGCGGGACATCGTCTCGCACGTGACGGTCTCGGGCGGCGGCTACCTCTCGCTCGCCCGCATCGCGAACACTGCCGGGCGGATTTCGGTGGACGTCTCGAACGGCGGGACGCTTTCAATCGACGAGATCGAATGCCTCTGCGGGAGGATCGCCTGCCGGTTCGACGGTGCGACCGTGCGCGGACGCAGCGTCGGACGAAAGGTCCTGCTACCGGACGATGCGGCCGTCACGGCGGAGATCGGTCCGGGCGGACTCGTCCTTGAACCCGCCGCCCACGGCGCATCGGTGGTGGCTCGGCCGCTTGTTTCATCCGTGGGAGGTGTTGTCGTGCGCGGACAGTCCGCCACGTCCACCAATGTGTTCGCCGCCGCGCAGATGTACGCGGGCCCCACGCGTCTGGAGCGCGGCGTCATCGCGTTCGAGGACGAGGGCGCGTTGCCCATGGGAACGGATCTCGTCGTCGCCGACGGCACGCTCCTCGTCACGAATCGTTCGCAGGCCGTGCGGACGGTGACGCTCGGGATGGACGGCGCGAGCTCGTCCATCGGTGTTCATGTCGCCGCGTCCGGTTTCACGCCGCTCGTCGCGCGTTCGGATTTTGCCGTGGCCGGCGCCGCAAGTCTCGCAATCCGCATGGACGGCATCGTCGCCTGCGGCACATACCCCGTCTTGGACGTGCCGGCGGCGAAAAGGACCGTTCTCGCGCAGATTGCCGCACGCTCGACGCTTTCCGCCCCGCTCCCCGCGAACGCGACGGCCTCGCTCGGCGTGGTCTCCTCAAACGGACGCGCCCTTCTCGTCGTCAATGTCAAATCGACCGTGCGCCATGTCGTGCCGGAAGGCGGAACCGAAACGCTGGATTCGCTCGCGTTCGCATCGTCGCCCGAACTCCTGGTCGTCGGTCCCGGCACGCTGCGGTACACCGGGACGGGCGAGGACGTGGGAGGTCTGACGCTTGACGCCGGGGTGCAACGGTGCGCGCTCCTCGATGTCGTGCACGACCTCGCGCCGCATGCCGTGCGCATCGGCGACTCCGCGCTCATGAAGATCGGCTCCGGCGACCTCTTTCTTGCCGGCGAAGGCCCGTTCGAGCTCGGCAACACGAAGATGAACAGGGACCTCATGCTGGGCATCGGCGCGGACGGTTCCTCGCCGGCGGATACGTTCCAGCACGTCACGGTGGCGGACGGCAGGCTCGTGATCGGCACGCCGGGCGGTGGGGCGGCCACGCCGCACATCGATCTTTCGGGCCGCGAGCTGCACGTGGGCGGCGTGACGGCAACCGCCGCCAACGGGCGCACCGAGACATCCGGCGAACTCGTGGTCGAGAGCGGTGCGATCGACTGCTACACGTTCTTGTGCGGCTACTACAGCGGGGCCGGCGGCGCGTGGCCGGCGGGCGGCACGCATCCGACGCTCACCATGAACGGGGGCGTCTTGCGGACGGGGTCGTTCACCATCGGCTACGACCCCTTGCAGCGGCACGTGGCGCACGCGCGTGTGAACATAGCGGGCGGGCGCATCGAGACGGGCACGCTCTCGTTCCAGTCGTCGCCGGGCGACACGAACTGCCCGCCCACGACGACCTGGACCCAGACGGGCGGCGATGTCGTCTGCACGGCGTTTACCTGCGGCGGCAGGACGGTGACGGACGGCGCGTACGGTCCGTCGCGGATGACGCTTTCGGGCGGAACATTCTCCGTGCTGGGCGCGATGAAGCTGCAGAACGGCACGGATGCGACAATCGAAGTGGGGGACGGTGCGACGTTCCAGTGCGGTGCGATCAGCGGTGCCGGAGCGGCGTCGTCCGTCCTGCGGTTCTCCGGCGGGTTGTGGCGCGGATTTGCGTCCGCAGCGTCGTCCGTGACCGTCGCCGACCTCACGCACCTGTATCTCGCGCGGCGCACGACGCTCGACCTGACGGATGTCGCGCGTGTCGGAGGTTGGGTGCGGCTTGACCAAAAGATGGAGAGCGAGGCGGAGGGTGCAGGTCTCATGGTCACGGGCGGAGGGGCCGTGTCGTTCGGGCCGTCTTTCGCCGAGAGCGAGTTGACGGGACCGCTCTGCATCTCGAACGGCGTGACGCTTTGGCAGGATGGCACGGGCGGAACTGTTTCGAATCTCGTCCTGGGGACGGACGGCGTGGCGGGGAACGTGATTTTGAACGTGGACGCGGCCACGGGTGCGGGGTTCACCGTCCTCGGGACGTTGGACATCCGTTCGCCGGTCGCGGTGCGCGCGCATGCGGGCGCGTCGCCGCTTGCGTGCGATGTAGTGGGGGGCCTCTACACGGCGCTTGTGTACCGGGCAACGCAGTCGGTCGATCTTTCGAAGTTCGTCGCGTCGGCCGACGCCCGCGTTGCGTCGATCACCTATGCGGACGTGGCGCTCGGCGGCGGGTGGAAGGCCGTCGTCGCGACGATATCCACGCGGCAGGCTGGCACCTACAGCATGGGCGAGCGCGCATGGTCGGAGACTTCTACAGGCGGCAAGTGGCATTCGCAGGCGAATTGGACGGGATGGGCGCCGCCCGACGGCGCGGGGGAGGCGGCGGGGTTCCGTCCGGCGACGGCGGCGTCCGTTCCGGTGACGCTCGCGCGGGCCGCGACGGTTGGAAGTCTCTCGTTGTCCGGTGCCGCGAACGCGGGTTACCGGCTGGCGGGCGAGACGCTCACGCTCGACGCGGCAGGCAGGGTGCCGGTCGTGTCGGCCGAGACGGGCGTGCACGAGATCGCCGCTCCATTGGCGACGGAATACGCCCTGAAGGTCGATACGCGCGCAGATGCCGCCGTGACGTTCGGCGGCGGGGTTGTCGGCGCGGATGCGTCGGTGTTGGTGAACCGCGAAGGAGTGACGGGCGGCGGAATCGTCTCGTTCGGGGCCCTGGACGGCATCCGGCAAGTCTCCGCCGGATGCGGACGGACGATCCTTTCGGACATGGCGTTCGCGATGACTGCCGACGCGCTGCAGCTTGGCGGCGGCACGTTGCGCTACGAGGGGCCTGAAGCGAGCATTCCGGGAATTGCGCTTGCAAACGGCGGCGGACGCGCGGCCGTGCTGGATATTCCGCTTGGGCGAATACTGTCCGTCCGCTCCATGACCGCAGCCAGCACGGCCTTCATCAAGGCGGGCGCGGGTGACCTGAAGCTTTTGGGAACCGGCACCTTCACCCTTGGCGCGGCAACGAGCAACCGCACGAACCAGGCGAACACGTACATCCGCACTAACGGCGACTCGCCGATCTCCACCTACCGCAAGTGCAACGTGTCGCAGGGGCGAATCGTACAGGGGACGGTGGGCGCTCCGTCCGATGCGCCGGTCGTAACCTGCAGCGACTTCTGCGTGGGCGTCGACTCCGTGGAGGGCGAGGACTGCGAGTACGTGATGAACAACGGCATCCTGAACGCCTCCGCCTTCTACATCGACATGTATTCGCGTCCGGCGGTGGTTGTGAACGGCGGCCAGTGGCGTGTATCGGGAGTGTTCACGCTCGGCTACCAGAAGGCCTCGCCGGGCGCGACCGACTGTTCCCTCACGGTCAACGGCGGAGAGTTGGACATCGGCGGCGTGCTGACGCTTGGACTCGCCGGGGCGAACACCGGTACGGTCCATCTCTGCGGCGGCGTCCTGCGCGCCGAGAACATCGCGCGTTCGAACGGGACGGCGCGCGTCTACTTTGACGGTGGCACGTTCGCGCCGTACTGCGCTGCGGAAGCGAATCGGACGATGAAGGGCCTGACAGCCGCTTACGTCGGCGCGGGCGGGGCTGTCATCGACCTCTCGCGCGCCGGGGGTACCTACACGATAACGCAGGCCCTGCAACACGATCCGGCGTGCGCCGGCGCTGACGGCGGACTGCGGGTGACGGGCATCGGCACGCTCGTCCTCGCGGGCGCGAACACCTATACGGGGCCGACGACGCTGGAGGGCTCGACGCTTGACTTGAACGGAACGACAAAAACCTTGACCCGGCTGGAAGGCGCGGGACGGATCCAGAACGGGACGCTCGCGGTGAACGACGTCCTGCGGCCGGGCGGATCAGGCAGGGTAGGGACGATGCGACTTGACGCTACAACAACAGTGACGGGCATCGTGGAAGTCGAGCTGGGCGACCGCATCTACAGCGCGGGAACCGTGGACGTGACTGGAGCGACGCTACTCGTCACGGATCTGAACTCACTCCAGAAATGGAACTCGCACCTGCTGATCGACACTGCGGAGGGTGTGCGCGGGGCGTTCGACGAGACGAATCTGGAAGGTTCCAGATACCAGGTGTTGAACACGGGCAAGAGCCTGTACTTGTGGAATGGGTCGATGTCGACCGGAACGACGATTTTCGTGAGGTGACCGATGACGCGACGAGAATGGATCAAAGGTTTCGCCGCAGGGGCGCTGGCGCTGGGGACAGGTCCCTGGTGCGCGCTGCAGGCCGCCGTGCTGCGCCGTCGGCGCGGACCGATGCCTCCGCCTGTCGAACGTGCGCCAGGCGACTATTCCGTGATCGTCCTCGGCGACACGCACTTCGACGGCCTCGTCCACGCCACGTACCACGGCCACAATCCCAACCCGCCCGCCTACCAGATCGAGGAGTGGGACCGCAACGCCGGCATGTGGGCCGACCGCTGTCCGCGCCTCCTACAGGCCGCCGCCGCGCGCATGACGTCCGACACCGCCTTCGCCATCCAGCTGGGCGACCTCGTGCAGGGCGACTGCAACGACAACGCGACGCACGAGCAGATGGCGGCCGACGCGTTCGCCGCGATCAAGAACGCGCTTGGGCAGAGCCTGCCGCTCTGCCTCGTGACCGGCAACCACGACATCCGCAAGACGGACACCGACTCAACCGGCGCCGCAGACACGTACTACGCCTGGCAGTGCGCGCGCATGGCGGAGGAGATGGGCAAGACGATCGACAACACGACATTCTACTTTACGCACGGGCCGGACCTCTACATCTCGGTGAACTTCAACAGTCCTTCCATGCCCATCATCGAGGAGGCGCTCGCCGCGCATCCCGACGCGCGGTACAAGTTCCTGATGACGCATGGCCCCGTGCTGCCATCCGACACCTCGAGCTTCACCTGGCACCTGTGGGGCGGCAACAACTCGACCGCGAATCGGCTCAAGCTGAGGAAGATGCTGCTTGAGAACGACGTGATCGTGCTCGCGGGGCACCTGCACACGACGGAGCTGACGGAGGTGATGACGGACGAGGGTCGAATCACGCAGGTGATCGCGAGCAGCGTATGGTCGCCGGAGAGCCGGGCGCGGTCGCAGCCGTCCCGTATCGGGCCTGAGGCTTACGGTTTATGGCAGGAGACCGTACCGGGACAGGATCGCTTCGCGGAGTACCGTCCGGCCGTGACGCGCTACCTGCGCTCGTCGCTCGCGGGGTACATGCGGATGGAAGTGGGCGCACGCGGCGTGACGATGCGTGTCTACGGCGGAGCCTCCTCCTCCCCCGCGCACGTCTGGCGCCTGAGATGATCCGTTCCGCATGTTGACCCCGCAACGGGCAAGAGTTGTCACAGTGCTCCTCTATAAACCCATCCAGCGGCGGTAGTCCGTGAACTTGATCTTCTTCTCGCCCACGTACTTCTGCGTGGGACCGCCGTAGAGGTAGTGGCTCGCGTATTCCTTCCCATCGACCGTGTAGCGGATCTTCACGACGCCCTGGCCGGCGAGCTGGATCGCGCCGGCCTTCGCGACGGCGTTCTCGCCGCACGCGAAGTTGCCGTCGAAGAATGTCTTCCCCGTCTCGGCGTCGGTGAGCGTAGCGTGGCCCTTCACGGGACGCAGGAGATCGTTCACCACGAGCACGTCGCCGTTCTCGTCCACCATCACGAGCACGTTCTGCTGGGCGCGCTTGATGTACTCGTACGCGAGCTTGCGCCGTCCGTAGTAGTCCACCACCGAGTCGGAGATGATCGGCCAGCCGTCGCGCATGTTCCACCATGTCATGCCGGTCTTCTTGTCGAACTTGCGCGAGCGGCAGTGCTCGACGATGAACTTCATGCCCTCCGCCTGCGCGCACTGGCTCTCCAGCGCGAAGCCCTCTAGGTCGGTCTCGATGTCGCCGAAGAGCATGTGCATCTGGAGCACCATGCGGTGGTTGCGGCAACCCACGAACTTGTTGCGGGCGAGATAGTTCTCGAACACGCACACGCCGCGCTTCACCCACTGGTCGTTGAAGTCGAACACGCCCGGCGGCGGCTCGCCCGGCACGAGCTCGTTGGAGAGGTACTCGCCGGGCACGTACGGCACGTAGCGCACGTTCCACATCACGTTCTTCTCCTGCGGGCTCACGAACGGCTCGTGGCACTCCGGCGAGAACATCTGGCGGATCGTCTCAACCGACGGACAGCCGTGGCAGCCGAACTCGCTATAGAACTTCTCGTGCGTGGCGGTGAACAGCTCGCCCTTCCACCAGCGTCGGTAGTAGTGCCCCTCCACGGAAAGGGTCCGCCCCGCCACCACGTCCGAGTCGACGTACGGCGAACTC
>CACXPT010000264.1 GCA_902769585.1 uncultured bacterium
GTGGTTGTTTGCCGTCGTGGAGGAACCTGCGAACGCCTGCGAGTAGAGGTACTTCAACGTCTTCTTTTCTGCGGCAACGCGCGCTTCCGTCATGTAATAACAGAGATGGAACGCCTGGTTGGAGATGCTCACCGCCGACGGCAGTTCAAGAACGCCCTTGCAGTGGAAATTCTTGAATGCGCCTTCCCGTATGCTTGCCAGCTTGGAGAGGTTGAAGTCCGCCCAATACGATTCCTCGGCATCGGGCTTGCCGCCGTTCTGGTAGAAGGAGTACCGATCCGCCGTGGTCATGTTCGGCAGGTTGAGTACCACGCGCTTGTTGATGTTTGCAAGCCCGAACCACGACCCGACGCCGGTAATCGCCGTCGTGGACAGCACAACCTCTTCCGCCTCGATTCCCTTGAGCGACTGCGCCCAGCCGTCGGACTTGTTCGGCGAATAGATAATCACGCGCGGCGACTGCCCGAGAATATTGGTGCAGAACGACCAGTTGCCGTTCCCCGTGATGTTGTATTTTGTTCCGGACGAACTGGTGGCATAGCCGATGGACATGTCCAGGTACTCGTGGAAATCGGCATTGTCCCAGGCCCGTTGATTGAGCACGTTGGAATCCCCAAGACCGACCCGGATCGCCGACGAGCTGAGCGTACACCGCAGCACCCACTTGCCGTCCGTGATGCAGGCGAAGCTGTCGGGGGCCGTGCCGGGATTGCCCGTCTCGCCGGTGGCGTAGTACCGCCAGGTCGGCGCCGTGTGCTTCACCATCGCGAGGGTGCAGGGACCCGTGGCCGTCGCGCCCTCGTTCGCCTTGTACGCGAGGAACGCCGACCCGCCGTCGGGCGTCACCTCGAACGCCTCGATCACGGCGTCTGTCATCGCATAGGGCGCCTGCGCCGCCGTCAGCAGCTCGGCGTTCGTGAGCGTCTTCGACCAGGTGGCGGTGGCCGCCGTCTTGTCGAGGTAGTAGACCGCGATGTCGCCCGTCGCGAGCAGCACGTAGAGGCGCGGACGGAAGTAGTCCGTGTGGCTCATCTTCACCGACTTCACCGCCGCATCCAAGTGCGTCGCGTCGTCGACGAGCGTCGAGACCGCCTTCGTCGAGACGTTCACGCGCACCACCTTCCCCTGCGCGGCGGCGAGCGCGTATTCCGTGCCGTTCACGGTGTAGACCGCCACTGCGTCTACGGCGGTGAGGCCAGTGGCGACCGTGTCCGCCTCGGCGTAGGCGGTGCCGGAGAGCGTGCGTTTCACGAGCAGGCCCTCGCGCCCAGCGCCCGTGGCGTTGGACCACAGCGCGCCGGTCGAATCGAGCGCGAACGACGTGGCGTCCGGTGCGGCGGGGAACGTGCGCGCCTCCGGCGCAAAGCGGCCGACCCACTTGCGGGATTCAAAGGTGAACTTCGCCGCCGCACTGCCTGCGGCGTCAACGCAGACCAGGTCGTTCGCGTGCACCGCAAGGCGCGGCGAACCGTTCAGTCCGGCCGAGGACACCGTGTAGGCGGTGGCATGACGGTTGGTCTGCACGACGTTGGCGGTGTAAATCAGGTTGCCGAGGTCGTACACGCGGATGATGTCCGACGCCCCTTCGGGCTTGGCCGCGATCGCGAGGCGCGTGGCGTCCGCACCGATCGCGAGGCCGGTGGGCGTGAAATTGTCGACTCCCAGCCAGAAGCGATCCTTCAGCGCGGGATTCACGTACCACGGCGTGACATATCCAGCTGTCGCCGCGAGCGCAAAACCGGCAATCAACAGGGTTGCTAGATGGGCATGAGATGTGCGATGTGTCATGGCAATACTCCTTTTGGCGAGAAATGGCGGTGATATTGTACCATAATTTCACGGTTTGCGGTTCGCGCCGCTTGCTTTTTGCCGCCGGTTTTGATAAACTTACCGACCGTCCGTTCGCCGGAAATAGGTCTTGGCGGCGGAAAAGGAAAGTTTCAAGCTATGGCGATAGTACTCGGCCTGCCGAAGGGCAGCCTTCAGGAATCGACCTTCGCGCTGTTCAAGCGCGCAGGGTTCAACGTGTCTTGCTCTTCACGCTCTTACGTGCCGTCGATCGACGACCCGGAGATCAAGTGCCGCCTTCTGCGTCCGCAGGAGATGAGCCGCTACGTGGAGCTGGGACTGCTTGACGCGGGCATCTGCGGGTACGACTGGGTGTACGAGAACGGCAGCGACGTGCAGGAGGTCTGCGAGCTCAACTACTCCAAGGCCACCTCCAACCCGGTGCGCTGGGTGCTGGCGGTGCCGAACGACTCGAAGATCAAGTCTGTGAAGGACCTGCAGGGCAAGCGCATCGCCACGGAGGCGATCGGCCTCGTGAAGCGCTACCTCAAGAAGCACGGCGTGAAGGCCGACGTGGAGTTCAGCTGGGGCGCGACCGAGGTGAAGGCCCCCGAGCTGGTGGACGCCATCGCCGACCTCACGGAGACGGGCTCCTCGCTCCGCGCGAACAACCTGCGCATCGTGGACACGATCCTCACGTCCACCACGCGCCTCATCGCGAACAAGGCGGCGTGGAAGAACAAGGCCAAGCGCGCCAAGCTGGAGCAGCTGAAGATGCTCCTCGTCGGCGCGCTCGACGCGCAGAAGCGCGTGCTGTTGAAGCTCAACGCGCCCGCGAAGAACCTCGCGAAGATCACGGCGGCACTGCCCGCCCTCCACGCCCCCACGGTCAACAAGCTCGACGCGGCCGACTGGTTCGCGGTCGAGTCCGTCGTGGAGGAGCACCTGGTGCGCGATCTCATTCCCGTCCTGCGCAACGCAGGCGCCACGGGCATCATCGAGCTGCCCCTCAACAAGGTCATTTTCTAAAAGAAGCAATTGAGCCTCCAAGCGAGTGAGCGTAGCGGAACGAGCAAGAAGGCGAATACCAAAAACCAACCAAGGAGACAACGATGGGTTCCATCAAGAAGAAGCGCCGGAAGAAAATGTCGAAGCACAAGTACGACAAGCGGATGAAGGCGCAACGTCACAAGAACAAGTAGTCTCCTTGCGGCCGCCGGACGGCATTCGCCTTCCGGCCCGCAGCGTCGTGGCGACGGTTTGCGTCGCTCGGCAGCAAATGTGTGTCGCGATGGGCGGTCGCATCATCGCGACATATCCTGTTTCTACCGCCAGAGCGGGAGTCGGCGGCGAAATGGGCTCAAACAAGACGCCGCCAGGCTGGCACCGCGTCTGCGCCCGCTACGGCGCGAATGCCGCGCTCGGACAGGTGTTCGTCTCCCGCCGCCCCGTAAGGGGACAGACCCTTCCCGCCGCCGAATGGCGCGCGGGCGGCAACACCGACCTGATACTCTCGCGCATCCTCTGGCTGGACGGGCTGGAGGAAGGCGTCAACAGGGGCGGCAAGGTCGACAGCCGCGCCCGCTACATCTACATCCACGGAACGAACCAGGAGCAGCTTCTCGGAACGCCCGCCTCGCACGGGTGCATCCGCATGGCGAACCGCGACGTCGCCGCGCTATTCGCCCTCGCAAGGGCCTGTCCCCTCTACGTGAACATTGTGTAGGCGCAGACAAGAAAAGGTCGATCCGCCGAACGGCGGACCGGCCTTTCGTCTGTCTGGGAGACGGCCTTACTTCTTGGCCTTGAAGCTCTCCTCGACGGCGACGGCCACAGCCACCGTGGCGCCGACCATCGGGTTGTTGCCCATGCCGATGAGGCCCATCATCTCCACGTGCGCGGGCACCGAGCTGGAGCCGGCGAACTGCGCGTCGGAGTGCATGCGGCCCCAGAGTGCGGCCGGTGCCGCCGCCGGAGGCCACGGAGAAGTACTTCTTGCCGTTCTCAACGCACCACTTCTTGTAGGTGCCGGCAACAGGGTGCTGGAAGCGCGTCGGGTTCGTGGAATTGCCCGTGATGGACACGCCCACGTTCTCGAGCTTCATGATCGCCACGCCCTCGGGGACGTTGTCCGCGCCGTAGCAGTTCACGGCCGCGCGCGGGCCCTTGGAGAACGCCTTGCGCTCGACCACGCGGACCTTCTCGGTCTTGTTGTTGAACGCCGTCTTGACGTACGTGAAGCCGTTGATGCGGCTGATGATGTACGCGGCGTCCTTGCCGAGTCCGTTGAGGATGACGCGAAGGTTCGTCTTGCGCACCTTGTTCGCGTTGAGGGCGATCTTGATCGCGCCCTCGGCGGCCGCGAACGACTCGTGGCCCGCGAGGAACGCGAAGCACTCGGTGGCGTCGTCAAGCAGCATCGCGCCCAGGTTGCCGTGGCCGCGACCCACCTGGCGGTTCTCCGCCACGGAGCCGGGGATGCAGAACGCCTGGAGGCCCACGCCGATCTCGGCGGCGGCGTCCTTCGCCTTCACGCAGCCCTTCTTGATCGCCATCGCGGCGCCCACCGTGTAGGCCCACTTGGCGTTCTCGAAGCAGATCGGCTGGGTTTCCTCGACGATCTTGTAAGGGTCGAAACCGGCCTTCAGGCAGATCTCGCGGCACTCTTCGATTGACTTGATGCCGTAGGGCTTCAGCGCGGCGAGGATCTTGGCCTCGCGGCGCTCGTATCCCTCGAACAGCTTCTCGGAGGAAGCCTTCTTGGTTGTCTTCTTTGTTGCCATTTCTAAATTCCTTTCTCTGCACTATGCACTAAGCACCAAGCACTACTCCTTGCGCGGATCGATGTACTTGGCGGCGCCCTCGAACTGGCCGTAGTGGCCCTTCGCCTTCTCCCACGCCTCGTTCGGCGAGAGGCCCTTCTTGATGAAGTCGGTCATCTTGCCCAGCGAGACGAACTCGTAGCCGACAACCTCGTTGTCCTTGTTGAGCGCCATGCGCGTGCAGTAGCCCTCGGTCATCTCGAGGTAGCGGGGACCCTTCGCCTTCGTGGCGTACATCGTGCCCACCATCGAGCGGAGGCCCTTGCCGAGGTCCTCGAGGCCGGCGCCGATCACGAGACCGCCGTCGGAGAACGCGCTCTGGGTGCGTCCGTACACGATCTGCAGGAACAGCTCGCGCATCGCGGTGTTGATCGCGTCGCACACGAGGTCGGTGTTGAGCGCCTCGAGGATCGTCTTGCCCACAAGGATCTCGCTCGCCATGGCCGCCGAGTGCGTCATGCCCGAGCAGCCGATCGTCTCCACGAGCGCCTCCTCGATCACGCCGTTCTTGACGTTGAGCGACAGCTTGCACGCGCCCTGCTGCGGCGCGCACCAGCCCACGCCGTGCGTGTAGCCGCTGATGTCCTTGATTTGCTTCGCCTGCACCCACTTGCCCTCTTCGGGGATGGGGGCCGGCCCGTGGTTGCACCCCTTAGCCAGGGGGCACTGGTGCTGTACCTCAGTCGAATAGACCATTGTTGACTCCGTTTATTGGTGGAAAGTGCCGCGCATTATACCAAATCCCCCCGCCGGATTCAACGCGCATTCGTAATCGGTCAGTGAGCGGGGCTGGCGCCCGCGCCCACTGGCAATTCTAGCGGAGCGTCCCCACTCTCGGGAGTATCCGCTGCCCCACGATGAGTTTTTTTGCGATTTTTTGCTTTTCGCACTT
>CACXPT010000265.1 GCA_902769585.1 uncultured bacterium
CGTTCCGTCGAAGAGCCGCTGGGGCATGTCCAGCATGCGGCCGCGCAGCCAGGCCGCCTCGTCGCCGCGGAGATTCAGGAACCGCGCGCCTTTCGGCGGAATGCGGAAGAGGAGACTGAACGTGTCCAGTCCCTTGGGATACGTCACCATCCGATGCGGCTCGTCCGGACGCGACACGAAAATCTTCCCCGGACGGAACGGATAGCTCGTCCCTATGCTTTCGTAGGTGATGTTTCCGCCCAGGCAGTAGAGTATCTCGACGAAGCCGACGTGGACATGCTCCTCGACGGACGGCATGCGGTTCGTAAAGTGGTTCCGGCTGAGCAGGGGGACGCACGGAACCCCGTAATCCTCAAGGTTGACGGCGCGCACGCCGCACGTGGCGGTAATGTACAAGCCCTTGTCTATGGACTGTTTCTTCGCCATGATCTGCTTCTTTCGCACGTCAACAGACAGAATCCTTACCTTTTAGCAGGGGCGCTACATCGGGGAAGATACTGTGAAGTTCCTGATGACTTCGCAGTCCGCCGCCGGATAGTTTCCGGGATCGACGCACTCCATCACGATGCCCGCGGCACCGCACCGCACGGCGATGTCCATCAGGCGGCGGATTGCCTCGGGCGAGCTCACGCCCGCCCACTGCGCGAGCTGCTCGTAAGATGGCTGGTTCTTCGAGAAGTTGTAGGCGCGGATCGGGAAGTACACCTTGCATCGTCCGTTCACATACTGCATGACGTGGCGGAAGATGCGCTCGGTGGAACCAAACGGATCTTTCTCATCGGCGGAAATGGACACCACGGCGAGTCCGTCGACAAGCCCGTCGTCCACCACCTTCCGCCAATCGAACCCGCACCCTGCGTAGTTCCAGTCGGGACCGTCCTGGATGCGCACGTTGCCAATCGTGAGGACAAACGGGACTTTTCGTCCCGTGGCGCGTATCTCCTCGCGGATCGCGCGGTAGTAGGCGTAGTGGCCGCGCGCGACGACTTCCAGCCAGCGCGGGTCGTGGAAATCCGCCGGCGCCGGTTCGCCCGGATGCCGTCGCGCCCATTCATCGAGGTTCGGCTTCACGTAGTCGTCGCGCGGACCATAACCGCCGTTGCGCGTCGTGTCGAGGTAGATCATCTGCGCGCCGCGCGCGAGAATCTCGCGCACGATGGCGCGACGATGGGCGATCACCTCGGGATACGCGAAAGAGGCATGATGCATTCCCATCTTGCCGTCAGCAGACCGGCACCAGTACCGCGGATAGTCGAGCGTCCACGATCCGAGGCTCCAGTAACGGCCGCCATGCGCGTCCTCCTGCAGCATGTGCGCGCCTGCACACTTCACCTGCGGCAGGTCGTCACACAGACCGAGCACCGTCCGAAGCGCGTCCGGCTTGCAACGCTGGTAGCGGACCCAGCCGCGCACGGGCAGCGTAAGCGGCACGCGGCGCTTGTCCAACGGCGTCTCCACGCGCAACAGATCCACCGCCTCGCTCGCGTAACGCGGGACGGAACCGGAATGCGTGCGCCAGAGAATCGTGTCCGCACCCGTCTCCAGCACCCGCTCCAGGACCTTGCGCATCCCGTCCTTGGTTTCCGTGTCCATCTCCGGCGCGTAGTCGAAACCGTCCACGAGCGCGATCTTCTCGAACGCGCACGCCGTCCCCGCCGCCAAGGCGAGGACCACACAAGCTGTCCATCCCTTCATCGCGTCACCTCCCGACGATAGATGGTGCCGTCACGGTCGTAGATGATCGACTTCCCGTCCGGCGCGAACGACGGGTTCCGCCCGTCGGCGATCCGCTGTGTCACGACGCCGTCGGACGGCATCACATAGACGCCCCACCCCGCGTCGCCGTCGCGGAAACCGGTGTAGGCGATCAGCTTTCCGTCCGGACTCCACGCCGGCGCGTACGCCGCCTCATAGCATGAAGTGAGGTAGGTGCGCCGTTCGGGATGGTCGAGCGGTGAGACGACGAGCCGCCACGGCTCGCGGAACTTTGCAAGCTCGGCGCGGAGGAGGAGTCTCCCGTCCGGCGAGATGCGTGGCTGGCTGCAGGCGGAATTGCTCTGCGGCAACACGCAGACCGTGCGCTGCGCGCCGTGTCCTTCCAGCGGCACGGCGGCAATGCCCGCACGGCTGATCGCGTTGGGATCCGCCGCGAGGCTGGCGGCTTTCCCGGTCATGTCCATTACATGGTCGCATGAGAAGTAGATGGTCTGTCCGTCCGGCGCGAACGAGGCCGCGTAGGCCCGCTGGCGTCCGTGCGTAAGCTGACGCCGCCCGCCGTCCTTCCACAGCCAGAGGTTCCAACCGGTCGTGTCGTCCTTCGCCGCAAAACCAGTTTTCGTCTCGTTGCCGTACGTGTACAGCACGCTTCCGTCGGGGCTCCACGCCGGATGGCACGCCTGACCTTCCCGTGGCGAGATCTCAGTTTCCTTTCCCGTCGAGAGTTCGCGAACCATGACGACATACCGCCCATTTACGAGCCGTTGGAACACGAGCCGCCAAGATGGCGGCTCTCCATGCTGGAGGGTCTCGCCAGCAGAAGACGAGACGGACGCTTCCTCGCCCGTGCAGACGATTTCCTCTCTGCCCGCCTTCACAAGCCGTCCCAACGACAATGGCGCCTCGATCTCCTCCGCAAAGCACTCCGCAAACCGCTCGAAGAGACGCCCGAGCGCCCAGAACGCAAAAGGCCGCGTGTGTTTCGACATGCCATCCGTCTCGCCGCGCACCTCCGTGTATTCGTGGGCGATTTGGCGCTTGGACAGCAACTCGTGCAGGTCGCGGTTCGGCTTCAAGAAGAAATCCTCGGTCCCCACGATGGAGAAGAGGCGCAGGGTTCCCGGCGGCAGCCGCTCGGCCTCGGCGAGGACAGAGAACGACCGCCAACGAGCCTCGTTGCCCTTGTAAGGGCCCAGAAGCCGCACGAGATCCTTCCGTGCAGGGGTTGAGCAGATGTCCACGCCGCCCATTACGTTTCCCACGACGCCGAACACGTCCGCATGGCGCATGCCGAGGCGCATCGCGCCCTGTCCGCCCATTGAATGGCCGGCGACCGCCCGCCGCTGGCGCTGCGGCAGCGTACGGAACTCGGCATCGACCCACGGCACAAGCTCGTCCACCACGAACGTCTCCCGGCGCACCTTGGGCAACACCGGGGAATCCAGCCACCAGTCGAGCTTCCCGTCGGGGACGACGGCGATGAAGCGCCATTTGTCGACGCCGTCCAAGAGAAACGGCTGCAGGTAAGTGGTGTGGTCGTTGCCAGCCCCGTGGAGCAGATAGACGACCGGGAAACGCGCCTTTGAATCGGTGCCATACGCCGCCGGCGTCACCACGCTCACCTTCACAGCCGCACCCATCGCCGCGCTGGGCACGTCGAACGTCTTCACGTCCGCCCCGAGCAAGGCACACGCGATGCCGGCAATGCAAGAGACGAGCGCCGTCGGCAAAAAGGTTCGGTTCATGATTCTCCTTTTGTCAACGGAACAGGATCGTCGTGCCGTTGAGGAATCCAAGGGTGAGGGACTTGGACTTCACGGACACATTCCACTGGGCAACGTCCTCCTCGCCGCCGTCGCCGAAATCCAGCGTGACCGTGCCCTGGCAAGTCAAACCGTTGAGGACGTTGACCACCACGGCCGAACCGCTGCGGCGGTACTGCGCGAGGTTCTCCGGGTCGGTGACGACGATCTTGACGCCGTCCGCAAGCGTCGTGGTGCCGCATCCGGCAAGGAAGGGCACCGTGACTGGAGTGGAACCTTTGGGGAAGGTGAGCATCGCGCCTTCTTTGATTATCGCGCCCGCGCCTTCCGGCATGCCGCCCTGCTCGGCGTCTTCGTTCATGAAGCCGAGGATTCCCTCCTCGACAGTGACGTCACCTTTGAACGCATTGAGACGCCCATGCATGTTAAGCCGCTGAGCGCCGCGCTTCGTGAAACCCTGCCACCCGTCCGTCGGCTGGGGTTCGAGCGTCACGGCGCACGTGTAGACGTTCGCCAGGCCTCCGGCAGAGAGCGTGGCCGTTGCCTCCGTGTAGCCCCAGCCGGGACTCGTCACTACGATGTTGGTGAGCGTGTGGTTCACGTCGTCGAACAGGGCGAACGCAGATGCGCCCTCGCCGTCGCCCGTGATCGTCACCATCGGCGGGCCGATGAGCTTCTCGGAGGAGAATCCCGCATCCGTCGGCAACGCGATTGACTTCACGCGCAACCCCTCATCTGGCGGCGCGGCGAACGAGAGATGCATGGACGCCGTGTCGTAGACGGTCCGGTCTCCGTTCATCGTGTCGGACGTGTCGATCACAAAACCCTTCTCGTAGACGGTCGAGCGCGTCGGGCGATGCGCCGCGTCGTTTACGCCGCCGGAGAAAATCGCAGACGACCGACGAGGCTTGATCACGCCGCCGTTGATGTTGAAGTAGAAGTCGTAATCCGACGCTGTCCTGTACATGTATCGGGCAGCCAGCGTGCCGCCGTCGTTGATGTTGACGAACGCATGGGCGGACGTGTTGGTCGTCTGCAGCTTAAATTCGTCATCCACCTCCAGCTCGCTGCCGTCGCCAGCTATCGTGACTTCCACATGTCCGGCGGAACTTTTGCTGGTGCTGAACATGAAGTCATCGTCAAACGAGCTTTTCGTGCCGCTGTTCTGGTAGAGCAGCACGTGGGACGGCTCCTCCACGGCGAAGGACACCTTGTTGCTCTTCTTCACGTTGAAGCTTCCGCCGTCTCGGACGACAATGACCACGGTCCCCGTCCGTGCAAGCATGACAACGCCGGCGCTACTGGAAAAATTGCGAGCATCCATCGTAAAGTCGCCACCGATGCCGTAGTACCCGTAGGCGTTCTCCGCTCTCGCCACGATGTCACCGCTGCGCGGCGGCCAGTATATCTTCCCGCCGGTCTGGTACAAGGCGCCATTTCCTTCTTCTCCGATGTTGATCAGCACGTTCGAGACGATCGAGCCGTCATGCACCTCCATTGTGCCGTATTGCCCGGCGTAACGGCCGACGTACAGACGCGCGGCCGCGCCGTCGTCACCGCCGAAATCGTTGCTGACAAACTCACTGTCCTTTTCCACGACGAACTTGGGTGTGTTGCTCGAATGCCCGATCGTGACGGCCGTCATTTTCGCGTAGTCAGCGAACAGGACGGCATTGGTCACAATTAGGCTCCCGCCGTATGTCACCGAAATTGCGCCATGCACAACGGTCTTTCCGCCGTCAATGCGCAACGTGCCGCCCGACGCTGTGACGGCATTTACGTCGTTGCTGCCTGAGAGCGTGGTCTGTCCTTTTGAATTGCTGTCCATCACGATGTCGTACTTGTTCGAGATGTTGCCCGCGATGGTGAAGAAGGTGTTCAGGGCATTGGGGTAGAGCGTAATCTGCCCGCCCTGTTCCACGGGACCCGCCCACGTTTTTGACGTCTCGGGGTTGTTGCCGACGCTGTCCGCCGTGAACGTGACGGTTCCCTCCGTGACAATCTTCCATTTCGGCTTTGTGTTGAGATCCCGGAAGCGGAGCGTCGTGCCATCCTTGAGCGTCAGCACATTGTCTTCTGTGTTTTCGGAAACGGAAAAGCGGGGGAAGAACGTGCCGGATAGGATGGTCAGTCCGCCGGATGTTGCGGCACCGTTGTCCTTGAACTGCGTGCCGGGGCAGTAGAAAACTGAACTCCCCGCGTGGACGGAGAGCGTATGCCCGTTGAGGTTCACGATGCCCACGTTGTCCGAAAAGCCGCACTGCGGCGTGTGTTTGATGAGCGCGTCTGCAGCAAGCGTAATCGTACCGAAAAGAGCGTTGAGGGTGTATCCGCTCGTCCGGCGGATCGCCCCCGCGTCGTTCACGCCCGTGCCGGCAATAACGATCTCCGCCTTGTTCAGCTTGCCGAGCGCATTCTCAGACCACGTCAGGTCGAGCGTCGCTCCGCTGGAGACGGTGATCTTTGTAGGGCTGCCGAAGTTCTGCGGATATCGTGCCACGGCGAGCGTTCCTTCCCTCACTTCGATTTCCTTGTTGAAGGATGGCGTGTTGTTGCCAAAGCTGAGCGTCGTCTTGCCCGTGCCGGTCTTGACGATCTTCGTTGCGCCCGCATACGTCGTGCTGTCGGTGTAGGTGTTGTCGTTCGCGCCGTCGCCGACGTCCACGTCTGCTGCCGACGTTGCCATGCAGAGCATGACCGCCACTACGCTTAACACGTATGCGAATGGGCATTTTCTTAGTGGTATTGTCATTTGTCGGTTTCCTTTCCTTTGCCAGGTTTTCCCTGCGGCATGATTCGCAAGACGAAGTCGTTGAAGGTCGTGTCCTTTTCGGCGGACTGCGGGAACGTCACCGAGAAGGCGTTCATACCGGGTTTCAACGCATCAACGGGCAGAGTATAGACGAACACGCCGGCGCGCGGTTGCTTGGCCTTGAACGGATGCCCGTTGCAGGTGAATGTGACCGTCTCGCCCGCCTTCAGGTTCGTCAGCACCTTGGCCGTCGCATTCGACGCGCCGGCGAGCGAATCGCCCGCCACGAACATCTCGAACGCGCACGTCTCGCCGGGCGTGACGCGCAGCGGCTCGCCGGGGTCGATCTTCGGCAGGTTGTTGAAGCGGCCGCCGTCCTTGAGGTATTTCCACGGACGATACCCGCCCGAGCCGCGGTCGGCCGCGAAGCGAACGGTCTCCCGTCCCTTCGTCCGCAGCGGGTCGATGCCGGCCACCTGGTGGAGGAACTTCCCCTCGATGTTGAACACGTACACGCCGTCGCAGCCGGACGCCATCGCGTCCGCGAACCGCGCCGCGTAGAAGGGGACAGACATGCGTCCTTTCAGAGGCGGGACGGGCCGCCGCGCCGCCGCGCCGGGAATGCGCGTCTCATCCATCGAGGCGTAGAACTTCACGCCGTGGCGGTGCGCGAAGTCGGCGGAGACCTTCCACGGGTTGAGGCAGAAGTACCCGCCGCCGATCCAGATGTCGACGAGCTTCTCGTCGAACCAGCGCGCGAGGTCGATGCCGACGGCGCGGCAGTAGTCCGCCGAATCGGGCGCGCGTACGACGACGAGGATCGGATGGTTCTTCTTCCGTCCGACCTCCTCTGTGATCGCGCGCAGCTCGCGCATGAACGCGGTCATGAGATCCAGCTCCGCCTGCGAGGCCTCGCCGCCCATCGCCACGGACTTGAACAGCTGCATGTGGCGGTTGAAGTCGTACTCGATGCCGTCGAGGTAGTAGTTCTCCACGAGGTCTCGCACGAACGCGCGCATGTGCGCGCGCACCTTCTCGTGCGAGAAGTCGACGGCGCTCCAGTTGCAGAACGGCGGACGGTGCCCCTTCTCGGGACGCCCC
>CACXPT010000266.1 GCA_902769585.1 uncultured bacterium
GGCCCGCACCGTTCACGAGGTTCGGCGTCGAGCCGTTGTAGGCGGCGAAGCGCATGGCGAGCGGCTCCTCCACGCCGGGGGCCGTCAGCACCACGTCCGTCCCCTCGATCTTCGCCTGCGCGGGAACCCACGTGCCGCAGATGCCGCGCACCTCGAACTCGTTGGGCGGCAGGCCGTCGCGCGTCTTGAGTCCGTCCGCGTCGGCGAGCGACACACGCAGCGCGCTGCCATCCACCTTGTAGCCCTTCAACGTGGGCGTGCGCCACGGCCGCGTGAACTTCCCGTACACGCGGTCGAGCGCCTGGTCGGCCATGCGCATGCCCACGGTGCGCTTGTCGGTGGGATGGATATCGTTCACGGCGCCCACGTCGTTGATCACGGTGTAGCCGCTGTTCGGCACCTTCTCGGGCACGCGCGCCTGCGCCTCCTGCATGCGGGGGAGGGCGGTGTCCTTCGCGTTGTTGTACCTGTAGGGCGCGAGCTGCACGAGGAAGTACGGGAAGTCGCCCTGACCCCACTCGCGGCGCCAGCCGCGCACGAGCGACACCGTCTTGTCGGTGTAGACGTCGCCGTCGCGCATGTTGTGGCAGCCCTGGTACCAGATCGCGCCCGTTGTGGCAGCCCTGGTACCAGATCGCGCCCTTGATGGCGAACGGCACGAGCCCCGCCACCATGCCGTTCCAGAGCACGGTCGGCACGTCCTGCGGACGGTTCCACTTGCCGAAGTTCTGCAGCATCCAGAGGTCGTCCGGATGGCCGGCCGGGGTCCACGGCTCGATGCCGGTCCCGCCCCACGAGGAGTTGATGAGGCCCACCGGCACCTTGAGCGTCTTGTGCAGGGTCTCGCCGAAGAAGAACGCCACCGCGCTCTGCGGCGGGATCGTCTGGGGCGTCGTCACCTCCCACACGGCCTCCACGTCGTCGAGCGGTTCGAGGGAGATCTTGTGCGCCACGTTGAAGTGGCGGATGAGCGGCCAGTTCGCCTCATCGTGAACTCCATGTTGCTCTGCCCCGAGCAGAACCACACCTCGCCCACGACCACGTTCTTGAACACGAGCGCGTTCTCGCCCGCCACGCGGAACTCGGCGCCCTCGGCGCACGCCGTGAGCGGCGCGAGCGCGGTCTTCCACCGGCCCTGCGCGTCGGCCGTGGCCGTCACCGTCTGACCGGCGAACGACACGGTCACCTTCTCGCCTGGCGCGGCCTTGCCCCACACGGGCACGCGCTGCCCCTGCTGGAGCACCATGTTGTTCCCGAACACGCGCGGCATCGTCACCGCCGCCGCACAATCGACCGCCGCGAACAGCGCGGCCGCCACAGCCAACAATATTTTCTTCATCTGTTTTTCCTTTCAGGTTTGCAACAATTCTATCATCCTCACGCGCCCAAACGGTGGGCGAGGGCGTTGATGTAGTCGTCGGTCATGCCCACGACGAAATCAAGCACCGCGTGCGCCCACCACGCGAGGGTCTCGTGCTGGTGGGCCTCGTAGTAGGCGCGGTCCCACGCGAGCTGAACGAGGTGGCGGACGATGGCCGGCAGCTCGTCGAACGACGGACACCTCTCCACGGTCACCTTCTGGAGGAAGCGCAGGTAGTGGGTGAGGATGAAGTTGAACTGGCTGTACGACCCGATCTCGGCTATGACCTTGCGGTGGTTCGAGAACAGCACCTCGTACCGGCGCTGGATGTCGTCCAGCGACTCTCCTTCCGAACCTGTCAGGCGCGCGCGCAGGTCGCCGTCGAACGTGCCGTCCATGATTTCGTCGTAATGCTCCTCGAACTGCGCGACGAACGCCCGGATGAGATGGTGGATCGCGAGCGCGCGCAGGCGCTGGATCGGCTGGCCGCGGTTTGTCTCGTGCAGCTCTGATGGTATGGCCTTCAGGAATATCTCCGCCACCTCATCGTACGGGAGCAGACCCATCAGCACGGCGTCCTCAAAGTCAGCGATACGGTAGCAGATGTCGTCCGCCGCCTCCGAGAGGTATGAGAGCGGGTGACGCATGAAAGAGCCGTCGGGGCGCACGAGCCCCAGTTCGTCCCACACGGCGCGGAAGATGGTCTCCTCGGACGTGAACGCCGCCATCTTCCGCTGCCCCGCATATCCCTTCGGAAAATGCGAAGCCAGCCGAGGGTACTTCACGAGCGTGCCGAGGGCGGCGGCGGTGAGGCGGAAGTAGGAGGTGTCGCGCAGGTCGGGGCGCGACATCATTCGGAACGTCTGCGCGTTTCCGTCGAAGAAGCGGAAGTCGTTCCACACCGGATCGTCGCCAAGCTCGTTGGCCAGCTTCTCGGCCCACGCCTGGATGGCGGCCTCTCCGGAATGCCCGTATGGGGGGTTGCCGATGTCGTGCGCGAGGCCGGCAGCCTGCACGGTCCAGCACACGTGGCCTACGCGCTCGGGCGGCAGGTCGCCGCGCTCCACGAGGAACGAGCCGACCTCGCGCGCCAACGTGTGGCCCACCGACGCCACCTCGATCGAGTGCGTGAGGCGGTTGTGCACGTGGTCCACCTCGGAGAACGGATGCACCTGCGTCTTGCGCGCGAGCCGACGGAACGGCGAGGCGAACACGACGCGCTCGTAGTCGATCTCGTACGGCGAGCGGACGTCGGGCCTGTGCGGACCCGACAGCTCCACCGCGCCGTCGGCGGCCAGCCGCACGCGCTTGTTCGACAGCAACCTGTCCCATTTCTCCATGCGTGACATCAGCACTGTGTCTCCTTGCGCGAAGATTGTATCACAAATCGGCTTGCCGCCGCAGGAATCTTTCGCTAAAATAGTGGCACATCATGACCTCCAATGACGAATATGTTCTGCAGCTCCTTCGCGAGAGGGGCTATGTGACGGCCGAACAGCTCGACGTCGCCAGCCAGGCGATGCGCGAGGGCAACGAGACGACGCTCGACGTGCTCGTCGCGTCAGGCGCCCTGACCGAGGACGACGTCCTCGGCACCATTGCCGACCAGTTCGGCATGAAGTACGTGAACATCGACCCGTCCGCGCTCGATCCGGACATCGGCAAGGAGATCACCTCAGAGATCGCCCACAAGTACGGCGTCGCGCCGGTGATGGCGGACTCGGACTCGGTGACAGTCGTCCTCTCGGACCCGATGAACTACGACGCGGTCGACTCGCTCCGGTACGTGCTCCACGGCAAGGACGTGCAGGCCGTGCTGGCCCCGTCTGCCGACGTGAAGGCGCTCATGGACAAGCTCTATCCGTCGGGCGCCGACGAGATCACCGCGCGCACGGACGACGGATTCGGCGGCGACGACGAGTCCTCTAGCGGCGACGACGCGCCTGTCATCAAGCTCTGCGGCCTCATCCTCTCCAACGCCATCAAGATGAAGGCGTCCGATATCCACCTCGAGCCGATGGAGAAGGAATTCCGCGTGCGCTACCGCATAGACGGCGCGCTCCGCAAGATGGACTCGCCGCCGAAGCGCCTGCAGGGCGCCATCCTCTCGCGCTTCAAGATCATGTCGAAGATCAAGATCTCGGAGAAGCGCATCCCACAGGACGGCCGCATCCAGGTGAACGTCGGCGGACGCGACCTCGACCTCCGCGTCTCGACCGTGCCCACGAACCACGGCGAGTCGATCGTCATGCGTATTCTCGACAAGTCGAACCTCGCGCTCGGCCTGCCGCAGCTCGGGTTCCTATCGGACGACCAGTCCAAGTTCGAGCGCTTCATCCACCTTTCCGACGGCGTGGTGCTCGTCACCGGCCCTACCGGCTCCGGCAAGTCCACCACCCTCTACGCCGCCCTCGGACAGATCAACCTCCCAGACCGCAAGATCATCACCGTCGAGGACCCTGTCGAATACCAGATGTCCGGCATCAACCAGGTGCAGGTGAATCGCGACGTCGGCCTCGACTTCTCGGCAGCCCTCCGCTCCATCCTGCGTCAGGCCCCGAACATCGTGATGATCGGCGAAATCCGTGACTCGGAGACGGCCGACATCGCCATGGAAGCGTCGCTCACGGGCCACCTCGTGTTCTCCACCCTCCACACCAACGACGCGCCGTCGGCCGTGACCCGTCTCACGGATATGGGCGTTAAGCCGTTCCTCGTGGCATCGGCCATGCGCGCGGCCCTCGCGCAGCGTCTCGTCCGCGCCATCTGCACCAAGTGCAAGGAGGAGTACACCATCACGGAGCGCGACAAGAAGATGCTCGGCCCCCTCGCCAAGCTCGCCCCTGACAAGATGTACATCGGCAAGGGCTGCTCGGCCTGCAACGGCGGCTACAAGGGCCGCAAGGGCATATTCGAGATCTTCGAGGTTGACGACACGATCCAGCGCCTAATCTTCGACCACGCCCCGACGTCCGTCCTCCGCGAGCGCGCCCGCGAAATGGGCATGCGCACGCTGCGCGAGGACGGCATGCTCAAGGTCGCCTCGGGCATGACCTCGCTCAAGGAGGTCCTCCAGGCTACCATGGGCGACGCCGACTAGTTCCATCTTCGCTCCGTCTGTCGTGTAGTTTTCAAAACAGGACTGTCGTAGTTTTCAAAACAGGACAATACCGACAATTGCGACCCCCTTGATTTTATTGGGTTTTGTTGCGGAG
>CACXPT010000267.1 GCA_902769585.1 uncultured bacterium
GGTCGAACCCGAGGTGGCAGCTCGGCGGGAAGAGGATCTGGTAGTCGTCGCCGCAGTGCACCGAGACGTTCGCCCAGTAGATCATCGACTCGATCCAGGGCTGGCGGTTCATGAAGATGTTCTCGGCCTGCAGCACGGCGCGGTCGGGCAGCAGCGAGAGGCCGATCGTCCACTTCAGGCGGCGGCGCAGCTCCGTCTCGCCGATCCAGAGCGTCTTGGAGCCGTCCTTGTTCGCAATGAACTTCCAGTCGATCGGCATCGCGGTGGTCGCGCGATGGTGGTGCGGGAAGTTCCACTCCACGCCGCCGGAGATCCACGCGCCGAGCATGCCGATGAGCGCGGGCTTCACGACGTGCTGGCGGTAGAAGATCTCGAAGCCGGTCTTCTTGTCCGTGAAGTTGAGCAGGTGCCCGCCGTGCTCCGGCAGGAGGCCCATCTGGAGCCACTCGTTCTCCAGGGTCAGGTACTTGTAGTTCTCGTCGATCTTCTCGTCGTGCAGCACGTCCTGCATCGGGTACGGGTACACGCGGCCCTGCGCGCCCTGGTAGACGCGGCCCGTAAAGAAGATGGGCGTCTTGTCGTACCCGCCCGGCGCGTACGTGGGCAACATGATCGTGTCTTCCTTCATCTGCACGTCGCCCGCGAGGCACGCCGCCACGCACGCGCCTACCGACAGGAACATTATCTTTGCTTTCATCGCACCTATCCTTTTTGCTCGTTCTTTTTGCCGTTATTATACCTAAAAATCACCGCTCCCGCAAGTTCATGTCCGCACGCGCGCGGCGGCGGCGCGGCCCACGGCCTCGCCCATCGCGACGGCGCTTCCCGTCACCCGGTAGCTGGCCATTGGGATGAAGTCCCCGGAAATGCAGCGTCCGGCGAGATAGAGGTTGTCGACGTCCTTCGCCATGCAGGCGCGCAAGGGGATCTGGAAAGGACGGGCCTTGACGCCCATCGTCCCGTACGCGGCCTTCCTGTTGCCCGCGGCCGTGGTGGCGTGGACGTCGACTGTGAAGTTGGACGTCGTGACGGCGTCGGGAAAGACGGCGCCGGACTGCACGTCGGCGGCGGTGAGCGTGTAGCGCCCATGCACGCGGCGCGCGGCGCGGTGTCCGAGCTGCTCGGCGGTGGCCACCACGCAGAACCCCTCCCAGGCGCCGCCCAGCTGCGCGAGGGCGCGCGCCCCCTCCAGCACCTCACGGCGGACGCGAACGGTCTCGCGCGCGATGCCGGCCGCGTCGTCCACCTTCAGCCCGTACACGTGGTTCATCATCCACACGTACACGCCCTCGCGCACCATGAAGAGCGTCGGCATCGAATAGGAAGGATCGAGGCCCGCACGGACCATCTCGGCGTGCATCTTCTTCTTGGCGGATTCGACCTGCCGGCCGTGCGCGTCGAAGTTTGACGGATGGTTCACCACGTAGGGCGCGATCCTGTCGGGATGCGGGGACATCACCATCGCGCAGAGGCTCGCGGGCTGGTCGTTCGTCCCGCCGGGCCCGCCGACGTCGAAGCCGCATCCGCACTGCGCGGCGAGATCGCCGTCCCCCGTGCAGTCGACGTACGCCTTCGCGCGCCAGGCGCGCCGGCCGGCCTTCGATTCCGTCACCACCGTCCCGATGTTCCTCCCCGAGGGGTCGCGGTACGCCGCCACAACCGCCGTGTGCAGGCAGAACTCCACCCCCGCCTCCGCGCACATCTCCTCGCAGACCACCTTCATGCTTTCGGGGTCGTAGACGAACGTCGCCGTCCGCGCGTTCGTGCGGCGCGGATTGCGGTCCCGCAGCGCGTCCATGTCCTTCAGCCTGCGAAGGATTTCCCGGTCCGTATCCGACTTGTCGAAGTCGATGAGGCACCCGAGGAAACCGCTCGTCCACACGCCGCCCAACGCGCCGTGCATCTCGAACAGACGGACCTTCGCCCCGGCGCGGGCCGCGGACACCGCCGCCGCGATCCCCGCCGGCCCTCCGCCGGCCACGATCACGTCGCATTCCGGCGCGAACGGCAAATCCCGCAACGGCTCGCGGAATCCACCCTCCGTGGACCGTTCGCCGGATGCCATCGAGAGCGCAGGCGCCGCCGCCGCGGACATCAGAAAAGTGCGCCGAGTCATTTCGCCGTCGTCACGAAATTGACGATCCGGGCGGTCTTGTTGGGGTCGACGCCGTGGGGGTGGTGGCCGAACGCACCGCGTTTCTCGACGTCGATCCGCCCGCCCGCCGCCTTGAAGCGCGCCGCGAACAGCTCCGCGTTCGAGGCCGGCGGCACGGTCTGGTCCTGCCCGCCGTAGAGGAGCAGCACGGGGATGTCGCCCTTCACGATCTGCGGGGCGAGGTTCACGGGCATGCGCGGATCGTTCGTCCACTTGCCGTCCGCCGGCGCCGCGTTCGCCCACGGGCCGATCGCCATCGCGTTGAAGCCGTCGAAGTTGAGGAGCGGCGCGTCGAGGTAAATCCGGCGCACGTTCTGCGGATAGGCGGCCGCGTAGCGCGTGGAGAAGAACCCGCCCCAGCTCATGCCGATCAGGTTGCACTTCTTCACGAACCCGAGCTCCTTCACGAGGAAGTCCTGGAACTCCGCGCACGCCTTGAGGCCGTTCTCGTCCATGCGCGTGTCGAAGACGTCGAGCGTCACGTGGTGGTAGCCCTTCGCGAGCAGGTCGGGGACGCCCGTGCGGTCCACGAACGCCTCCGCCCACTGCATCGTCCAGGTCCACGGGATGCCCTTCTTCGGCGTGCAGGACGGCTCCACCACCCAGGCCTTGCGTCCCTTGAACTCGAATTTCGTGCGGCGGTAGCCGTACCACATGTCCTCGCCGGTGATCTTGCAGGACTTCGCGATCTTCGCGCGCAGGGACTTGCCCTCGCGTTCGGCGTCCATCTGTTCGTTCACGTGCTTGATCACGTCGATCTCCTTCGGGTCGTACGGACGCAGCGACGGGCGGTACAGGTCGTGGAACCACTTCGTGAAGTCGTACTTCTCCGCCTCCGGCCTGCCGTCGGCCACCTGCCGCCACATGCTCTCCCACGGCTCGTACGTCTGGTACTTGCCGGCGACGAACCCCCAGCACGTGCAGCCCACGCGGTTCTGCGCGTAGAACGGATACGCGTCGAACACGTAGTTGCGCTTGATGCGCGCGAGCCATTCCGTGTTCACGAGCGGGCGGCCGTAGTAGTTCTTCAGCTTGCCGTGGATGCGCGCCTGGGCCTCGAAGTCGCCGTAGCAGTGGTACGAGATGATGTCCGAAAGCTGGCCCGCGAGCAGCTGCGGCTTGTTGGCGTCCTTGGGCGACATGCCGTAGTGGCCCGCCCAGACGTCCGCCGCGAGCGGCTGCACGGGGTCGATCTTCCACGCAAGCTCAAACATGCGGCGAAGGAGCGCCACGTGCTCGGGCGCGCGGCGGTTGCCGTTGCCGGGCTCGTTCCAGAGGTTCCAGAACGCGATGCGCCTGTCGGTGCGGTACTTCGTCATCACCTCCTCGCACATCGCGAAGAACTTCTCGCGCAGCTCGGGGTCGTCCACGCACGTGTAGCCCACCGCCCCCGGGAAGGAGCCGTGCTGGCTGCGCTTGCGTCCGCCGTGGTAACCCCAGTCGCAGGGCTGCGGGCCGGTCTTCGGGAACTTCCAGATCTCCTTCGGGCGCGAGCAGTCGTTGCCCAGCACGAGGATCATGCGCATGCCGTACTTGTCGAGGAGCGCGAGCATCCGCTCGAGGCGCGCCAGTTGAAGCCGATGGACTGCGCGATCTTGAGCTCGGTCTCCATCTCCGCGAAGCGTTCCTCGCACCCCATCTCCTGCCACTGGTCCACGCGGTTCGCCGCCGAGGCCGGCATGTAGTTGCAGCCTCGCATCCACGGCTGGGCGTTGTACCACTCCCAGGCCTTCTCCTTGGGCCACGGCGCGTTTCGCGCCGCCATCACGTTCGCCGTCGCCAGTCCGACCACGGCAGCCATCAGCATCGTCGTCTTCTTCATCATATCTCCTTGGTTTAAGTGGTAGTCTATCAAACCCCCTTCGCTCATGCAAGCACCAAGCACCAAGCACCAAGCACCAAGCACTAGGCACTAAGCACTAACCTACGGCTCCATCACGGCGAACCAGCGGCGGGAATCCTTCGCCTCGGCGGTGACGCCGAGCGTGGCAGGCTTGCCGGGTTCCAGCAGGGACGACGGCACCGTGAGCGTGAAACGCCCCAGCTCGTCGGTGGACTTCTCGCGCACATAGCGGAGGACGCAGCCGTTCCCCTTCCACTCGTGGTCATCCCACACGATCGTCGGGATGTCGATGACCTTCTTTCCGTTGAGCGAGAGCGCGAACGCCGCCTGAGGCTGCTGGGGATATCCCATCCCGCCAGCGAAAACAAAATCGTACGTCGGACGCGCCCGCACGTCCTGCGGCGACGGCAGCGTCTCCCACACGAGTTCCGTATGTCCCGCACGCGCACGCGAGATGACCATCCGCGAATAGCCTTCCATCACGTCGCCGGGGCTGTCCGACATGTCGCCCGCGCGGATGGTCCTACCCCAACCGTTAAGCGACGGCAGGGTCGCCATCTCGACGCGGCTCTTCGGCGCGAAGCGGTCCGACGCCGCGTAATCGACAAGCCCGTCCAGGAACGCGGCCGCCTCGGGCGTGTCCGCAAGGAGGTTGAGCCCAAACGCCATCACCGCCTTGCCGGAGCCCACGTTCCCCTGCGCGAGGTAGAGATAGCAGAGCGAACCGCCCTCGCCGACGACCAGCATGTCATCCTGCGCCACCCCCGCGTACGGCAGGGGCCTGCCGCTGTCGAGGACGAGCCGGAAGAGGAGCGGCGAGAGGACGCCTTCGTGCGGCAGGGCCGCAAGCGCGGGATGCTTCGCCAGCGCGGTGCCGACCTGCCGTCCCATCCACCACCAGCCCAGCGAGACGTTCGGTTTCCCGTTCATGCCCGCGAGCGTGATCACGCGCTGACCGCGCGCCAGCGCCTCGGCAGCGAGCGGCGAACCGTACGCCGCCACCACGACCTTGGCCCGCGCGGCATCGGTTGCCGGGAGGAGTCCGTCGTACCGCTTCTCCAGCGCCGCGCGGAACTGCGGCGCTACCGCAATGGCGCTGCCGTCGCGCTTGGCGCGCTTGGGGAACACCCAGAAGTCCCAGCTGTTGGAAACAGTTGGACAACCTCGGCATTCCGGTAGGGTCGGCGTTCCACCGCCGACCGTCGCCGTGAGCGTGGCCTTCGTGGGCTTCGCGACGTCGGGGAAGGTGATGTCGGCCGTCGCCACCTTCCGCGCCGGCCCGAGGGGAATCTCGCCGATGGGGAGTCTACCGGCGGGAGGGACGCGCTCCTGCGCGTCCGCGGTCGCGTAGGAGCGCGACCCTCCCAGATCCAGCCGCCAAGTGAGCGACGCGCCCTTCAGCGGGGCGTCGCCGAAGTGCGCGAAGAGGAAGTCGGCGGAGAGCGTGTCGCCGGAGGCGAACACACGTTTCGTGTCGGGCACGTCGAGGAGGATGCACGAGGGGCTGTTGAACCGCGCGAACTCCTCCGGCGAGAACCCGCCGCGCTTCGGTTCCCAGAACGGGTTGAAGAGCCCCTGTGCCGTGTAGAAGCAGGGGTTGCCTTGTCCCACCACCACGTCCACGATCGTCCAGAAGATGTGTCCGTCGCAGTACGGGTCGGCGCGCGCCGCCTCCACGCCCTGCTGCTGGTAGTGGCGCTGGAGCGCGTTCTGCGCGTCCTGCAGACGGTCGCCCCACGTGTGGTCGAGACCGAACTTCGCAAGCCAGTCGGCACGCCCCTTCCGCGTGGCGGGCGGCATCCACACGCCCGTGTAGCGCGCCTCGTCGCGCGAGTCGCACTTGATGCAGAGGTTCAGGTACTCGTGCGTGACGAACGGGCGCTCCGGGTTGAACGAGCCGCGCGGCCACGGCTTGATCGGACCGCCCAGGTAGTCCGCCGCCTCGGGCGGGTTGATCTTCTCCGACTGGCAGTCCTGGTTGATCTTCAGGCGGTCGGGGTCCATCGCCTTCACGTAGGCGTGCAGGCGCGCGTCGCTCCGTCACATCGCGCTTCGGGTCGAAGGCGAAGCCCTCGGTGGGCGAGTCGCTGTAGTAGGGCAGCTCGGGCTCGATCATGATGCCGAGCTCGTCCGCCGCCTCGTAGTACTCGGGCAGCTCCGTGTGCGTGTGCAGGCGCACGAAGTTGAAGCCCGCCGCGCGGGCCTTCGCGAGGTGCGCGCGGTGGAGGTCGCGGTCGGGCGGCGTGAGGCCCGTCATCGGATAGACGTGGTCGTCGCCGAAGCCGCGCACGTAGAACGGCTTGCCGTTCAAGTAGAACTCCTTGCCGCGCACCTCGAACTTCCGCACGCCGAAGCGTTCGCGCCGCGTCTGGACGACCTGCCCGCCCTCCACGAGGTCCACGCGCGCCGTGTAGAGGTTGGGATGCTCCGGAGACCAGGGGCGGAAGTCCGCAAGCGGAACTTCCAAGGTGAAGTATGAAGGTGAAGGTGAAGATGAAGGTGAAGATGAAGATGAAGGTGAAGGTGAAGGGATTTTGAGCTCCGTTTTCTCACCCTCGACCGTCGCCCGCAAGACAACGTTTCTCCTCCTACCTTCACCTTCAACCTTCACCTTCACCTCGGCCTTCCGGCCGTTGAACAGGCCGCGGACCCAGGCGTCGTCGATGAACGTCTGCGGCGTCGCCTCGAACTCCACGTCGCGGTAGATGCCGCCCCAGCGGTGCATCGCGCTGAAGAGTCCCTTGCGGGACGGCACATCGTTCTTCACCAGCGCGACGACCGTCGCGTTCGAGCCGGGCGTGACGAGGTCCGTCACCTCGTACTTGTACGTGCCGCAGTAGTTGTCCACGAGCGCCACCTGCCGGTCGTTCACCCAGAACCAGCCAACGGACTTGACGCCGCCGATCTTCAGCCACACGCGCTTCCCCTTCCACGCGGCGGGAATCGTCACCGTCTTGCGGTACCAGCCGTTCCCCATGTGCTTGTGGCGGATGGGCTTGGCGTTGTGGTCCCAGATGGCATCCCAGCATTCGCCGTCCCCGGGCTCGCCCACGCCCTGCGCCTCCCAGCAGCCCGGCACCTGGATCGTGCGCGCGTCGCCCCATGTCTTTGCCTTGTAGAATGGTTGCCAGATGCCGTTGCGCCCGAGCGTGCGGCCCTGCGTGGAGAATTCCCACTCCCCGCGCAGCGAGAGAACACTTCCCGCCTCGTTCCCGCAGACGGGGTTCACGACGGCGGGATGGGCCGTGCGCCCGCCCCACGAGAAATCGCCCTCCGCCTCGGGCAGTGCGGCGGCAAACGCGCCCATGGACACGAGCGCGACCGGTACGAACTGTCTAATCATCGCATGTTTTCCTTTCTTTGCAATCGCTTCCCGCGCGCATCCACGGCGAAATGCGCCAGCACGGCCGCATGGTCGGAGGGGTATGCGGAAAAAGAACGCCCGTGCCAGACGAACGGACGATGGTAATCTCCGGCTATGATTTCAAACGACACCGATTTCAGCCGGTTGCCGGCAGCATAGATGTAGTCAAGCCTCAGAAAAGGCTTCGGGGATTCGGCCATCACGCCCGGCATGGGGAACGTCGCGCCGTAGTTCGCCGCCGGATCGGGATAGAGCGCGCGGAACACGTCGTAAAACCCGGCCTTGACCATCTGCGACGAAACCGGCCACGGGACCGTGCGCCCGTGGTGCCCTTGCCAGTTCCCCGTCGCCGCCGTCCAGTCCAGATGCGAATGGCTGTTGAAGTCTCCCGCCATCAGAATCGGCACCTCGTCCTTTTCCGCCAGGAACGGCGCCATGCCCGCCAGGATTCCCGCCATCGCCTGCGGACGCGGCGCGGCATCGTACGGCTGCCGCTCGTTTTCCCACGCCAGCAGCTCGTCGGGCGTCTTGTCGGCCGGCGTCCGCACGCAGAGCGGGAGCCAAAGCATCGCCACGGGACACGCCCGCAGGCGCATGCAGCCCGCGTCGAGATCGGCGACCTGCGTGTTGAACGCGCCGCCCTGCGGTTCGCCGTAGTTGCCCTTCTCCCTGTAGTGCTCGTGCGTCCCCACGATCGGGAACCGGCTGAAAATCGCATTGCAGCGTCCGAGAAGTCGTGCGTCATATCCGGGCAGCGCGGCCTTGAACCGCTCGAAGGAACCATATGTCTCCTGCATGAGAAAGATGTCCGGCCGGACCGCCCGCACAACGGCGAACATGTTGCTTTCGAGCAGCGTGCGCTCCGCAGGCGACCGCCGCTCCCAGCCATAATGCTCGGTGTTCCAGCTCAACACCGACAAATGCTCCTCGCCATGCGCCACAGCGCACATGAGGATCATCCCGGCGACGAGCGCGCGTAAGGACCTCGTGAGATTTTTCATGCTCATCCTCTGATAGCGGCCATTTTACCAAAGGATGGGCTGCAAAGTCAATGGGTGCATCACCCTTCTCAGCTCCTCTGGTAAGGTTGCGTCCAGGCCATGGCGACCTTCGGATGCATCGCGCCCTTCCCGCCGAGGACGTAGTACGGCGCGCGTTCGTCGCTCTCGACGCGCGCACGCACGTAGAGGTCGTCCGCCGCGAGGCTGTACTCCGCCGCCACGCGCTCGCCCTTCTTGCCGGATATGCTCTTCGCCGTCGCGCCAATCGCCGAAGAGTAGATCGGCACCGTCCGCGCCGGACGCCCTGACCAGTTCTTGCCCGTCTGCGGGATCGAGACCGTCTGCACGATGCCCGTATCCGCATCGCGCTTCGTGACGATGAACTTGATCGTGTAGGCGACGCCCGCCTTCGCGGACACCGCGACGTGCAGCGTCTTGCCGTTGAACTGGACGTCCTCGAGGTCCACGCCGCAGCTCGCGTACGAATCGCCCTTCTCCATCGCCGCGAACAGCGCAGCGGGCGTGAGCGCGTCGGCGCGGACCATGTTGTACGCCTCGCCGAAGGTGCACGGCTTCTCCGTCTTCGTGCAGGGGTAGAAGTGGCAGTCGTCGTTCGCGACGGCGTAGAGGAGC
>CACXPT010000268.1 GCA_902769585.1 uncultured bacterium
TGCCGGTGGAACTCGGCGACAAGAACATCTGATATAATAGGTACTTACTTCCTTAAGGAGTACAAAACAATGGCATTAGACGTCAACGGATACAACGAGACATTCAAGGCGTTCGTGGACTTCGCGAAGATAAGCGAAGGCGCGGGCGAGAAGAAGGCGATTGCGCGGGCCTCCATTGACGTGAAGACCGGCGCGCTCGCCGGGCGCGAAGTCTCTGCCTCCGACACCGATTCCGTACGCGGCATCTTCAAATGGTTCCGCGCATCCGACGAGCAGAAGGCGAACAACACGACGCGCAAGATCTTCAAGGACGCCATCATCGACATGTTCGGCGGCGAATCGAAGATCCCCGAATCGGTCAAGAAGGCGATGATCCTCGCGGACTACGACAAGGGCAAGCCGCTGACCGCCCGCCGCATCAACGCCGTCAAGGTCGCGGTTGACAACTGGCAGGCCGCAAAACGCGGAAGCCTCGACACCAACACTGCAAAGGGCCTTGTCAGCGGCGCGATGCAGAAGCTTGGCGTCAATCTCGGCAAGGCGGCGGTCAAGGACGCGACGAAGCTCGTTGCGTCGTACGGCGCCAACCTGCCGGAAAAGAACCTGTCGATCCTTGCGAACTACGTCGTAAAGCTTACGGCCTCCACCAACAACAACGTCAACAGGGACAAGGTGGCGACGCTCGCTGCCGACATGAAGGGCTGGACCGATTTCGACCTGAACGATCCGAGGCTGAAAAACGTGGGCCAGAAGGTCGCCGACATCGCGAACAACCATGTGCGGGAAAACATCAACAACGAGCACTGGTTCATGGGCGATCCGACGTATCAGGCCCAAAAACGAGGCACCCCCTGCCTGCCGAACATAGCCGAACAGTTCTACGCGGACATCACCAGCGGTTCCTGGACCTTTGGCGGCAACACGATCGAGTTCGACCCGAAGAAACTCACGGGAGACAAGGTCAAGACCTTCATCCAAAACGTCCTAGACCAGTTCAACAAGACCATCGACGACAAGATAACGGACAAAACGCGGCAAGACTCCGCAAAGAAGGTGCTCTCCACGCTCATGCACCAGGGCAACTTCTCGGAACTGGAGTTTCTGGCCTCCAAGCAGGGTGAGCTGGCCGACGTCGAAGGCTCCGAACTGTTCGTGTCCAAGAGGAATACGAACGAGATGGAATTCGACCCGATCACGTCAGGCTCCGACAAGGCCATGGGACTGGAGATATCGGATGACGGCAAGACCGCAACCGTGACGGTCTCGATCGCCAAGTCGATCACGAGCGACGGAAGCAAGAGCGCCGAGGGCAAGATCGGCGTGGTGATGTGGGCCCAGAAGATGACCGTCGATCTCACGAAGGACATCCCGGAGGTGACCAACGTGACGTTCTCGCAGAAGTTTTCGGCTGAAAAGATCGAGATATCCCACGATCAAATAGCCGAGAACCTGCAGATGGAATCGATGAAGAAGACAGAGGAGGAGTAAGGCAATGGCACTCAACGTCAACGGATACAACGACACATTCCAGAATTTCGTGGACTTCGCGAAAATCCGGAATACAATGGGCGATAAGACCGCGATCGCCCGGGTCACAACGGGCGTGAACGTGGCGGAGGGCGCGCTGGCCGGGCGCACGATCACGGCCTCCGACACCGATTCCCTACGCGGCATATTCAAATGGTTCCGCTCGGCCGACGACAAGGCGGCGAACGACGCGACGCGCAAGATCTTCAAGGACGCCATCATCGACATGTTCGGCGGCGAATCGAAGATTCCCGAGGCGGTCAAGAAGGCGATGATCCTCGGCGACTACGACAAGGGCAAGCCGCTCACCGCCCGCCGCATCCTGGCCGTCAAGGCCGCGATCGACGCCTCCGGCACGAAGGAAGCGCGTACCGACAAGCTCCGCCTCGAGACGTTCCAGTCGCCGGCGGTGGAGAAGGCCGCGCGCGACATGGGCTACATGAAGTCCGAGCTGCCGAAGCTCGCGCGCGCCGCCCATTTCTACGCGCAGGCGAAGGGTGTTTCCGAAGCGGACGCGATGCGCGAGGTCGGCCGTCCCGGTTCCGAGGCGAACCGCCTGATGAACTACGGCGGGCGCTTCCTGGAGAGCGCGGATAACTTCGCAAACGGCCTCCGGCTCATCTCGCAGTTCTCGGACTGGCACGACGGCATCTCCGCCATCCGCGAAAGCATCCAAGGGAGCGAACCGTCCTACGCCGGACTGGACACGCCCAGCAAGGTCAACGTCAATGGCCGCGCCGCCCACCCCGACGCCAAGCTCGGCCTGGAGCGTTTCATCTTAGAGGACATCGCCACGAATCCATCCTTCAACCTCAAGGAGGACGACGCGGAGCGTGCCTTCGGCGTGGAGCACAACCCGGTGAGCCGTCACATGATCGTGGCCGGCAACAACTCCATCCTCGGGACGATCGCCAACGTGCCGCCGGCGAAGCGCCGCACGGTCTATGCCGCCTTCAACGCCATCAATACGCTTGCCGAGACGGGACCTGGCCGAGCCGACCGCAAGAGCATAAGTTATGAATCGCTGTTCCTTGCGCGTATCCTCCGCAATCTCCCGAAACTCGAATCCATTTTGTCCAAGACCGGCACGCTCACCGCGCGCGATATCATCAAAACGTGCTATCCCGACATCCGCGACCCCGGCAACTACGATGTCGACACAATCGCGAAATGGGAGGACGATCTCAACGCTACATTGGATAGAATGCAAGAAGAAGGCGAGATCGATGGCAGCGACCGCGCCGCAATCACCTCCATGATGGAATCCTCCGGCGCAACGCTCAAGGAGGCGCAGAATGCGTACGAGAGCGGGAAGAAGATTCCGCCCAACCAGTATTTCTCCACCTTGCAGTTCTCGATCCTGGAGGCCGCCCCGACAGCCGATTCCGGCATCAATACCATGAAGGGCGACATCGAACGCTTCTCGACGTACACGGACATGACGGATGGCGGCAATATGTTCTCGGCGGAAAAACACCGCTGGAATTTTACGTTCCCCGACGGCGAGCGGCTGAAGACTGGCGGCGCCAGCAAGAACGACATCCAGCGCGTCGAGGAGAAGATACGGAATCTCTGCGGAGAAGTCCACCAGAAGCAGATCGGCGCGGTCGCGTACCTCCTATCGCAGTCCGGCACGGGGGTTCTGAGGGACCGGCCGCTGGCCAAGTACGGCATCAATTCGAACGAGCACAGCCCGGTCAACTTCGCGCTCTCGCGCAATGCCGAGACCGGCGCCGTCACCATCACCTACACCTCTCCGAAGGAGCTGCCCGTCAAGTTCTCCTGGACGGCTACGGCCGATATCGACGGCAATGTCACCAGCACGCCGTTCACCGTCAGCGACGTCGCCGTCCGGAACCTCGACCAGCAGACCGCCAAGTCCATGGTCCAGGACGCCGCAAAGACGATGGGCCGCAGACTCAACGGCAACGAACTTACCGCCGCCGCCGACATCTTCATGCGCAACGCCGACGGAATGTGGCAGAAGAACGCCAAGCTTTTCGCGCAGTTCGTCGCCAAGCTTCCGCTCGACGACGCGCACGTGGCCAAGTCCGGACAGAAGGCCGACGCCTTCGCGAAGGAAATCAAGGGGTGGAGCGACATCGATCTTGGCGACGGCAGCGTCTCCGAGATCGCCGGCAAAATAAAGACCGACTTCAACGGCTACATCGCCAAGAACATGCCGAACGC
>CACXPT010000269.1 GCA_902769585.1 uncultured bacterium
CCGAGCCGTCCCGAGGAATACGCGGCGCTCGCGGCGGCGGCGAAGTCCGCCACGGACGCGGCGACGGCGAACTCGCACTACTACCTCGGCGAGATCCTCTGGTTCCGCGACCGCAAGGACGACGCGATCGCGGCGTGGCGCGCGTGTGTGGCGAAGAAGGGCAACCACGCGCTCGCGCTGCGGTGCCTCGGTTTCGCGCTTGCGCATCCCGGCACGTACTTCACTAACACGGGCGTGCCGTCGGGCGTGGCGAACGAGGAGGCGTACGGGTTCTACCTGCGTGCGATGGAGTCGGACCCCGGCAACGCGCACGTGCTGCTGGAGGTCGACGAACTCGCGGAGAAGTTGAAGATGCCCGCCGCGAAGCGTCTCGCGTATCTCGAGGCGCGTCGCGCCGTGGTGGAGAAGTACGACCCCGTGCTGCTGCGCCTTGCGGGACTCTACAACGAGACGCGCCAGTTCGACAAGGCGCTCGCCATCCTCACCTCGCGCACGTTCCACGTGTGGGAGGGCGGACGGTCTCTGCTCTCCTACTTCACCGACGCGACACTCGGTTGTGGCCTCGCGGCTCGTGCGCGCGGCGACAACAAAGGGGCGGCGGCGTTCTTCCGCCGTGCGCTCGAGTATCGTCTCGCGGCACGCGCGTGCGGCGACAACAAAGGGGCGGCGGAGTTCTTCCGCCACGCGCTCGAGTACCCCGAGAACCTCCAGTGCGCGCCGGGCGCGGACGCGGGCGTGGCACCGCAGGCCAACCTCTTCCTCGCCGAGTGCCGCGAGGCGCTGGGCGACGCAGACGGGGCGCGTGCCGCGCTGAAGGCCGCATGCGCGGGCTGGAACCATCCGGGCGCGATGAACTTCTACCGTGCTGAGGCGCTCGTGCGCCTCGCCAAGATGGAAGGGCGTGCGCCGGACGCGGCGGCTGTGAAGGCCGAGCTGGCCGCGCTGGACGGCGAGATCGCGCGTCTGGAGAAGCCGTTCCCGAAGGAACTGCACGCGAGCCGCAAGTTCTTCGCGGGAACGTCGCAGGCGGAGGCCGAGCGGGCGAACCGCTGCCAGGCGAAGTACCTGCGCGGACTTAAGGCGTTCCACGAAGGGCGCAAGGACGAGGCGGCGAAAATGTTCGACGAGGCTGTGGCGGGCAACCCTTCGCTCGTGTGGGCCGTCTACTGGCGCACCCGGTGCGCGCGGTAACTTGCGTCTGGCATGCGGATCATGTAAAATGGAAGCGTGAACTTCGAGGGCACATCAGAGCATGCGGGAAAGGCGTTCCTGCGCGGGCAGCGGCGGATGCTGGTGACGACGATCGTCGGCTATACGCTCTTCTACTTTCTGCGCAAGAACCTGTCGCTCGCCATGCCCGGCCTCGCGCAGGACTACGGCATCACCAAGTCGTCGCTCGGCCTCTTCCTGACGCTGCACGGCGTGGTGTATGGGCTGGGGAAGTTCGTGTGCGGTCCGCTTTCCGACAGGAGCCGCCCGCGTCGTTTCCTCTGCATCGGGCTTGGTCTCGCGCTCGCATGCAACGTCGTGTTCGGCTTCGGTCCCGTGCTGGCGAAGCTGTTCGCGGGCGGCGCGGAAGGGGCAGCGTTCACCACGGCGCTGATCGCGGTGTTGGGCGTAGCGTGGGTGGCGAACGGCTTCTTCCAGTCGATGGGCAACCCGCCGTGCCTGAAGCTGCTGTCGCACTGGGTGCCGCCGGGCGAGCTCGCCACGAAACTCGCGATCTGGAACTCGTCGCATTCCATCGGCGCTGGGCTGGTCACGATCCTTTGCGGCTACATCATGGGCTTGGGCGCGCTCGGGGCAGATGGCGTTGGCGTGGGGATGTGGAAGTGGTGCTTCTGGGTGCCGGCGATCATCGCGGGGATGGGGCTGGCGGCGCTCGTGGTGTGGTTGCCGGGCACACCGGAGGAGGAGGGGATGGGAGGGTCGCGCTCACGCGCGACCGATACGGACGCGCAGGAGCGCGTCCCTCCCGCGGACGCGCAAGAGCACGTCCCTCCTGCGGACGCGCAGGAGCGCGTCCCTCCCGATTCGGCTCTCACGCGCGTCTACCTGAATCCGGTGATATGGACGGTGGGGTTGTGCTGCTTCATGGTGTATCTCACGCGCTTTGCGATTCTCGACTGGGGACCGATGCTCATGAAGGAGGCGAAGGGCGTGTCGCTCGTCGGCGCGGGTTGGACGGTCGCATGCTTCGAGATAGCCGGCATCTTGGGCACTCTCTTTTCCGGCTGGGCGACGGACCGGCTCGCTGGCGGGCGCGCTCCGCGCGTGTGCCTATTCATGATGCTCGGTGCGGCGGCATTCATGGGAGCGTTCTGGCTCATTCCAGCGGGGAGTTCTGCGATCCTGTACGTTGCGGCGCTTTCTGGAGCGGGGTTCTGCATCTATGGTCCGCAGGCCATGACGGGCGCGACTGCAGTCAACATCGCGACGCGGCGGTTCGCCGGGACGGCGGTCGGCTTCACGTCGCTCTTTTCCTACGCGAGCGTCCTGTTCTCCGGGTGGGGCATGGGTGCGCTCTCTGAGGCGACTGGCGGATGGGCGGTGCCGTTCCTGTCCGTGGTCGCGGCGACGATCTTTGGCGCGGGGCTGTTCCTCGCGCTTTGGGGCACGAAGCCCAACGGGTATTGACAAAACAAGGAGACAAAAAATGAAGAAGATGATGATGGTCATGGGCGTCGCCGCCGTGTTCGCGGCGACGGCGGGGCAATGGTCCAAGCCCACGTGGATTCCGCGCGAGAAGGGGCTTTACCGCTCGCAGATACACCGCGGCGGCGGAACGCGGTCAAGGCCGGACAATTCGCTGGAGACGTTCCTCTGGTGCTGGGGACTCGGGTTCGCGCCCGAGGCGGATGCGCGCCTCACGAAGGACGGTGTGGCGATCGCCATGCACGACGACAACCTGCGTCGCATCGGAAGGGGCATAACGCCGGAGCTCGCGGCGAAGAAGATCAAGGATCTCACGTGGGATGAGGTCAGGGACGTCGACACGGGATCCTATCTCGGAGAGCAATATGCCACGACCCGCCTTGCGACGATGGAGGCAGTGTTTGCGGCGATGAAGGGCAGGCCGGAACGGCTGCTCTACGTGGACGAGAAGGGCGCGCCGCCGGCGTTGATCGCCGAACTGGCGGAGAGGTTCGGGGTGATAGAGCAGACGTACTACTGCTCGTCCAACTGGCGCAAGGTAGTGGAATGGCGGAAGATTGCGCCAAGGGGGCGGTCGATGGTGTGGCTCGGCAACTTTCCCAGGAACAACGATCCGGCGAACATAGCCAAGACCGAGGCTTTCGTGCAGAAGCGGCTCGACGAGATGGCGGAGACCGGCTTCGACGGCATCGATCAGGTGCAGATCCATGTGCGGACCGACCTTTCGCGTTCCGATCCGTTCTGTCCCTCGACGCCGTTCCTGAAGCGCGCGATCGAGCTTCTACACAAGCATGGCGTCTCCGCCCAGACCGTCACGTGGACCGAAGGCACCAACGCCGACGTGCACAAGCGTCTGTGGGATCTCGGCTTCGACCATTTCACGAGCGACTATCCAGAGTTCTTCGTGGATTTCGCGAAGACGATACGCGCAAAGTAAGGAAAGGGACAAGGCGATGAAATACGGAATCTACTACGCCTACTGGGAGGACCAGTGGAAGGCGGACTACTTCAAGTACATCGAGAAGGTGGCGAAGCTCGGCTTCGACTTCCTGGAGATTGCGTGCACGCCGATCAACGGCTACAGCCGCCAGACGCTGAAGGACCTCCGCCAGGCGGCGAAGGACAACGGCATCTTCCTAACGGCGGGGCACGGTCCGAGCGCCGACCAGAACCTCGGTTCGCCGGACGCGGCGGTGCGCCGTAACGCGAAGAAGTTCTTCACGACGCTCCTGAAGAACCTGGAGACGCTCGACATCCACGCGATCGGCGGCGGCATCTACAGCTACTGGCCGGTGGACTACTCCAAGCCGATCGACAAGCCCGGCGACTGGGCGCGAGCGGTCAAGGGCGTGCGAGAGGTCGGCAAGGTGGCGCAGAACTGCGGGGTGGACTACTGCCTCGAGGTGCTGAACCGCTTCGAGGGCTACCTCCTCAACACGGCGGCGGAGGGCGTGAAGTTCGTGAAGGAGGTGGACGTGCCGTCCGTGAAGGTGATGCTCGACACGTTCCACATGAACATCGAGGAGGACTCCATCGGCGGCGCCATACGTTCGATCCGCTACAACGGGACGGTCTGCATGGAGCCGTTCGTTCGCATGGGCGGCAAGGTGGGCGAGGACATCAAGGTCTGGCGCGAGCTGGAGCCGGGCATCAGCGAGGCGAAGATGGATGCCGACGCGAAGGCCGCGCTAGACTTTGAGCGGATCGTGTTCGAGGGCGTTTGATGGTTTGGTGGTTTGAAAGTTTGAGAGGGTTGAGAGTTTGAAGGCATGTTTGGATTGTTTGCCGTGCCTAGCGCGCAACGCGACCGAGCTGGCGCGTCGGTCGGCGCGCGGTGACGCAACGCTGGAAGGGCGCATCGCCGCGGCGGGGATGCGCATCCTCGGCGCGGCGGCCGAGGCCGGCTATCCTCTGCCGCCGCCGTGCTACGCTCGCCAGCTCATTGACAACGCGCTCGAGATGTGCGGCGGCGCGGTGTCAGATCCGTGGGCGGAGGAGAAGAAGAAGTCCACCGAGCTGGCGCTCAAGCTGATGGAGAGGCTGGAGGAGCTCCCTGGGTGGGGAGGGTCGCGCTCCAGCGCGACCGCCGCCGAGACGGCGGCTCCCCATGCGGACGCGCAGGAGCGCGTCCCTCCCGAAATGTCCGAATTCGAGAAGCGCCTGCGACTCGCCATCGCTGGGAACATCCTCGACTTCTCCATTTACGCCGATCTCGACATCGCTGCGGCGATGGATACGATGGCGGAGGCGTTCAAAAAGCCGATTTGCGGGGCGCGCGGGGCGCGCGCCCTACCGAGCGGCGCGTTGGGAGGGTCGCGCTCCTGCGCGACCGCCGCCGAGACGGCGGCTTCCCATACGGACGCGCAGGAGCGCGTCCCTCCCGGTGACGAGCTTGTCGCCGAGCTGAAGCGGCGGATGGACGAGGCAAAGTCGATCCTGTGGATATTCGACAACTGCGGCGAGGCGGTGTTCGACAGGCTGCTGATTGAACCGTACCGCGACAAGATCACGCTTGCCGTGCGCGGCAAGCCGGCGTTCAACGACATGACCCGGGCCGAGCTGGAGCCGTCGGGACTCTCACACTTTATAAAATGTGATAGTCTTGTCTCCAACGACGACGGCGTGCCGGGGGTGGTGGACGAGACGTGCGGAGAGGAGTTCCGCGCAGCGTTCTCTTCTGCGGACCTGATCATCGCCAAGGGGCAGGCGAACTTCGAGACGATGAGCGAGCGGACGGACAAGCCGATCGCGTTCCTGTTTCTCGCCAAGTGCCCTGTCGTTTGTCGCGCCATCGGGGTCGAGCCAAAGACGATCCAGGTGATTTTCAACACCTTGCCTATAACTTGACCGAATGTTGCCAATATCCAATGTTGCCATTCCCAATGTTCAATTCCCATTGGCAATTGGCAACATTGAAACTGGCAACATTTCCACAGCAACATTCTCATATTGGTCCTCATTATTCCTGTGCGTAGCGCGGCGGCGGGCTGATTTTTACACGCTGCGTAAAACTTGCCGCTTGTGCTTTACATTGGCTGTAACGCTGTCAGTGCCCGCAAAAAACTCATAATTTGCAATTTGCCGCCTAATGGGCTGCGATATTGGCTAGTGGCATGAAATCTGCTAGTTAATTGCAAAAGGCGATTTGTCGCCGAACAACACAAGGAATCTAACATGAGCAAATACGTCGAGCGCGTGCTGAAGGAAACTGCTGCGCGCAATGCCAACGAACCGGAATTCCTCCAGGCCGTCGATGAAGTGCTGACGACCCTCGATCCGGTCCTCAAGAAGAACCCCCAGTACGAGGCCAACGCCATCCTCGAGCGCATGGTTGAGCCTGAGCGCGTGGTGATGTTCCGCGTGCCGTGGGTGGACGACAAGGGTATAATCCGCGTCAACCGCGGCTACCGCATCCAGATGAACAGCGCGATCGGCCCGTACAAGGGCGGCCTGCGCTTCGACCCAACGGTGAACCTGGGCGTGCTGAAGTTCCTCGCGTTCGAGCAGGTGTTCAAGAACTCGCTCACCACGCTTCCGATGGGCGGCGGCAAGGGCGGTTCGGACTTCAACCCGAAGCAGAGCCCCCACACGCCCGGCAAGCGCTGCAGCGACGCCGAGGTGATGCGCTTCTGCCAGAGCTTCATGACGGAGCTACGAGTGGACGGGCGTGCTGACGGGCAAGGGCCTCTCCTTCGGCGGCTCGCTGATCCGTCCTGAGGCTACCGGCTACGGCGACATCTACTTCGCCGAGAACATGCTCGCCATGCGCGGCGAGACGTTCGAGGGCAAGAAGTGCGTGATCTCCGGTTCTGGCAACGTCGCGTCCTTCGCGGCCGAGAAGCTGATGCAGCTCGGCGCGACGGTGATGACGCTCTCCGACCGCTCCGGCGCGATCTTCTGCGAGGATGGCATCACGGCGAAGATGCTCAAGGACATCATGGTTCTCAAGAACGTCAAGCGCGGCGAACTCGCCGACTTCGCGAAGAAGACGAAGGCCGTCAAGTTCTTCCCCGGCGCGAACAGCTGGCAGATCGCCGACAAGATCGACGCGGCGTTCCCGTGTGCCCGCCAGAACGAGCTCAACGGCAAGGATGCGGCCTACCTGCTCAAGCATGGCTGCAAGCTCGTGGGCGAAGGCGCGAACATGCCTTCCACCCCGGACGCGATCGCTGCGTTCCTCAAGGCAAAGATCATGTACTCGCCGGGCAAGGCGTCGAACGCCGGCGGCGTGGCTACCTCGGGCCTCGAGATGTCGCAGAACTCGGAGCGTCTCAGCTGGACGGCCGAGGAAGTGGACTCGAAGCTGAAGCGCATCATGAAGTCCATCCACGACAACGCGTGGGAAGCCGCCGCCAAGTACGGCGACAAGGGCAACTACGTGATGGGCGCGAACATCGCCGGCTTCGTGAAGGT
>CACXPT010000270.1 GCA_902769585.1 uncultured bacterium
GTCCATCTTGTCGTAGAGGTCGCAGTGCGACGCTCCGGGGACAATGACAAGCTCCTTGTTGTCGCCTTTGAGAAGCTTGAAAGCGTCTTCGCCGAAGTAGCGGCTGTGCGCCTTTTCGCCGTGGACGACCATCACCGCGCTCTCTATTTCTCCCGCGTATGCAAGCAGTTTCGCGTTTATGAACGAGAGAAACGATGTCTTGTTCCATCCACCGTTCGAGTTGAGCGACCGCCTGTGGTAGCCGCGAGGCGTCTTGTAGTGGTCGTAGTAGTCCTTGACGAACTGCGGCGCGTCGGCGGGGAGCGGATCGACCACGCCGCCGCCAAGCTCATACGTGCCAGACTTGAAGTCCTTTATGCGCTGCGCGTTCATTGCCACTTTCTTCGCCTTGCGCGCTGCAGGCGAATCCTCCTTGTCGAAGTAGCCGTTCGCGGTCACGCGAGTCATGTCGTACATGGTCGAGGCCACCGTCGCCTTAACTCGGGTATCGACCGCCGCTGCGTTGATGGCGAGTCCGCCCCAACCGCAGATGCCGAGGATTCCAATCCTCTCCGCGTCCACGTCGTCGCGGGAGATGAGATAGTCCACCGCCGCCTGGAAGTCCTCCGTGTTGATGTCGGGCGATGCCACGTAGCGCGGCTCTCCGCCCGATTCGCCCGTGAACGACGGGTCGAAGGCGATTGTCAGGAAGCCTCGCTCAGCGAGCGTCTGAGCATAGATGCCGCTCGACTGCTCCTTGACCGCGCCAAACGGGCCGGACACCGCGATGGCCGGAAGCTTGCCATTCGCCGCCTTCGGCTTGTACACATCCGCCGCGAGCGTGATACCGAAGCGGTTGCGGAACGTCGCCTTGCAGTGTTCGACCTTGTCGGACTTCGGGAATATCTTGTCCCATTCCCGTGTGAGCGGTAGAGCCGCGTCCCCTGCGCTCGCCGTGCAGACGCCTCCCGCGACCAGTGTCGCCATTGCCAGTTCTTTCATCATTTCGTTTCTCCTTTTGAGTTGTCCTGTTGAGTTGAAAAAAGAAAACGCGGACATTGTAGCCCACAGCGCGAGAAATAACAAATACATATTTTCTATGTAAAGCCATAATTGATACTTATGCCGGATTGTGGTATAATGCCGCGCATGGACATACGAATACTCAGATACTTCATCGCCGTTGCCGAGGAAGGCAACATCACGAAGGCCGCCGCGCGGCTTCACGTTTCGCAGCCCGCGCTCTCCACGCAGCTCGCCGCCCTTGAGGATGAACTTGGGCAGAGGCTCTTCGAGCGGGGGGCGCGCGGCATCGAATTGACCGAAAAAGGACTTGTCCTGAAACGGCGCGCGGACGATCTCGTCGATTTTGCCGAGCGCATCGAGTCGGAGATGAAGGCGAACGGCGGCGACGAACTCGAGGGGACGGTGTCGATAGGCGCTGGCGAGACGCCGGCGTTCCGCTTCGTCGCACGCGCCGCCGCGCAGCTCGCCCGCGACAATCCGCGCCTGCGGTTCTCCATCTCGTCCGGCAACGGCGAGGATGTCCTCATGCATCTGCGCGAGGGCGTCCATGATCTCGCCCTGCTCGTGGGACCTGGACGCTACGAGGGCTTCGACTACCAGACCCTCCCGTACACGCATCATTGGGGGATTCTCGTCTCCGCAGACTCGCCGCTTGCCGCGAAGAAGCGCATCGTCCCGTCGGACACGAAGGGTATTCCCCTCATTAGTTCTCGACAAGGAATGGTGCGCGAATTCATCGCGGGGTGGCTCGGGTTCCCGTATTCGCGTCTCGACGTGGTGGCGACCTACAACCTATTCTACAATGCGGCGATGTTCGTGGAGGCGGGGCTTGGATCGGCCATCTGCATCGACGGCGTTGTGCCGCACGAGTTCGCGTCCCGCGTCGCGTTCCGCCCGTTCTCGCCCGCTCTCACCAGCGACGTCTATCTCGCCTGGCGCAAGAACGCCGCGCTATCCCCAGCCGCCGCCGCCCTTGTCGAAACAGTCCGTGCCGCAGGCACAAGACAAACACTGGGATGATTACGTGGCGTTTCAGATGTATCTTCCAGTAATGCTGTTGCGGTTGGCCTTTATCTCGCCGGGCGTGCCCGTTGCGACGATGCGTCCACCGTCCTTGCCGCCGCCCGGTCCCATATCCACGATCCAGTCGGCGGAGCGGATAACATCAAGGTCGTGTTCAATGACTATGACCGTCGCGCCGTTTCCGATGAGATGTCGAAACACTTCCATGAGCGTGCGCACGTCAAGGGGATGAAGCCCGATTGTCGGTTCGTCGAATACGAACACGGAATCGCCCTGCCCGCGCCCCATCTCGCTGGCGAGCTTGAGCCTCTGGGCTTCGCCTCCGGAAAGTCCCGGCGTCTCTTCGCCAAGGGTCAGGTAGCCGAGGCCGATGTCGTGGAGAACCTGCAGTCGGCTCTTCACGAGCGGCAGGTCGGCGCAGGCGTCTAGCGCCTCGTCCACGCTCATCTCCATCAGCTGCGGCAAGGACACGCCTTTGCGCTTCACGGCGAACGCAGCTTTGGCATACCGCGATCCGTGGCAGTCGGGACATGGGATGTCCACGTCAGGAAGAAACTGCACGTCGAGATTGATCTCTCCCGTGCCGTCGCAGGTGGGGCAGCGCAGGGAACCGGTATTGTACGAGAAATCCCCGGCCTTGAGCCGACATCCCTTTGCGTCTGGTGTTCGGGAGTAAATCTTCCGCAGCTCGTCGTGGATGTTTGCATACGTCGCCACCGTCGAACGGATGTTGATGCCTATTGGAGTCGCGTCAATCAGCTTTACCTGCGAAATTCCCGCTGCGCAGACCGAACGGACGTGTCCGGGCATCCTGCCGCCGGAGAGCTTTGCCTCAAGCGCGGGAACGAGGCTTTCCAGTATGAGCGTTGTCTTGCCGGAGCCGGATACGCCGGTGACGACAGAGAGCCGCCCCTTCGGAAAGGAAACCTCAAGGGGCTGAACCGTGTGGATTGTCGAGGTTGAAAGCCTTATCTCGAGCGGAGTCGTGGATGTGCGAGGGGCTGCATTTCCGTTGAGCCGTTTGGAGATTTGAAGGCTTGGCTTTTCATTTGTGGTCAAAAACGGCCCGATTCGCGACTGGGGATTTGCGGCAATGGCCGCGACCGTCCCCTCGGCGATGAGGTGCCCGCCTTTCGCACCTGCCTCCGGGCCGAGTTCCACGATCCAGTCGGCGTGGGAGAGAACCTGCGTATCGTGGTCGACGAGCAGCACCGAGTTGCCGTCGGCCACCAGGTCGTCCATCACCCCCGTCAGACCTTCGAGATTCGAGGGGTGGAGGCCGATTGACGGCTCGTCCAGGACGTAAAGGACGCCGGTAGTCCTGTTCCTTACGGCTCGTGCGAGCTGCATCCTCTGCCGCTCTCCCGTGGAAAGCGTCGATGCCGAGCGGTCGAGCGAGATGTAGGAAAGGCCGAGTTCCACAAGCCGGCGCGCCGTGTCGTGGAACGATTCGCAGATTCGCTCTGCCATCGGGCGCATCGCCTTGGGAAGCGACGGGGAGACGCCGCGAACCCACTCTTCCGCCTCGTCAAGCGTCATTTCGCAGGCCTTGTCGAGCGGAATCCCGCGCAGCAGCGGCGCACGGGCGCGTTCGGAGAGGCGTGTTCCGCCGCAGTCGGGGCAGACACCTTCT
>CACXPT010000271.1 GCA_902769585.1 uncultured bacterium
TTGCGCAGCAGGTCCTTGTCGCCCGTGTAGCGCCAGGCCGTCCAGCACTCCAGCGAGATGTTGCCGAGATGGAGGTAGTGGTCGAGCCAGCGCCCCTTCTTCGAGAACTCGCTGAAGTCCTCCAGCGTCTCCCAGTTGTAGCGGAGACCGCAGTCGGGGCTGCGCTTCACGTTGCCGGCGCGGGCCTGCGCGGAGCGCCGGTGGGCTTCGCTCCCCCAGAACTTGGCGACCTTGACGGCTTCCGGCACGTGGCCGGACGCGCAGAGCGCCGGACCGAAGAAGGTGAAGCCGAAGAATGCGCCGTGCCAGTGCGTCGGCAGGATGCCCACGGGGATCGACCACTGCGTGCTCCAGCATTTGAGATTATAGAGCGCGGTGTAGTAAATCTCCTGGATGCGGGCGTCCGGGATGGAGATATACGTATCGCCCCAGAACGCACGCCAGGCGTCGACGTGCGCGCGCAACAGGCCGTGCCACCCCGCCGCGCGCACGGACGCCACATCGGGCTTGCGCGCGTCGAGCGAGTCGCGGAACACCAGGAAGAAGCGGACCGTCCCCCTCGGTCGGTCGAGCGTGAGACGCAGTCCCTTGTCGATCGTCTCGGCGCGCGCCGCAGGCGCATCCGAGAACACGGTGACGGTTCCGTCGATCGAATTCTTCTCCCGGTCGATGGAAAACGTCACCTCGCCCGGCTTGAACGTGGCCGTCGTGTTGAGCGGCAGGCGTGCGTCAGTTCCCGTCCGGCGGAACACGTAATCGAAAGCATAACGCTCGACCTCGCCGGAGAACCGCTTCTCCACTGCGATCACGGCCGTGTGCTGCGCGACGAACGCCGTGGAGTCGATGCGGACGCCCCCCGCGTACACGTTCTCGCAGATCGAGAGCGCATTCGTGATGTCGAGAGTCTGCCGCCAGCCGACCGGCTTCGCATCCGTCTCACCGGCGAGCGAGACGTGTTCTTCGATGCGGCCGAACGCGGCGAGCTTGCCGTTCTCGGTGCGCCGGGCCGCGCGGTATATGCCCGGCCGGTACTTCTCGCCGACGGCGTGGATCGTCTTGTAGCTCGGCACATCCTGGAACTGGCAGTTACGGTAGTCGATCAGCATGCCGATGTCGCCGTTCGCGAGAATCGGCGGGGAATACTGCCCCGACATCGCATCCGTCGCCACCCGCTCGCCGACAGCGACCAAAGGCAACACCAACAAAGGAATGGAGATAATCTTCATGCACAACATTATATCACGCCCCATCCGTCCTATCAACGAATGTAAAGTATAGTGGCTGCACGACGCACACGCACGCACAAGAGACCGCATATGGTATACTGTGCGCATGAAACATAGAGCCATTGTCGTCGTTCTACTGGCGGTCGCCACGCTGGCCGGATGGTGGCTGCTGTCGAACTCCGCCGAGCGGAAGATCCGGAAGCTCTTCGACCAGGTGTCCAGCGAGATGCGCAAGGACGGCCCGGAACAGCCGTTCGCCGAGCTCGCCAAGGCCAAGGCCCTCGCGGCGCACGTCGGCACGCGCCTCCGCATAGAGGGCATCGACGGAAGGCGCGAATTCACCGTCGACCATTCCAACCTGCCGCAGCAGATAGCCCTGTTCCGCCGGGAGCTCCAGACGTTCAGCGTCGAGTTCGACCAGCTTACGGTCAAGGTGGCGAACGACGGCACGGCGCAGGCGTTCTGCAACGCCTCGTGCTCCAACATGCCGGATTGGGTGTCCGAGTCCAGCGCCTGGGCGCTCACAGCCACGCTCGAGAAGGACTCTTCCGGCGACTGGCGCTTCACCGTTTTGCACTTCGTGCCTTTCAAGTAAGACCATGAAAAACCAGACAATAGAACTACTGCGGAAATACGCCGCGAAATACGAGACCGCCGACTTCTTCAGCCGGGATCCCTCGCTCTTCATGCGCAGGCTCGGCAGCTGCGAAAGCGCCGCCAACAGGGAAGCGACCGCGTTCCTGTCCTCTTGCCTCAGCTTCGGCTCGATCGACCAGTTCCTGCCGAAGATACAATCCCTTATCGACCTCGCGCACGGCAACGTGCACGCGTGGATCAGCAAGGCGGCGTTCGTGCGGGACATTCCCGACGACCCAAAGCGCCGATTCTACCGCTTCATCACCTACGCCAACCTCAACGCCTTCCTACGCGCCTACGCCCGCGTCATCGGCGAGCACGGAACGCTTGGCGGACTCGTCAAGAGCAGGTCCGACGGCACCGCCGTCACCGCGGTTAGGACGATATGCGAGGCGTTCGCCGATTCGGGAGCCGCATACCTAGTGCCGAAGGACGCCACGTCCGCATGCAAGCGCGTGTGCCTCTTCCTGCGCTGGATGGCGCGCAGCGGCTCGCCCGTGGACATCGGACTGTGGTCGGACTTCATCGACCGCCGCACGCTCATCATGCCGCTCGACACGCATGTGCTGGACGAGGCGCGCCGCCTCGGACTTATCTCCGGCAAGCAGACGTCCATGCGCACGGCCATCAAGCTCACCGCCGAGATGGCTAAGGCATTCCCAGACGACCCGCTGAAAGGCGACTTCGCGCTCTTCGGCCATGGGCTCGAGACGGCCAGGTTGCGTTCCTCTACGCAGGACTGACTAGTTCCCCTGACGCACAATCTCCACGCGATCCACCCACACGGACTTGATCGCGGACACGCCGCCGTTCTTCTTGAAGCGGCCCGGCCCCAGCCAGAAATACTGCCCGTCGCGAGGGTTCCACGTACACACGTCGTACCACGCATACCCGTCACCGCACTTCTCCGCCTTCACCGAGATGGCACCACGGCCCTTCTTCGCCGGCGTGTCGTACACGCCCGCCCAGAACGCCTCGCCCTTCGCGCCCGGATCCTTCTCAACCCTTACGCGCACGCGTACCTTGTACTTCACGTCCGGATCGTACGCGACCGACGCCATATCGAGCCGCACGCTCCACTCGTAGTGCGTGTTGAAGAGCTTGATCGCCGTGCCGTCGAGCGTCTCGGGGTCTTTCGTGTACTCGCCCCGCACGCCCGGCACGGCCAACTTCAGACGCGACGCCGGTACCTCCGCGCGATCGCATCCCGTAGCCGGCACGATCGCCGCAGCCATCTCCGCTATCTCCTCCCGGAACGTCTTCTCGCGCTCGCCGTTCTCCGCAAAGCGCAGGTTCAACGGCTTGCGCGCGGCGAGGAGTTTCTTCGCGTAGGCGCGACAACGGTCGTACGCGAAGTTCTCGGGATGGCGCGTCACCCACACGGTGCGCGGACGCGGCAGGCGGTACAGAAGCGAGAACATCGTCGAGAGGTATGCGGCCTCCACGTTCTTCGAGCATTCGGAATCGTCCTTCACCGACTCTGCGGCGGCGAGCCAGTGCCCTTCCGCCCGTTCGAAAAACGCCGTGGGGATGTTCGTGCTCGTCACGTACTCGTAGATGCCAAGGCGCTGTGTCACGGAGTCGCGCGGCAATGAGTAGAGGTCATCGAACACCTTCCGCGCATACGGCGCGGCCGCGCCGTAGTAGCCCGGGAAGAAGCGGTCGAGGAGCGGCGCCATCGGCGCATCGGGGTTCCACATCCACTTCGCGAGCAGCCAGGCGCGGAGCTCGCCGAAGTCGGCGTGGAGGCCGAGCGAGTCGCCCTGCTCGAACATGTACTTCACG
>CACXPT010000272.1 GCA_902769585.1 uncultured bacterium
TTAATGCGTTGGAAGTGCTTCAGTAACCAGCAACCAGCAGCGCAGCCGCCAATCCGAATGGTCGTGGCGCGCCATGTGCGTCCCTTGGCACTTCAGGGGTGGGCCATCGGCCGCGCCCGATTCTTTTTTTGTGCGTAGGCATCGAGCCTACGCCCCGATGGTCTTGCCCTGCATGCGTCCGGACGCCGTGTTGATGCGCTGTGCTGTTGGCTGCTGCGCTGCTGAAACACTTCCAACGCATCAAAGAATCGTTCTATCCCGCGTCAGCGGGGAGAAAGATTCTTTGATGCGTTGGCCGTACGTTTTTGCCTTTCCAGTCGGCGCGATATATGGTTTAATATTGGCGCACATGACGCAACAGGAGACACGTGAGGAGTTCGAGGCGGCCAAGAAGCTGCTGGAGAAGCCGAAACGCATCCTCATCTCGGGGCACCTTAGCCCGGATGGGGATTCGCTCGGCTCCATGATCGCGCTCGCCCGCCTTCTCAGGGCGGCCGGACACGACGCCGTCGCCACCGCCGATCCCAAGGCCCTCGGCAAGCCCGGCTTCCTGGAAGGCGTCTCCGACCTCGTGCCCCTGCGCCGGCTCAAGAACCGCAAGTTCGATCTCTTCCTTTCCGTGGACTGCGCCACGTTCGAGCGACTCCCCCCAGAGGCACGTCCCTTCGCCGAGAAGCTGCCGCTCCTCGTGATCGACCATCACATGACCAACTCGGCCTTCGGCACGGTCTCGATCATCGACTCCGAGGCCGCCGCCGCCGGCGAGATCGTCTGGCGCTTCGCAAAATGGATGGAATGGCCGCTCGACCGCGTCATAGCCGAGGCGCTGTGGGTGGCGATCGTCACGGACTCCGGCCGCTTCGCCTACGACTCCACGCGCCCAGGCACCCTCCGCGCCGCCTGCGACCTGCTGAAGTACGGCGTGCGCACAGCCTTCATCAACGACATCCTCTACTGCTCCTTCGCCGCCAAGGCCGTGGAGCTGAAGCGCCGCGCCTGGCGCTCGCTCCACATCTGGAAGAACCGCAAGGTCGCCGAGGTCTCCCTCACGCGCGACGACTTCCGCGAGGTCCGCGGCACGAAGGCTGACGCAGAGGACGTCATCGAGATCCCGCGCCAGGTGGCCCGCAACGAGATCGCCCTCTTCTTCTACCAGATACCGGACCGCACGCACGAGACGCGAGTCTCCATCCGCACGCGCGCCCCTTGGGACGCCACCGTGCTAGCCACGCGCTTCGGCGGCGGCGGGCACCTCCGCGCCGCCGGCTGTACCATCAAGGGCGCGATGGGCGTCGCCAAGCGCCAGATGCGGCGAGCGGTACGTGAGATGTTGAGAGGTTGAGTGGTTGAGGTGTTGAGTGGTTGAGGTGTTGAGGTGTTGAGTGGTTGAGTGGTTGAAGGGATGTCGGTTGTCGAATGTCGTTAACATGAGCAAAGTCCTTATACTTACCGACGGCAAGGCCGGGCACGAGAACCAGTCGCGGGCTTTCGCGCGCGCGCTGGGTTGCGAGCCGGTGCTGTTGCCGGTGCAGTTCAAGTCGCCACTCGCCAAGGCGCTGTCCTACCTCCTCGACCTCTTCGGCATCCTCACCATTAAGGTCTTTAAGGATTTTAAAGTCTTTAACGCCCTTAAAGCCCCTAACCACCCTACCGACCTTAAAGACCCTACCGACCCTAAAGACCTTACCGACCTTAAAGACCCTAAACACCTTAAAGACCCTATCGACCTTAAAGACCTTAACGACCTTAAGGCCGTCATCGGAACGGGCAGCGGCACGTTCTACGCCGCCAAGGCCATCGCGCGCCGCCTCGGCGTGCCGTGCGGCGTGGTGCTCTACCCGCGCGGCTACCGGCTCGCCGGCTTCGACTGCATCCTCGCTCCGTCGTTCGACCGGCCCGACAGCGTCCCCAACGTCATCCCCATCCCGGCAAACCTCGTCGCCAACGACGACGCCTTCTACGAGGCCGGCGTAAAGGCCTTCCGCGAGCGCTACACGCCGTCGGACCGTCCCGCCGTCGCCGTGATCGTCGGCGGACCCAACAAGTGCGCCACCCTCTCCGCCGACTGGATGCGCTCCCAGCTCGAGCAAATCTTCGCCAAATACAAGCCCACGACCACCACACCAGACACCAAGCACCAAGCACCAAGCACCCCACGCCAGACACCAAGCACCGAGCACCCCACACCAGACACCAGACACCAAGCACCAAGCACCAAGCACGAGATATGGGTGACCACCTCCCGCCGGACTCCGCCCGACGTCGAGGCCGTGGTCGATTCCTTCCCATTCGACTACAAGCTGCTCTACTCGAAGGATCACTTCAACCCGATTCCGGCCTTTGTCTCCCTCGCGCGCGTGCTATATGTCACTGCCGAATCCACCGGCATGCTCTCCGAGGCCTGCACGTTCGGCACGGCCGAGGTCCACGCGCTCGACAACCTGAAGTCCGGCCCGCACAAGTTCCGCCGGTTCATAGACGACCTCACGTCCGCCGGCCACCTCAACGGCGCTCGCAAAATCGATCTTTCCGAACAGTTCGCCCGTGCCCGCCAGTTACTGAAAATAAATCTGAGCGACCGAGCGAGTGAGCGAACGCGGAACGAGCGAGGGAGCGAAAACCGCTGACAAAAGGAGACCACCCATGACCGACATCGCCAACCAGAAGATCTCCATGCCGCTGGGGCTCCGCCTCAAGCTTTCCGCCATGATGTTCCTCCAGTTCATGACGCTGCCGGTGTGGTTCAACACGATCATCCCCTACGTCAAGACTCTCCCCGGCGGCGAATCGTGGACCCTCTGGTGCGGGATGTTCATCGGCTTCGGCACGCTCGCCTCGCCGCTCGTCGGCATGTTCGCCGACCGGTTCCTCAACGCGGAGAAGGTCCTCGCGCTCACGCACCTCGTCTATGCCGCCCTCCTCTCGGCCTGCTTCTTCGTGCGCTCGCCCGCGCTGCTCTTCACGCTCCTCCTCCTCGCGTGCTTCGTCAACATGCCCGGCTGGTCGCTCACCGCGACGATCGCGATGACGCATTCCACGCCCGCCGCGTTCCCGCACATCCGCGTGTTCGGCTCGCTCGGATGGGTGGCCTCCGCCGTGTTCTCTGTGATCGGCATCCGGCTCTTCGGGATCACCGACTTCGACACGTCGCCGTGGATCTTCGCCGGCGCAGCGGCCACGGCTCTCGTCACCGCCTGCCTAGCCTTCGCCCTGCCGTCCACGCCGCCCAAGGCGCGCGGCACGCCGATGAGCATCGTCGACGCCTTCGGACTCAAGGCGTTCACCCTCTTCAAGAACCCGCGCTTTCTCGTCTTCGGGCTGCTGCTCGCGGGGTCCATGATCCCCTTCCAGTGGTACATGAACTACAACGCGCTCTACCTAAAGGAGTCGGGCTTCACCTACCTCACGCTCACGCAGAACCTCGGGCAGGTCGGCGAGCTCGCCTTCATGGTGGCCCTGCCGTTCATCCTGAAGCTCTGCGGTTACAAGTGGTCGATGGTGCTCGGCATCGCCATCCTCGCCCTCCGCTACGCCTGCTTCTACGGCAGCGTGAAGCTCGGCTGCCCGGCGCTCGACTTCTGCGGCATCCTCGTGCACGGCTCGGTCTTCGGGTTCATCATCGTCAACGCGCA
>CACXPT010000273.1 GCA_902769585.1 uncultured bacterium
TCGACCGTGTCGGAGCAGATCATCTCGCGGAACGCCGCGATGCGGCTCTGCGAGAAGAACATGTGCTCGGTGCGGCAGAGGCCGATGCCCTCGGCGCCCAGCTCGCGCGCCTTCTTGGCGTCGCGCGGCGTGTCCGCGTTCGTGCGGACCTTCAGCTTGCGGAACTTGTCGGCCCACGTCATGATGCGGCCGAACTCGCCCGCGATCGTGGCGTCGACGGTCGGAATGATGCCGTCGTAGATGTTGCCGGTAGAGCCGTCGATGGAGATCCAGTCACCCTCGCGGAACGTCTTGCCGCCGAGGACGAACTTCTTGTTCTCCTCGTCCATCGCGATCTCCTGGCAGCCGGAGACGCAACACTCGCCCATGCCGCGCGCCACGACAGCCGCATGGCTCGTCATGCCGCCGCGCACGGTGAGGATGCCCTCGGCGGCCTTCATGCCCTCGATGTCCTCGGGCGAGGTCTCAAGGCGCACGAGCACCACGCGTTCGCCGTTCTTCTTCCACGCCTTCGCGTCATCGGCATTGAACACGATCTTGCCGCACGCCGCGCCAGGCGAGGCCGGCAGACCGCGGCCCATCGGCTTCGCCTTCTTGAGCGCCACCGCGTCGAACTGCGGGTGGAGGAGCGTGTCGAGGTTGCGCGGATCGATCATGAGCACCGCCTCCTGCTCCGTGCGGACGCCCTCGTCCACGAGGTCGCACGCGATCTTGAGCGCAGCCTTGGCCGTGCGCTTGCCGTTGCGCGTCTGGAGCATGAAGAGCTTCTTGTTCTCGATCGTGAACTCCATGTCCTGCATGTCGCGGTAGTGCGCCTCAAGCTTGTTGCAGATGTCCTGGAACTGCTTGAACACCTCGGGCATCACCTCGGCCATCTTCGCGATCGGCATCGGCGTGCGCACGCCAGCCACCACGTCCTCGCCCTGCGCGTTCATCAGGAACTCGCCCATCAGCTTCTTCTCCCCGGTCGCCGGGTCGCGCGTAAAGGCGACGCCCGTGCCGGACTCGTCGTTGAGGTTGCCGAACGCCATCATCTGGACGTTCACCGCCGTGCCCCAGCTGTAGGGAATGTCGTTGTCGCGGCGGTAGACGTTCGCGCGCGGGTTGTCCCAGCTGCGGAACACGGCCTTGATCGCCTCGAACAGCTGCTCCTTCGCGTTGCTCGGGAAGTCCTTGCCGATCTTGTCCTTGTACTCCTGCTTGAACTGGCCTGCCAGCTCCTTCAGGTCGTCGGCCGTCAGCTCGACGTCCTGCTTGACGCCCTTCTTCGCCTTCATGTCGTCAATGAGCTTCTCGAAGTACTTCTTGCCCACTTCCATCACGACATCGCTGAACATCTGGATGAAGCGGCGGTAGCAGTCCCACGCCCAGCGAGGGTTGCCGCTCTTCTTGGCGAGCGCCTCGACCACCGTCTCGTTCAGGCCGAGGTTGAGGATCGTATCCATCATGCCCGGCATCGACGCGCGCGCGCCGGAACGGACGCTCACGAGGAGCGGGTTGTCCTTGTCGCCGAACTTCTTGCCGGCGCTCTCCTCGAGCTTCTTGACGTATTCGAGGATCTGCTTCTGGATGTCGTCGCCGATCACCTTGCCGTCGTCGTAGTACCGGGTGCAGGCCTCGGTGCTGATCGTGAATCCCTGCGGCACCGGCAGACCCAGGCCCGCCATCTCGGCGAGGTTGGCGCCCTTTCCGCCCAGCAGGTTGCGCATCTCGGCGTTGCCCTCTGTCTGGCCGCAGCCGAAGAAGTAGACGTACTTCTTTTCTTCCTTCGTTTCCTTGCTCATCTTGTCCTTCTTTTCCTTATGGTTTTCTCTTTACCTTCTTTTGCAAACGGGCAATAGTATACGAAATTCCAGCCCGAATTGGAAGTCTAAAAAGTGCCCTACCGATAGTTTTATCGGTGGGTTAAGAGACGTCTATAGGCCCAGCTGGCCAATGTAACCAGTATTCTCACGAGGAGATAGACTCCACCAACGAGAATCGCGAAAGGCCAGATGTAAAGCCATCCAAAATAAAGCGCGAAAACGACTGCGGCACCATTCTCAGGGTATTGATGAAACAAAGCACATGCCACAAACATGCTGCCGCCGAAAAGAAGCCAGCTCCAGAGCGAGAGGGCGAAGGCCCAAAGCGCGCATTTGCCCAAAGAAGAGAAGCGTCCAGGGTTGCGCCAATGCAACACACATAAACAAACCAGCGGCCCCAACAAAATAGTCCACAGGGCAACATCAACCAGAACGCTCTTCATCAATCCACCTGCATGCCGCAGTTTCCACGGGCTTCTCCGGTTTCACCCGTGCGCTTCGAAAGAAGGGCTTTGGGCGGGAAAGAGCTGGTCGAGTATCTGCTCTGCGGGCGTGTACGCCTTCTTCGAGGCGTTGCACGCCGCGCAGCATGGCACGCAGTTGCCGCGCGTAGACTTTCCTCCGCGCGCCACGGGCACCACGTGGTCTAGCGTAAGGTTCGCTGCGCCGACCTTCTTGTGGCAGTAGTGGCACACGCCGGCGGCGATCTGCGCGCGCCACCAGTCGGTCTTCCGCAGCGCGCGCGCCTTCTCGCGCTCGCGCTTCACGTGGGCAGGGTCTGGATTTAGGTCTAGCCAGTCGGCCATCAGAATTCCAGCGCTTCGTACATCTTCGCGAGGAATTCCTCGTAGGAGACGCGCTCCTGCGTCATGGAGTCGCGGTCGCGCACCGTGAACTTGCCGTCCTTGGGCGACTCGGGGTCCACCGTGATGCACCACGGCGTGCCCGCCTCGTCCTGGCGGCGGTAGCGGCGGCCGATCTGCCCGCTCTCGTCCCAGAAGGTGTTCACCTTCTTGCGGAGCTTGGCGAAGATTTCCTTGGCCATCTTGTAGCTGGCCTCGTCCTTCTTCACGAGCGGAAACACGGCCACCTTCACGGGCGCCACCTTCGGGTGGAAGTGCAGCACCGTGCGGACGTCGTCCTTGCCCTTGTCGTCCGTGAGCTTCTGCTCCTCGTACGCCTCGCAGAGAAGCGCGAGCATCAGGCGGTCCACGCCGGCCGACGGCTCGATCACGTGCGGCACGTACTTGCCGTCGAAGAGGTTCTTGCAGAACGCCTCGGCGGCGAGCGCATCCTTGCCGCGCGCCACCCAGTCCTTCTGCACCTTCTCGATGAAGGCGGCGCGGGCGGCCTCGTCCATCTTCTTCGCCGCCTGCTTGAGCGGGTCGTCAAACACCATCTGGCTCTCGCCGGAGTGCTTCTGGTGCTGCGAGAGGTCGAAGTCGCTGCGGGCAGCGATGCCCTCCAGCTCCTGACGCCCGAACGGGAAGTCGTACTCGATGTCCACGCACGCGCGGGCGTAGTGGGCGAGCTCGTCGGGCTTCTGCCAGTACTCGACGAAGCGCGTGGGCGGCAGGCCGACCGCGGTGAGGAACTTCTTGCGCTGCTCCACCCAGTACTTGTGCCACACCTCCCAGCCCCAGTCGTCCTGCACGGGGCCGTCCAGGTCGGGGTTGTCGGCAAGCGTCACCACGTGTCCGTGCAGGATCTCGACGGCCTCGTCCGGGCGGATGAAGAACTCGAGCTCCATCTGCTCGAACTCGCGGCTGCGGAACGTGTAGTTGCGCGGCGTCACCTCGTTG
>CACXPT010000274.1 GCA_902769585.1 uncultured bacterium
CGCGCGGTAGCCGTTGCCGCGCACGGACTGCGACCCGTGCGTGATCGAGTCGCCGAGCGGCATGATGCGCAGCACGGGGTTGTCCGCCGCCGCGCCGAATGCTGCCGATACGACAGACAAAGCCATCCCAAAGATCGCCCGGATGCGAAATTTCTTCATATCGATGTGCTCCTTTTCTAGCATTTTCAGAAGTGCCGCCATTCTACCATATTCTTACGCAGGTGTGCAACTCGTGTTCTGGGGCCCGTCGGGAATGATTTATGTTATAATATGCCCTGCTCCGGTAGGTGCCGGTGTTCATGGCAAGCAATGGAGAGTGTGGAATGGTCATGTTTAGACATAAAGGTATTGGCTGTGTGGCGGCGCTCATTGTGTGCTCGTGGATGCCGCGTGCCGCCGTGGCTGAGGAAGGGCGCATAGATTCGCGCATGTTCGAGCTTACGTATGCGGACGCCAAGGAGGTGGCGGACAACTTCAACCGCACATGGCGTGGGCGGGTCGTGACAAATGGAGTTCCGTTTGTCGGCGACATGGCCGTTCCGTTCATCGAAGCGAATTCCGTGATGGTGACGGCCCCGGAGGCCGTACTCGACAACTGTGCGGCGATGATTGCGAGGATCGACCGCAAGCCGAGGCAGGTGTACGTCGAGGCTCGGTTCGTCGAACTGAAAAACAGCGCGGCCTACGATCTGGGGATCGACTGGAGCGGAATCGGCAAGCTTGGAGTCACGGCGTCGGGCGGCGCTGGCGTCTCGAAGCAACGCATACCGAACAACATCTCGGAATATTCGCAGGCCACTTCGTCCGGAATGAGGGGCAGTTCGCAAACATACAAGTTTACCAAGGGCGGAACCGCCGACAACAGCTACTTCCAGGGGATGCTGTCCTTGGACGAGATGAAAATCATCCTGGCGGCGTTTCAGGGGAGCGAGGACGTGAAAACGTTCTCCAACCCGAAGGTGATCGTGACGAGCGGCAGGGAGGCGGTCGTGGACATGACGACGAAGCGCCCGAACGTGATACTCAGCGCCAAGCGCGTCCTGAACGGCAACAACAACACGCTGGACGTCGATACGCAGATGAGGGAGATCCCGGGGAAGGACGAACTCATGTTTGCGCACGAGGCGTTCTTCAGCTGGGGCGTTATGCTAAGCGTGCAGCCGCGCGTCATGACGAACGGGCTCATCAACGTCTCCATCGTGCCGACGGTCAGCAGCCTGGGCAGCGGAGGCGACGAATATAACTACGTCCAGGTGGAATCCTCGGAAAGCGACGAGATACCAGCTCCGAAGTTCCCGATAATCGACGTACAGCGCATCGTGACGGAATTTACCCTCAAGGACGGCCAGACTGCCGTGATCGGCGGGCTTTCCAAGACATACGAATATGACTACGACAACGGCATACCGTATCTGTGCGACATCCCGTGGATCGGTAACAAGCTGTTCGGCGGGAAGACACGCAAGAAGGAACAGCGCGAAATCATCATTTTCGTCACGGTCGGACTCTCCGACCCCGAGGACATCAAGACCGAGGCGGGGCTTCCAAAGAACGCCGTTCTCGGCCGCACCTACACGAACGGGACGCGTCAAGAACCCGGTGACCGCACGAATGCGGTTGAAGGCGTGATGTCGCTCGACCTTCGTGACCTTGAAGACCGTGCGAGCGAGACCAAGCGAGAGTAAGCGATAGGTGAATGGTGAAATGAAAAAGCTGATAGCGGTTGTTGTGGGGTGCATGGCGGTGGTCGCAGCAGGCGTGACCCTCTCTGAGGCGGAGCGCGCGGAAGGCTGGAGGCTGCTGTGGGACGGCAAGAGCTTCGATGGCTGGGTGCGCGCGGACGGAACGACGCCCGCCGGCGAGGGATGGGAGATCAAAGACGGCACGCTCGCCGTCGTGCCGCGCCGCGTCTGGGCCGGCAACGGCCAGTGGAAATGCAATCCGATTCCAGGCGCGCGCGCGAAGGGCGGCATGGACATCTGCACGCGGGAAAGCTTCCGCGACTTCCATCTCAAGGTCGATTTCCGCCTTCCGCGCGCGGCCAACTCCGGCATCAAGTACTTCTACAACCCTGATCGAAACGGCGGCACGGCCCCGGAATATCAGTTGCTCGATCCTACCCATCCCGCGCCCCCGAACGTGACGGAGGAGGCATTCGCCAACAAGCGCCTCGCCTCGCTCTACTACTTCTATCCGGCGGATGCGGCGAAGTACCTGAAGCCATGCGGCGAGTGGAACACGGCGGAGGTCATTTCGCGCGGACGGCACGTGGAGCACTGGCTCAACGGCATGAAGGTGCTTTCCTACGAGCGTGGCGACAGCAAGTTCCGCGAGGCGTTCAAGCTTACGAAATGGAACAAGCCGAAGTTCCTCGAGGGCGGCGCGTGGGGCGAGGCGCCTTCTGGGCGGATCCTTCTCCAGGACCATGACGACGCGGTTGCGTTCCGCAACATCAAGATACGGACCATAAGGTAGCTTGTACGTCGCAAGGAGACGTTCTTGCCGCGGGGGCGCGATTGGCCTCACGAATTTGCGCTGTCGCGGACTTATGGTATAATATCCGAACTTTTTTCCACAAGAGGCAAAGTAGAAGATGATGGACAAGCGTTATGACGCAAAGGCGTCGGAAGCCAAATGGTACCCCATTTGGGAGAAGAACGGTTATTTCCACGACGAGCCGGGCACAGGAACGCCCTACTCTGTGGTCATTCCGCCGCCGAACGTGACTGGCATCCTGCACATGGGCCACGCGCTCAACCAGACGATCCAGGACGTCCTCGTGCGCTGGCGCCGTATGAGCGGCTTCAACACGCTGTGGCTGCCGGGCACGGACCACGCGGGCATCGCCACGCAGAGCGTCGTCGAGAAGGCGCTCGACAAGGAAGGGCTGCGCCGGCAGGACCTCGGACGCGAGAAGTTCCTCGAGCGCGTGTGGGAGTGGAAGCGGCAGTATGGCGGCACGATCGTGCACCAGCAGCGCATGCTCGGCAACTCTACGGACTGGCAACGCGAGCGCTTCACGTTCGACGAGGGATGCTCCAAGGCGGTGACGAAGGTCTTCGTGCAGCTGTTCAAGGAGGGCCTCATCTACAAGGGCGACTACATCGTCAATTGGTGCCCGCACCACCAGACCGCGCTCGCGAACGACGAGGTGGAGCACGAGGCGAACCATGGCTCGCTCTGGTACATCAAGTATCCGGTGGTAGGGTCGGAGAAGGGCGCCGCGGGCGAGCCATACAAGGACTACGTGATGGTGGCGACGACGCGTCCGGAGACGCTGCCGGGCGACACGGCGGTGGCCGTGAACCCTAAGGACGAGCGCTACGCGCACCTCGTGGGCAAGACGGTGATCTTGCCGCTGACCGGCCGCGAGATTCCCGTCATCTCCGACATGTACGTGGAGAAGGAGTTCGGCACAGGCATCGTGAAGATCACGCCAGCGCACGACCCGAACGACTTCCTCGTGGGCAAGCGCCACAACCTCGAGTCGATCAACATCATGACCGAGGACGCGCACATGAACGCGCTCGCGGGCGCGAAGTACGAGGGCATGGACCGCTGGGAGTGCCGCAAGGCGCTCGTCGCCGACCTCGAGGCCGAGGGCTA
>CACXPT010000275.1 GCA_902769585.1 uncultured bacterium
TTGTTGCGGTGCCGCCACACGCCGCCGTCCACGATCAGGTTCAGCTTGCCGCCGCCGCCGTTCTGGAAATTCCACATCTCGAGGACGCCGCCGTCTAGGATACGCACGTTCGTCGTCGCGGTCTTGCTGTTGTTGACGGCGCGCACGCGCAGGTACGACCCCGCGCCCGTCACGACCACCTCGTTCGTCGTGTCCGCGCTGCCGCTGTTCGACGAGATGGTGAGGTTCGCCCCGAGGGACGAGAGGTCTCCGCCGTCGCGGACGAGCACGGTTGAGTTGCCGCCCTTGTGGTACGAGATCGAGAGTCCGTTGCACCACATTTTGGATCCAGGACCGGCAACCTCCAGCAACGGCGCGTTCCACTGGAGCGTGCTGTCGCTCCACATCACGCCGAGGTAGCATGCCTTGTTGCCTGTCGGCCCCACGAAGAGCGTCGCGCCGTTCAGGACGCGCAGGGTCGGCTGGAGCCGCGAGGTCGAATTGGACTTCCTGCCGTTCGTCGAGCCCACGTTGATGCGACCCGCCGAGCGCGTGATGCCGTTGCTGAGGATCAGGACGCCAGTCGTCTCCTCGCCGTTGACGGTGGTTCCCTGCCCGATGGCGAGGTTGACGTCCACGCCGGAGAGGACGTTCGTGACGGACACGTCGTAGGGCGTGTCGATCACCACCGTGCCGTCGGCGATGGTGAACGGCGCATAGCCCTTCGTGGGCGCGCGGTCGGGCGAGAAGTCCGTGTAGCCGCCGTAGATGCCGCTGTATGATGTGGTGCAGCCGCCAAGAGTGAACGGCTGCGTGAAGGTGAGCGTCCCCTTGCCGGACTTGATGAAGCAGCCCGTCGGCTGCTGCACGTCGCCCGCCATGACGAGGTCGTTGTCGATCTGCCACACGACGGCGGAGGTGTCCACGGCCGGCCGATTCGTGATCGCGCCGGTCCACACGCCGCCCGCCGGGCCGGCGTAGCGAAGCGTGCCGCCCGTCTGCGTGAACGGCCCCGCGCCCAGCTCGCCAATCCCCGCCTCGGGACGGGCCGGCTGCGTCACCACGAGCGTGCCCGAGCCGAGCGTGGTGCCGCCCGTGTGCGTGTTGCTGGGGTTGAGGCGCACCGTGCCGCCCGTCGCGCCCGCCCGTGACGAATGCATAAGCGTTCGTAACAGTTCCCACCGGCGCGTTCACCGTGACCGTTGCGGCGAACATTGTGCCCGCCACGGCCACTCCGACCACCACGCCCACTCTCTTCCAATCCATTGCCTTTTCTCCTCTCTAAAAGCCAATCACCCTGCCGGAATTTCTTCAACGAGCTCTTCGACTATGGTACGCTTCTCTGAAGAGAAGGAAATGCCGATCAGCGTAAGGCGTTTCTTCGAGAGCGCGTACTTCTCCGCATAGTCCTTGCCCTTGATCTGCTCCATCGCCTCGGCAGCGGGACGGTCGAGCTTGAACTCGACTATGTAGACGTCGTCCGGCAGGTCAACCACCATGTCCATGCGCCCGTCGTGCGTCTTGACCTCGCCGTTCACGTTGATGCCGATAGAGCGTAGCACGACATAACAGATCGTCTGCCACATCTGCTCGTTCTGACGGTCGGTCATGTCGTAGGGAATGTCCGAGAAAAAAGACTTGAGAGCCTTCAGGAACTTCGGCACATCGTGCGCGTAGAGTGCCTCGCCGGCGGCGAACGCGAAGCCGGAGGACTGGCCCGGATCCTGCCTGACATACGCGCCGACGACCCGCTTCAGGAACGAATGTTCGATTTCCATGTTCGGGAAGCGGAGCGAATATCTGCGGGCAGACCCCATTTGCACAAAGTCCCTGATGGTCAGGTAGCCTGTCTGATAGAGAAGCGTGACAAGCTTCGGATGCTCCGGCTCGTATGTCTCGAGATCGTCCTCTTCGATATTCACCGAGGAAAAGTCAAGCGGATGCTCCTTCAGTATGTCGACAAGGAACGTGGGGATTGCGGTCTTCGACCAGTAGTCGGCGAACTCGCCCTTGTCGAAGCACTCTCCGAGCGAAACCGGATTGATGACCGGCTCGGCCGCATGATGGAACTTGTAGCCGTCATACCACTTGACGATCTGGCGGAAGGCTTCATCGTCGGAAACGCCGTTCGCCTCGGCAAGGCCGTGGATGCGGCCGGGGAAGTTCGCCTGGACTTCCTCGTGCGTGTAGCCGAAGAGAGTCCCCGCCTTCCGGTGCATCGTCCAGTCCTTCAAGTTGTTGAGGTCGGAGAATATGGACACCTTGGAGAACTTGCTCACGCCCGTGATGAAGGCGAAGCGCTGCTTCTTCTCCAATGTCTTGATAACGGAGTAGAACGCCTTGAGGGCGTCGCGGAACTCGGTAACGTCCGCCTTCATCAGATGTCCAAGCAGAGGCTTGTCGTATTCGTCCACGAGCAACACCATTAATCCGTTGTCGGACGCGGCGGCAAGGTCGTTGATGACGTTCTCGAACGCCGTTGCAGGATTCTCGTCGTCGCGGAACGGGATCTTGTTGCGGACGCATTCGTCCTCAAGCATGTGCCGCCACTTACGGTGCAGCTCCGGCACCGTCGCCGTCTGCGAACTCCCCATGTCGAGATGTAGCACCGGCCACTTCTTGGACCAGTCCCACTTCGGTTCGACGGCAAGGCCCTTGAAGAGTTCGCGCTCGCCCTGAAAGAGGCTTTCAAGCGTGGAGACGGCGAGCGACTTGCCGAAGCGGCGTGGCCGCGCGATGAAGAACTGGAAACCAACCTCGCCAGACGCCATCGCATAGAGCATGTCCGTCTTGTCGACGTACGTGAAGCCCTCTGCGCGAAGCCTGCTGAAAGTGTATATGTCTGTCGCTACCTTCTCCATCGACGGAAAGTATACCACATTTTCGCGAATGGCGCGGGGGAAGGGCTTTCAAACTACCTGAAGATGATCGTCGTGCCGGTCGGGGCCGCGACCGCATAGACCGTGTTGCCGTCGCGCGCGAAGACCACGCCGCGCACTTCGCCCGCGTTTGTCGCACGCGCACCGCCGGGAAGCGTCGTCTCGCCGGTCACGAACGCCACCGGCTCGCCCGCGTCGAGGTCGAGCCCCTGCCGCCCGGCGAAGTCCACCGTAAGCGCGTTGCCGAGCGTCAGGTCGCCGTCCACGGAGAGCACGTCCTCGCCCACGAGGAGGCCGTCCGTCACCGTCAGCGTGCCGTTGCGCACGAGACCGGATGCCGTGACGTCCGCCACCGCCTGCGCCGTGCCGCCGAGGTCGCAGATCGCGCCGTTCGCGACGCTGAGACCGCTCCCTGTCCCGAGCGTCCCCGTGCCCGACAGCGCGAGGATGCCCCCTTCCACGACTGTCGGACCCGTGTATGTGTTCGCGCCCGAAAGCGTGAGCGTGCCCGCGCCGCGCTTCACGAGGCCGCCGTCCGCGCCCTCGCAATCTGGATCCGTGGCGATCGGCATCGCAATCGTGTATGCCGCGCCGTCCAGCGTCTCGGAGGTGTCCACAACGAGGCCGTTCGTGGAGGCGTAGAGATACGAGAACGCATTGGCGGCCATCGTCTGTCCCGCCGTCGTGAGGCAGAGCGGACGGAACGTGCCGCCGTTGCCATAGAAGCGCGTGGTGGCGCCGTCGGCCGGTGCAACGACTCCGTTGCAGCGAAGCACGGCCCCTTCGTTCAGGCGCAGGGTCGACTCGGCGGTTCCGCCGTAGGCGGGATAGATCGAACCTTTGACCGTGACGACGCCGCCGTTGAGATCCGCGAATCCCTTGGGCGCATTTGCCTTATAGGCGAGATGCAGGTTCGCCCCGATCTCGAAGGAGCCACCGTTCATCACGAAGCGGCAGGTCTGCGTCGTCTTGGAGGCCTTGTCGCGCCCCATGTTCAAGTTGGACGAGAGTTCCACGGTGCCGCCGTTGATCTCGACGTATATGTCCGTCTTGTTCGCCCATCTGTTGTTCGTATATCCGCAGTTCAGGTTAACCGCCGTCATCGATCCCCCGTTCTGGACGTACGTGAGCGTGGGAATAGGATTGAGCGAATTGTTCGCGTAATAGCCAACGTAGATACTGGCCGTCCCCGTGAGCGTTCCGTTGTTCAGGATGTATGTCGCGTCGCCCTGCAACGTCCAGGATCCGATCGTCATTTCGTTGGCGGCAAGGTCGACCGTCGGCGCGTTGGCGGGATCGTCCACTTCGCCTTGGATGATGGTGCCCTTCGCGATGGTGACGCCGCGCATGGTGACGGTCGGACAGTCTCCGTTCGGCTTCACGATGCCAAGGGTCTTGAACGTGTCGTTGTTGTGGTTCACCTTCGTATTCGGCGAGAAGGTTCCGGTGCCGTGGAGCCGCAGCGTGCCCGCTCCACGCTTCAGGAAGGCGGAGGTGCCGGAAACCGTCAGCGCGTTGAGCGTAACGTCCGAGTCGTGGTCAAAGACGGCGCAGCGCGATGAGCCCGAGGAAAGCGTCAGTCCGGGAATCTCGACGTCCGGCCCCGTATAGAGCAACGTGCCGGGGCCGAGCTTCAGCTGGCTGGCCGTCTGGATGAACGAGAAGTCGTTCATCACCACGCGTCCGCTGCCGGTCTTGACGGATCCCGTGAAGGTCGGCGCGACGGAGAGGT